>NZ_LFVU01000026.1 GCF_001047375.1 Clostridium cylindrosporum DSM 605
TCGCTATAGTTACTGTTTAGTTTTCAATGACCAAAGTACTTGATTAGTTTATCAGCAATTGACTTACTTGTCAACATTTACTTTTAAACTTTTTAAATTTATTTCGTTTCAGTTGTCTTTGCTCTCGCTCCGACAAGATATATCTTACCATTTATATATTATTATATACATTTAATATATCCATTTTATCGAAAATATTACCTATATTTCTCTAATATACTTCCTTTTTCTTTTATATACTACTTATGACACACTAGAATAAGTTGTTGTAAAACATATTAACAAAATGGCTTATACATGAATATTCTATATAGGTATATTATTTTTTATTATGGAGGAATTAAATGAAAAGCTATGCTTCTTTTCAAGGTAGAGTTAAGTCTATAGAAGATTTCCCTATAAATCAAAGCGGAAAAGACTTAGGATGTTACAAATTCGTATCCCTTATTGATAATAATGACTCAATAGTTAATTTTATAGTATCCCCAACTACTTACTTTGTAGATCATGTAATGATAAAGGTAGGGGATATAGTAACTGGGTTTTATGATAGAAATGCACCTGTCCCTCTTATATATCCACCACAATATAGGGCTCTTATTATGGCTAAAAATACACATTATCAAAATGTTAAGGTAGATTACTTTAATAGTAACCTAATAAGTAGTGATGGAATGCTTAAATTAAATATTGCTCCATACACTTCTGTAATATTAGAAAACGGACAAGAGTTTACAAAGTGTCCTATAAATAGAAACCTAATTGTTGTATACGGACCAACTACTAAAAGTATTCCTGCACAAACAACGCCTTATAAGATTGTGGTTATTTGTGATAATTAGTGAGATAAGGGTGATTCATTAGTTAATTGCTTAGGTAAACCGACGAGACCTTCAAAGAGAGCTTATAATCCCCATAAATAAAAAAGACCACCTACATTTGTAAGTGGTCTAAAAAATTTATTCTTGAATTTCATCATCATCTATATCAGTATCATTTGTATTAACCTTTGCAACAGAAACTATCTTTTGACCGTCATCTGCTCTCATTAGTGTAACACCCATTGCATTTCTACCTGTTGTAGATATTCCGCTAACTTCAAGTCTTATTATGATACCGCTATTGTTTATTATCATAATTTCGTCGCTATTTTCAACTGCTCTAGCGCTTATTATAATTCCTGTTTTCTTAGTTACCTTATATGTGATTACACCTTTTCCGCCTCTGCCTTGTACTGTGTAATTCTCAAAGCTTGTTCTCTTACCGAATCCATTTTCACTAACTACTAGAAGGTCATGTCCTTCTTCTGCAATTTCCATACTTACAGCTATATCATCTTCTCTAAGAGTTATACCCTTAACACCTGAAGCTGTTCTACCCATACATCTAACATCTGTTTCCTTAAATGTTATTGAGTATCCGTTTCTAGTTACTATTGTTATATTCTTAGTTCCGTCTGTAAGCTTAACACTTATAAGTTCATCATCTTCTCTAAGTGTTATAGCATTTATACCTGTTTTTCTTATTGTTGCAAATTCAGTTAGCTTTGACTTTTTAATTACACCCTTACGCGTTGCGAATACAAGGGTCTTATCCTCTTCAAACTCTTTAATAGTTATAACTGTTTCTATTTTTTCTTGAGGTTGAAGTGGAAGTATATTAACTATATTAGTTCCCTTAGCTGTTCTACCTGCTTCTGGAATTTCATATGCCTTAAGCTTGTATGCACGTCCAAGGTTAGTAAAGAATAGTATATTATCATGAGTTGATGTGATAAATAGGTTTTCAACAAAGTCATCTTCCCTAGTTGCAAGACCTTGTATACCACGTCCCCCTCTTTTTTGACTCTTATAAGTATCACTTGGAAGTCTCTTGATGTAACCTGCATGTGTAATAGTTACAGCTACGTCTTCCTCATCTATAAGGTCTTCTATATTAATTTCATCTATATTATTTTCTATAGATGTTCTTCTTTCATCAGCATACTTAGATCTAATTTCAAGAAGTTCTTCTTTAATTATATCTAGAACCATTTTTTCACTTGCAAGTACTGCCTTAAGATAGGCTATTGTTTCCATAAGTTGATTATATTCTGATTCTATCTTCTCTCTCTCTAGTCCAGTTAGTCTTTGAAGTCTCATATCAAGAATTGCTTGAGCTTGTCTCTCTGAAAGAGCAAAGTTTTCCATAAGTGCATTTCTAGCAATTTCTGTTGTTTTAGAAGCTCTAATAACCTTAATAACTTCATCAATATGATCAAGTGCTATTCTAAGTCCCTCTAGTATATGAGCTCTAGCCTCTGCTTTGTTAAGGTCAAACTGGCTTCTTCTTCTTATGATTTCCTTTTGGTGGTCTAAATAATGAACTATAAGTTCCTTTAGGTTAAGTACCTTAGGTTCACCATTTACAAGAGCAAGGTTTATAACACCAAATGTATCTCTCATTTTAGTATGCTTGTAAAGAAGGTTAAGTACAACACTTGAGTTAGCATCCCTTTTAAGTTCTATAACAATTCTCATACCATCTCTATCTGATTCATCACGAAGGTCTGATATTCCCTCTATCTTCTTCTCCTTAACAAGAGCTGCTATATTTTCTATAAGCTTAGCCTTATTAACTTGGTACGGAAGCTCAGTTACTACTATCTTGTGTCTTCCCTTTTCCTCTTCAATTTCAGCCTTAGCTCTAACTATTATTCTTCCTCTACCTGTTTCGTATGCACTTCTAATTCCTTCACGTCCAAGAATAGTTGCTGCAGTTGGGAAGTCTGGCCCCTTAACCTTAGTCATTATATCCTTAACTGTAACCTCAGGGTCATCTATAACCATTACAGTTCCATCTATTATTTCTCCAAGGTTATGTGGAGGCATGTTAGTTGCCATACCTACTGCTATACCACTTGACCCATTAACTAATAGGTTTGGGAATCTTGAAGGAAGCACTTTAGGCTCCTTTTCACTTCCGTCAAAGTTGTCTGCAAAATCAACTGTATCTTTATTGATATCACGAAGAATTTCCATAGCTATCTTTGACATTTTTGCTTCTGTATAACGCATAGCAGCTGCGGAGTCACCGTCAACTGACCCAAAGTTCCCATGTCCATCTACTAATGGATATCTAGTTGAGAAGTCCTGTGCAAGTCTAACCATTGCATCATAAACCGCTGTATCACCATGAGGGTGATACTTTCCTAGTACGTCTCCAACGATTCTGGCAGACTTTCTGTGTTTTTTATCATAATAAATTCCTAGTTCATGCATTGAATAAAGAATTCTTCTATGAACAGGCTTTAATCCATCTCTAACATCCGGTAGTGCTCTTCCTACGATAACACTCATAGCATAGTCAATATAGCATTCTTGCATTTCCTCTGCTATATCCCTATCTATTATCTTATCTCTAATTTCATCCATTAATTTTTCACCTCTTTAGTTTATCCAACTACTAGCATCTCAATATACCTATTCTAGGAATAAAGATACGCCCTGTTCCTGGACAACGATTTCTAAGATTTAGATTGAGTACTTAATCAATTTAAATCTAAAACTTTTGTTTATATATCAAGGTTATGAACTCTCTTAGCATTTTCTTTTATGAACTCACGTCTTGGCTCAACCTTATCACCCATAAGTACTGAGAATATATCATCAGCTGCTATAGCATCAGCTACTGTAGCTCTAAGAAGTGTTCTAGTATCAGGGTTCATTGTTGTATCCCAAAGTTGTTCTGCATTCATTTCTCCAAGACCTTTGTATCTTTGGATTTCTACGCCTTCTCTACCTATCTCATCAAGCTTTGCATCACGCTCATCATCACTGTAGGTATACCACATGTTTTTACCCTTAGATAACTTATATAGTGGTGGCTGTGCTATATATACATGACCTTCGTCTATAAGTGGTCTCATATATCTGAAGAAGAATGTTAAAAGTAATGTTCTAATATGAGCACCGTCAACATCCGCGTCTGTCATAATTATTATTTTGTCATACCTAATTTTTGAAACATCGAACTCATCACCGATTCCAGCGCCAAATGCTGTAATCATGTTTTTGATTTCATCTGAAACTAGTATCTTATCTATTCTTTGCTTTTCAACATTTAGTATCTTACCTCTTAGTGGTAGGATAGCTTGGAAAGCTCTACTTCTTCCCTGCTTAGCTGAACCACCCGCTGAGTCTCCCTCAACTAGATAAACTTCACAAAGCTTAGGATCCTTTTCAGAACAGTCAGCAAGCTTACCAGGTAAACTCATACTATCAAGTACATTTTTACGTCTTGTAAGTTCTCTTGCTTTTCTAGCAGCTTCTCTAGCTCTAGAAGCCATTAGTGACTTTTCAATTATTATCTTTGAAACATGAGGATTTTCTTCAAGGAAGCTTGATATCTTATCCCCACAAATATTTTCAACTATACCTCTAACCTCTGAGTTACCAAGTTTAGTTTTAGTTTGACCTTCAAACTGAGGTTCAGTTACCTTAACTGATATGATAGCTGTTATACCTTCTCTAGTATCCTCACCAGAAAGGTTCTTTTCACTTTCCTTTAGAATGTTATACTTTCTTGCATAGTCATTAACAACTCTAGTAAGGGCAGACTTAAATCCTACCACATGTGTTCCACCTTCAGTTGTATCTATGTTATTTGCAAATGATAGTATATTTTCAGTATATCCAGTGTTGTACTGAAGTGATATTTCAACCATAACGTCATCCTTAAGGCCTTCGATATATATAGGCTCTTCATGTACAACGTCTTTCTTTCTGTTTACATACTTAACAAATTCTCTTAGTCCACCTTCATAATGGAAAACTTCCTCACGAACTTCCTCTTCTCTCTCATCCCTAATAGTTATTCTTATTCCCTTATTTAGGAATGCAAGTTCTCTAAGTCTTTGTGCTAGTATGTCATATTCATATTCAAGAGTTTCAAATATTTCTGCGTCAGGCTTAAAGGTAACTATTGTTCCTGTAGTCTTAGACTCACCTGTTACCTTCATATCGTGCATAACCATTCCTCTTTCGTATCTTTGGTTATGTACCTTTCCGTCTCTTCTAACCTCAACTTCTAAGTATTCTGAAAGGGCATTAACAACAGATGCTCCAACTCCATGAAGACCACCTGATACCTTGTATCCTCCCCCTCCAAATTTACCTCCAGCATGAAGAACTGTAAATACAACTTCAACTGCAGGTTTATTCATCTTAGGATGCATTCCTGTTGGTATTCCACGACCATTGTCTCTAACTCTTATAATGTTATCCTTTAGTATTGAAACTTCTATATTATCGCAGTATCCCGCTAAGGCTTCATCTATTGAGTTATCTACAATTTCATATACTAAGTGATGAAGACCTCTACTACTTGTAGTTCCAATATACATTCCTGGTCTTTTTCTAACTGCCTCAAGACCCTCTAATACCTGGATCTCACTGGCACCGTAATTTTGTTCATTATCCACCAAAAGCTACCTCCTTAACCTAAACTACTTACCTGGTTTTAAATTTATTAAACTATTCATTTCTCTTTTGAAATCACTACGCTTCACAAGCGTTACTGATGATATAGGTGATAAATAAATAATACTCTTTTTGTCTCTTTCAGTGAGTACTATAGACTTTGGTTTTTCTTTGTTTATTCTCTTAACAAAGCCCTCTTCATCAGATATTCTCATGAACTTATTACTATCTATACTATTAACAGACTCAATGTCTAATATGGCTATAACTTCTTTCTGTGGAATTACAACATTTTCTCCAAGATGCAGGAACATATTCCTTCCTCCTTAAAAATTAATCATTAATCGATTATACCATATTAAAGTAATCATTGTCCTATACTTAGGTTTCCATTACTTACAAAGAATACATTTTTGTCTTCACTGCTGAACATATCAACATCACTACCGCTTGTACATGTTAATATTGTTTGTACATGATTTAGATTATCTATTAGGTATCTTTGCCTATTCTCATCTAATTCTGATAATACATCATCTAATATAAGAACAGGATACTCACCTGTAATGCTATTTATAATGTCTATCTCTGAAAGCTTTAAAGATAAAGCTGCACTTCTTTGCTGACCCTGTGAACCAAAGCTTCTAACGTCTATTCCGTTTATTTTAATCATTATATCGTCTCTGTGTGGACCTGCTAGTGTATATCCCTTTTTTATTTCAGACTTTCTTTTATCCTTTAATTTTTTTTCAAGAGAAGTCTTTATGTCTTCCTTACTTTGAAAATCCTTAACATCACAGATGTATTCTATTTCAAGCTCCTCTGTACCACTTGTAATTTTATTATGAATAAGTTTTGATATTTCTGATATCTTAATAAGAAAATCTCGCCTCATAATCATAATGTCACATGCAGCCTCTATTAGCTGATCTGTAAATACATCTAGGGTACTTATCATGTCCCTTGAAAATTGCAAAGATTTTAATAGGTTATTTCTTTGATTTAGTATTTTGTTGTATCTATTAATCAAATAATGATACTTAGGCCTTATTTGACTTAACTCAAAATCCAGGAACTTCCTCCTTAAAACAGGACCCTCCTTAACAAGTTTTAAGTCCTCAGGTGAAAACATAACAACATTAAGCCTACCAAGCACCTCGGATGCTTTAGTAGCCTTAACTCCATTTACCTTTATATAATTCTTTTCCTTGCTTGATATAAGAATCTCCAGTACATCCTCTCCGTAAAGCCTACTTACTACGGCTTTAATGTATGTGTCATCCTTATTCCACGCAATAATATCTTTGTTTTTTGATGTCCTATGGGATTTTAAAGAACTTAAGAAATATATTGCCTCTGCTAGATTTGTTTTTCCTTGTGCATTTTCTCCAAGAAATATGTTTAAGCTTTTACTTAAGTTTATATTAATATTATCGTAATTTCTATAGTTTTTAACTTGAAGGTTTTTAACGTACATTTTATTCACCTAGATTAACATATTTCGAAAGAGTCCACTCCTTCAACTTCTACTATATCGCCCTTTCTAAGCTTCTTGCCTCTCATTGTACAAACTTCTGAATTAACCTTAATCATTCCATCCGCTATTATTGCCTTAGCAACTACTCCATTATCTGCAATAGCTACCCACTTTAGAAATTGGTCTAATTTAATGAATTCTGTGCTTATTTCTACTTTGTTCATGTTATATCCTCCTTGTACTAAGAGGAACCACCTGCATGCAGGTGGTCCTATACTAAATATTTTTATTTTATTTTAAAATATCACTTACTTAATACTAGCATCTCTAACTGGTAATACTAGATAAATAAAGTCCTCATCCTCATTATCACATTTCTTAACTATACATGGACTTACACTAGTTGAAAGTTCCAGTATTATGTTGTCTGCTTCAATAATTCTAAGGGCATCAAGGAAGTACTTAGCATTAAATGCTATTTTTATATCATCACCTTGAGTTTCAACATCAACCTTTTCACATACATTTCCTAGCTGTGAATTTGAAGTAATAATAATACTATTATCTTTTATGTCGAATCTTATAAGGTTTGTTTTACCCTCTCTAGATAAAAGTGATGCTCTTTCTATACTGTGTAGAAGCTCTCCTCTATCAACGTTAACCTTTAGACTATACTCATCAGGAATTATTTGTCTGTAATTAATAAAGTCTCCCTCTAGAAGTCTAGATATAACCTTTGTTCCTTCAAGATTAAACAGTATATGGTTAGGAGTAAATGTTATCTTAACCTTTTCCCCTTTAATATCTAGTATCTTAGATATTTCACTAAGTGCTTTTCCTGGTATTACAGCATTAATATCACTTGCACCATCTAGTCTTTCCTTCTTGATACTTAATCTATACCCATCAAGAGCAACAAAACTTAACATGCTTTCCTTAACTTCAAATAATATTCCTGTAAAGATAGGTCTAGTTTCATCTTGAGCTACAGCAAAAATAGTTTGTTTAATCATATTTTTAAGTATATCCTCTGAAAGCTCATACATTGTATTTTCATTTATAAGAGGAAGTGATGGAAAGTCCTCAGGTGATGTTCCAACAATATTAAATTCAGAGTTTTTACATGATATATTAACGTTTCTATCACTAACTCTTAGTGTAATGTCCTCATTTGGTAGCTTTCTAATAAGGTCCTGGAAAAGCTTTGAATTAATAACGATAGTTCCAGGTTCAGTTACCTGTGCATCTATGTTCGTTTCTATACCGAAATCAAGATCTGTTGCTGTAAGAATTACCTTTCCATCAATCGCTCTTATAAGTATCCCCTCAAGAATAGGGTAAGTTGTTTTGTTAGATGCTGCTCTAGAGGCTATATTAATTCCCTCTTGTAATATTTCTTTTTTACACGTAAACCACATATATAAAATCCTCCTTTGTCCACAGGTTAGATTTATCTTTATTATTATTTAATATATATAAAAATATTAGTAGTAGTAGTAGTAGGGGCTGTTGATAAGTGGATAATCTTTAAGTCCATTGATACATAAGGTTCTTATCAAAAAATATATGTGGATAACTTGTATATCATTATGTACACTTTATCCACATTATAAACATCAAAAATCATAAAAATTAGTTGTCCACATTATATGCCCAAGTTATTAAATATAAAATGTTAGTTATTTTTCTGTATTTTTTTCATAAGATTATCAATTGTATCATTAAGACTATCATCTTTTTCAAGCATGTTAGAAATTTTCTCATATGCATGAATTACAGTAGTATGATCACGCCCACCAAACTCTTCTCCTATCTTAGGAAGGGAAAGGTCTGTAAGCTTTCTTGCTATATACATTGCAATTTGTCTAGGATATGCTACATTTTTAGTTCTTCTCTTAGATTTAAAGTCTTCAACCCTTAGATTATAGTAGTTTCCTACTACTTCCTGAATTAGGTTAACTGTAATTTGCTTTGATGTTTTATTAGAGATAATATCCTTAAGAGCTTCAGATGCAAGGTCTACACTTATATCTGCATTTGTAAGTGAAGAGTAAGCAACTATTCTAATTAGTGCCCCCTCAAGTTCTCTTATATTTGCAACTATTTTATTAGCTATATAAACCATAACATCATTAGAGATATCAAGTCCTTCTAAATCCGCCTTTTTCTTAAGTATAGCTATTCTAGTCTCAAAATCAGGTGCTTGAATATCCGCTATAAGTCCCCACTCAAATCTTGATCTTAACCTATCCTCTAAGGTTGGGATTTCCTTAGGAGGTCTATCACTAGAAATAATAATCTGCTTATTTGCCTCATGCAGAGTATTAAAAGTATGGAAGAATTCCTCTTGGGTCCTTTCCTTACCAGCTATGAACTGAATATCGTCAATAAGAAGTACATCTACATTTCTGTACTTGTTTCTGAACTCTACGTTTTTATCATCCTTAATAGAGTTTATAAGTTCATTTGTAAATTTCTCACTAGTAACATACTCAACCCTAGCTGAAGGATTACTATCTAGTATATAGTGCCCTATTGCATGCATAAGGTGAGTCTTACCAAGTCCAACTCCTCCGTATAGAAATAAAGGATTATAAGCCTTAGCAGGAGATTCAGCAACTGCTAGTGATGCTGCATGGGCAAACCTGTTACTATTACCGACTACAAAGCTATCAAATATATATTTAGGGTTTAGTGTAGATGTAGGAAAGTTATCCTTTACTTCTACAGTAGACTCCCTTCCCCCTAGGACGCCATCTGATGATTTAGAAACTAAATCCTTTGAAATATCATCTGATGGAAGTATAATGCATATTTCATACTTTTTTGAGGAAACTAATTTTACAGCATTGGCTATAAGGTCTTTATACCTAGCCTCTAGAATTCCCTTAGTAAAATCGTTTTGGACTGATATATATAATGTATCTTGAGTTATCTTTAGAGGTTTTATTGGACTAATCCATGTATTAAAGCCTACTTCAGTTAACTCAGATTTAATAATATTAGTGGTTTTATCCCATAAATCACTAAGCGGGTTTCCCATAGAATGGCCTCCTATCCTTTAAATTTAAATTATTTAAAAGTTACTATATTAAAAAATAATATTTATTAACAGGTTTATCAACAAGTATCTCTATATATTTCTTAAATGTTGACAATATGGATAAAAATTATAAACAGGATGTTAGTATGTTAATAACTTTTAAAGAATTAAAAATATATTAGAATTATTAACATAGTTACTAACAACAATATTAACATAGGTTAAAACCTTAAAAAAAGGCAAAAAAATAATAAGTAGTTACCAAAATCCAAAAGATATTAACAGGTTTATCCACAGAATGTGAATAACTTGATTAATATCAACATATATTTAAAAGTTATTCACAGTGTATTATTATCTTATCAAAACTTTAAATATGTATCAACAATTATCCACAAAAAAAACAGCCTGGGGATAATTAATATCAACAATATATCTATTTCTTGACAGTTTAGGCCTATAACTATATAATCTTTATAGTAATCTTATTTTAATGGGAAAGTACGGTTTGAACAGAAACCGCATTATATAAAAGGAGGTGTTTTCGAATGCTAAGAACTTACCAACCTAAGAAAAGACAAAGAAGTAAGGAACACGGATTCAGAAAGAGAATGAAGTCTCACGCTGGACAAATCATTCTAAAGAAGAGAAGAAGAAAAGGTAGAAAAAAACTATCTGCTTAAGGCCGCTTTTTTTGTGGCCTTTTTCTATATTTTATTTTTATTTTAACTATTAGAAAGAGGATTTTAATGAAAAGTGAAGAAAGAATAAAAAGAAATTCTCATTTTAGATATATATATAATAGAGGAAAATCTATTAGTAATGATACTCTTGTTCTATATACTCTTAAAAATAAGAAGGATATTAATAGAGTAGGGATATCAGTTAGTAAGAAGGTAGGAAATAGCGTTATTAGGAACAAAGTTAAAAGACTTATCAGAGAAAGTTATAGAGTTAATAGCGAATCCTTTAATAAAGGATACGACTTTATTTTTATAGCTAGACAAAGATCCGCATCAGCTGACTACAATAAAGTAGAGAGCGCTATGAAACACCTTATGAGGAAATCAGGGATAATTCCAAAGGAATAATGCCTATGTTATTAAGAAAACTATTTATAGGCTTAATAAGAACCTATCAAAAATATATATCACCTCTTAAGCCACCTAGTTGTAGATTTTATCCTACTTGTTCTAGTTATGGAATTGAGGCTATCGAAAAATATGGCGCTATTCGTGGCGCTTTTATGACTATAAAGAGAATTTTAAGGTGTCATCCATTTAATAAAGGGGGATATGACCCTGTACCTTAAAGGAGGTTTGTTTGATTGGGCGCATTAAATAATTTGCTAACAGGATTTTTTGACATAATACATAACCTTGTAGAGTCAATTGGAGTTACTAATTTAGGATTTGGATATGTTTTAGACATAGTGATTTACACACTTATACTTAAAACAATAATGCTTCCTTTATTTGTTTACCAGCAAAAGGGCACTAAGGGAATGAGTGAAGTCCAGCCTAAGATGAAGGAACTTCAGGAAAAGTATAAAAATGACCCAAAGAAGCTTCAAGAAGAACAAATAAAGCTATATAAAGAGTTAGGTGTAAATCCATTTAAGGGATGTCTACCATTATTTGTTCAAATGCCAATTTTCATTGCAATGTTTACAGTTCTTTCATCATATCACGGTTTCAATGGTGTACCATTTCTATGGATAAAGAACCTTGCAAAGCCAGATAACTTTTATATATTACCAGTACTAACAGCAGTTCTACAATATGTAAGCATAAAAGTTACATCTAAGAACATGGATGAAGAGCAAAAAAAGATGCAAAACAAAATGGGTATTACAATGTCAATTGTATTCTTATTTATCTGTATCAACTATAAAGCGGTTCTTGCAATATACTTTATATCAAGTAGTGTAATCCAAATGGTACAAACACTTATGGTTAATAAGTATCTTGAAAAGGAAAAGGCTAAGGAAGATGCTATAAAGAAGGCTAAAGAAGAGGAAAGATTAGCTAAGGAAGCAGAGGAGAAAGCTGCTAAACGTGAAGAATACAAAAAGAAAAAGAAGAAAAAGGCTGAATCAAGTGAAGAATTAAATAAAGCTGATAAGCCAGTAAAAAAGAAAAGAACGGAAGAGAGCCAAAAGCTCAAAGATGATAATAAAGATGGTAAGGTTGTAGAGTAAAAGGTGGTGAAGGGTCTCATGAAAACTTTAGAATTTGAAGGAAAAAGCGTTGAAGAAGCTATTGAAAATGCTATTAGGGAACTTTCAGTAAAGAAAGAAGACATTGAATATGAAGTTCTTCAACAACCAAGTAAAGGTTTTCTAGGATTTATAGGGGTAAAGCCAGCTAAGATAATAATTTCTCTTAAATCAAAAAGTAATAAAGCCGAAGGTAAAGAAGAGGCTATATGTAGCAATGCGGAGAAAGTTAAGGCTATAGACTATGAGGTACTAGCAAAAAAGTTCCTAAGGGATGTACTTAACAACATGAATGTAATGTGTGAAATTCATGCTGAGGACAAAGGGGACACATTAAAGGTTAACTTAGTAGGCCCAGACATGGGAATACTAATAGGCCGTAGAGGAGAGACATTAGATGCTCTTCAATATCTACTAAGCCTTGTAGTTAACAAAGAAAACAAGGATGATAAATATAAAAGAGTAGTTTTAGACACAGAAAACTACAGAAAGAAGAGAGAAGAAACTCTTATAAGACTTGCTAATAAGCTTGCATCAAGGGTTAAGAAATCAGGTCAAAGCATTACGCTAGAGCCTATGAACCCATATGAAAGAAGAGTTATTCACTCAGCACTTCAAGGAAATAAGCTAATATCAACTAAGAGCGAAGGTGAAGAACCTTTTAGAAAGGTTGTTATAGAGCTTAAAAAATAGATAAAAGGGCTGCTTCATAGGAAATGAAGCAGCCCTTTTATCTTACTTATCTACCTTCAAATTGAAACTTTTTAGGAGAGATATATTTATTAGATTTAACTAGATATGTTCCATATGTATTAGTCTTGTTATAAGAAATAGTATTAAGAGATTCACTCTCTTCTAATCCATCACTATTAAAACTATTAAATTACAATTTAAGAACTGCACTGGAGTAGTAAGCGGAATTATATATGAGAAAAATAATATAATTATAGATTAGACATATACCAATGGAAATAGGGAATATCTATTTGGAAGTTTTCCTTTAGGAAAGTACTATATAAAGTCAAATAAGTAAGTATATATTGATGTGAAAAGTCGTTGATTTATATCTCAAGGGATTTTAGTTTATATTAGATTAGTGGGCTTTAACATTGCAAGTAGAAGCATTTGTGTTAAATCTATAGTGATTTAACAGAACTTCTAACCTGCAAAAAGAGCCTAATACTAGCTTTCAACGTTAATTCTTTTAGAAAATTCGCTTTTTACTACATCTAAATTTGTATTTAATGACATTGATAATTCTGAGAAAAGTAGCTTCTTAGCAGAAGATAGGACTTTATCATCAGATTCAGAAAATTTCTTACCTAAAAGTTTTGCTTCTGATTTCTTTGCAGTAAGAAGGCAAATTAGCTTTGCTAATTCATTAGGATTTACTTCCTTTATGATCTGTGAGAACTCATTATTTCTTGCATTTCTATCTACAGTCCATGTCATATTTATATTTGGTATAGAATTAAGCACTTCATTTGCTTCTTCATAAGATATGATTGCCCTGAGGTTTACTTTAGCATTATCAACAGGGGTCATTATGGTTGAATTAGCTTCGTGAATTGGATGCAGTATATAGTAGTTCCTTTTAACTTTCCCTATCACCTGTTCACTTATTTCATCAATACTACATACCCCATGAAATGGGTACATAACATAGTCGCCTTGATCAAACATATATTCAACCTCCTTTTAATTGTCAACTTAGTTGACGATTTAAGAGTAACATATTAAAAATATTTTGTCAACTTAGTTGACATTTTAAAACTTTAAGTATATACTCCCACTTAGGATGGAAATCATCAATAAATTATGTGTTATAAAACCTCTAGATGGGAGATAAATAAATATGAATATACCAATACATAATATTGATTTAATAGATTTAATTAGTGAAAAACATATGAGTTTAAGGAAGCTTAGCGAAGATATGTGGAATGATGAAAGTAGCATCTCTATTACCAATTCCGAATGGTTTATCATTTCAATGGCATATGGAAGCCAGCCAACAATCGCAGAGGTAGCCCATAGCATTGATATAAGTAGACAGGCAACCCATAAGTGCATTAAGACTTTAAAGTCTAAGGGCATTATTGAAATACACAATGTAGAGAATAATAATAGGGATAAGTGTCTTAGACTCACAAGGCTTGGAGAAAAGTATTATATGAAGAATAAAATGCTTAAGGAAACTATAGTAAAGAATATAGCTGATAAAATTGGCAGAGAGAATATGATTTTCCTAAAGGATTTGTTAAAGCAAGATTGGATATAAGTTAAGTAAATATAGATTTTAAAGCCGCTTAGGATTAAGCGGCTTTTTTATATCTTTTGATGTAGGGGTGGTGGTGTTGTAATTAATGGTGGCTGAGACTAAATCGACGAGTACTTCAAACAGGGATTCTAACTTTCACAAATACCCTTAGCCTAAGATAATTCATAAACTCGCTAGGGCTCAAACATATGAACTATCTAAGACTAATGGTATTTATGAAAGTTAGAATCCCTAGTTTTTGTCTCCACTGATTTAGCCTGAGCCAGCACTAATTGCAAAGAAACCAGGCCCTACAGACCAATAAGAAATGCATTAAAAATAGCTTTAGAATTAGGAGTATTTATTTAAAGATATAGTAGATTTATGTAAGTAATATAGCTGCAGGTAGCAGTAATTTATGATATTTTTTGCTAGTAATTTAAGGAAATATAGCTTGTTTTCCTGTGGATAAGTAGGTATTTTATATTATTATTTAGAATTTAAATAGCCTGTGTATAACTTTTATAAAATATATATTTTTATTTTAAATTAATATTCTGTGGATAAATTCTATTTTATAATTTATTATAGACTATGTGGATAACTTTAAATTATAGATTATGTGAGTTTAGGATAAACTATTAAGATAGGTTGATGCATAAATATAAATTTTCATAAATATGATGAAATTTATGTGAATAAAAGGTTTTTTGATATAATGTAATAATGATTTTAATTGAGAGGTGTTAGTATGTTTTTAGATGATACTATTGCTGCTATTTCAACTGCCCCAGGGGAGGGTGGAATAGGTATTGTAAGAATGTCAGGGAGTGATTCCCTTAATATATTAAGTAAAGTGTTTAAATTAAAGAGTGGGAAAGCTTTTGAGAATTTTGAAAGCCATACTGTAAAGTATGGATATATATATGATCCTGAAACTAATGAGCAGGTTGATGAGGCTATTGTTATATATATGAAGGGTCCAAAGACCTATACTAGAGAGGATGTTGTTGAGATTAACTGCCACGGTGGTGTAGTTTCAGTTAGAAATGTTCTTGAAACTGTATTAAAAAGCGGTGCGAGAATGTCTGAAGCTGGTGAGTTTACCAAGAGGGCCTTTCTAAACGGTAGAATAGACCTATCTCAGGCAGAGGCTGTTATTGACCTTATAAGAAGTAAAACAGATGAAAGTGCAAAGATAGCTCTTGAACAGTCACAGGGTAAAACCTCTAAGAAAGTTAAGGAAGTTTCAGCTAAGCTTTTAGATGCTTTGGCACACATTGAGGCTGCTGTTGCATTTCCAGAGGATGATATAGAGGATGTTATATCTGATAAGGTTAAAGTAGCTATAAGTGAGGTTATATCAGATGTTAACACACTTATTAATAACTCAAATGCAGGGAAAATATATAGAGAGGGCTTAAACACTATAATTGTAGGTAAGCCAAATGTAGGGAAGTCTTCCCTTCTTAACACACTTTTACAGGAGAAAAGAGCCATTGTTACAGATATTCCAGGTACCACTAGAGACGTTATCGAGGAGTATGTTAATATAAAAGGCATTCCTGTAAAGCTTGTAGACACTGCAGGTATAAGAGAAACAGAGGATGTAGTTGAGAAGATAGGAGTTGAGAAAAGCAAGGAATACATCGAAAAGTCAGACCTTGTTATTTTAATGCTTGATAACTCACGTGCTCTTGAGGAAGAGGACAAGGAGATAATAGAATTTGTTAATGGTAAGAAGGTTATAGTTATCATTAACAAAATGGACCTTAAGGGAGAACTTGATTTAGGCTACATTAAAGAAAGATTTAATGACACTTCTATAGTATATACATCTGTAAATACTGAAGAGGGTATAGAAGAGGTTAAGGATAAAATAGCAAACCTTGTTAACAGTGGTAGCATATCTATTAGTGATGTTTATATAACAAATGTTAGACATAGAGATGTATTACTTAAGGCTAAGGAAAGTCTTGAGGCAGGGTATAACACACTAAACATGAGTATGCCACTTGATATGGCATCTGTTGAACTTAAAGATGCATACCTAAAGCTTGGAGAAATAACAGGTGAAGCTTATTCAGAGGATATATTAGATAAGATATTTAGTGATTTTTGTATAGGAAAGTAAGGTGAGAAATATGTACAAAGGAAAGAAGTACGACGTTATAGTTGTAGGTGCAGGTCATGCAGGATGTGAAGCAGGGCTTGCTTCAGCACGTATGGGACTTAAAACACTTATATTAACTATAAATTTAGATAGCATAGCATACATGCCTTGTAATCCATCAATTGGAGGAACAGCTAAGGGACATTTAGTTCGTGAAGTTGATGCCCTAGGTGGAGAAATGGGTAAAAATATAGATGAAACATATATACAATCTAAAATGCTTAATACATCAAAGGGACCAGCGGTTCATTCACTTAGAGCACAGGCTGATAAATTCGCATACCAACAAAGAATGAAGTATGCAATTGAAAGACAAGAAAACCTTGAGGTTAAGCAAGATGAGGTTATGTCTCTTATATTAGATGGGAATAAGGTTATAGGAGTTAAAACTAGAACTGTACCAGCTATATATGGAGATGCGGTTGTTATAACTACAGGAACATACCTAAGAAGTACGATTATAGTAGGAGATGTTCAGTACCTAAGTGGACCAAATGGTATGGCTTCATCTAACTTCCTTTCAGAGAATCTTAAGGAAATGGGAATAGAACTTAGAAGATTTAAAACAGGAACTCCAGCTAGAATTAAGGCTAGTACTATAGATTATTCAAAGGTTATTCCTCAACCAGGAGATGAAAGGGTTATTCCTTTCTCATTCCTAAATGAAGAGTGCAATATGGATCAGGTACAGTGTTATTTAACATACACTAATGCAGGTACTCACAAGATTATAACTGATAATATAGATAAATCCCCAATGTATAACGGAACAATTGAAGGGGTAGGTCCTAGATATTGTCCATCAATAGAGGATAAGGTTATGAGATTCCCAGATAAGGAAAGACATCAAGTATTCCTAGAACCAGAGGGAAGAAATACAGAGGAAGTATATATTCAAGGACTATCATCATCATTCCCAGAGGACATACAAGAAATGATGATTAGAAGTGTAGAGGGACTTGAAAATTGTGAAATAATGAGATCAGGATATGCTATAGAATATGATTGTATAGATCCAGTCCAACTTAACCTTTCACTAGAAATTAAGTCATATGAGAACCTATTCTTCGGTGGACAGATAAACGGAACATCAGGATATGAGGAAGCTGCAGCTCAAGGGCTTATAGCAGGGGTTAATGCAGCACTTAAGGTTAAGGGAATGGAACCACTTATTCTAGACAGAGGAGATGCTTATATAGGAGTTCTTATAGATGATTTAGTAACAAAGGGTACTAATGAACCTTATAGAATGCTAACATCAAGAGCAGAATATAGATTAATCCTTAGACAGGATAATGCAGACCTTAGACTTACTGAAAAGGGTAGAGAAATAGGCCTTGTAGATGATTATAGATGGGAAAAGTACACAGAAAGAAAACAAATGATAGAAACTGAAATAGAGCGTCTTAAGTCAACTACAATAGGACCAAATGAAGAGAGAAACAAAATACTTGAGGAAAATAACAGCTCACCATTAAAAACAGGAATATCACTTTATGAACTTTTAAAAAGACCTGAAATTACCTATAGTATGGTGAGAATGCTAGATGATAGCGATGTTAGCCTTCCACTAAGCATTCAAGAGGAAGTACAAATTCAAGTTAAATACAAAGGCTATATAGACAAGCAAATAGAACAAGTAGAATCACATAGAAAACTTGAAAAGAAGAAGATTCCTGAATATATAGATTTTGATGATATATCAGGGTTAAGACTTGAGGCTAAGCAAAAGCTTAAAGCAGTAAAACCTGAAAATATAGGTCAAGCTTCAAGAATTTCAGGTGTATCTCCAGCGGATATATCAGTTCTACTTATACACTTAGAACAAGTAAGAAGAAAAAGACCAAATTTAGATACTAAGCAAGGAGAATAGTTTATGATAGAAAACATGCTTAAAGAGGGAGCAGCCATATATGGAGTAGATCTTACAGATGAACAGGTTAAGCAGTTTATGACATATAAAAACCTACTTCAAGAATGGAACGAAAAGATTAATCTAACAGCTATAACAGATGATGAGGGAGTTATAAAGAAACACTTTATAGATTCAATTGCAATACTTAAGTCAAATGTTATAGAAGAGGGAGCAACGGTTATTGATGTTGGAACAGGGGCAGGATTTCCTGGTATTCCACTTAAGATAATTCGTCCAGATATTAAGCTAACACTACTAGACTCACTTAATAAAAGAATTAAGTTCCTAGAAACAGTATGTAATGAAGCTGGACTTGAGGGAGTAAAATGTGTCCACATGAGAGCAGAGGACGGTGGACGTGATAAGACCCTTCGTGAAAAGTATGATATAGCTACAGCAAGGGCTGTTGCAAATATGAGAGTACTATCAGAATATTGTATGCCATTTGTTAAGGTAGGAGGACATTTCGTTGCATTAAAGGGACCTTCAGGATATGATGAACTTAATGATGCTAGAAATGCAGTAGGGACTTTAGGTGGAAAGTGCAGAGAAATAATAGAAACAACAATACCTGGGGAAGATATAAAGCATAACTTAATAGTTGTAGAAAAGCATAAATCAACAGAGGCTAGATTCCCAAGGGTTCCAAAACAAATAGATAAAAAACCACTATAGAAATATAATAAAATTTTAGAAAACAGTTTTATACACATTAGGTATGAGGCTGTTTTTTTATATGGTTTATAGACAATATATTTAGTTAATATAGGGATTTATGATAAAATTTTTATCATATTTGGAAGGGAAAACATGAATTATATAGAAAATATAGGTATAAGGCATTATAATATAATAAAGGAATAAATAGGAAGTGTGGAGTATCTTCTCTACACCTTATATTTTGATTGAAATTATAAAATAATTTGTAAAGAGGTAGAGTGATATGGAAATGAAGGCTGAAAGAGAAGTTATAAATGTTCCAATAATACAAGTGAGACAGAATACTTATCAGCCACGTAAATTTTTTAGTGAAGAGGCATTAATGGAGCTTTCAGAGTCTATAAGAGAATATGGAGTACTTCAGCCTATTACCGTTAGAAGAATGGGAGATAGGTTCGAATTAGTTGCAGGGGAAAGAAGACTTCGTGCATCTCAGTTAGCTGGATTAACAGAGATTCCAGCAATAGTAGTAAACTTAACAGATACTGAATCAGCAGTTCTAGCACTTATAGAAAACCTTCAAAGAGAAGGCTTAAGTTATATTGAAGAGGCTGAAGGTTATCATAACCTAATAAGAGATCATGAATTTACCCAAGAGGAGCTTGCTAGCAAAATAGGTAAAAAGCAATCAACAATAGCTAATAAATTAAGATTATTAAAGCTTAGTGACAATATAAAATTATGCTTACTAGAAAATGACCTTACAGAAAGACATGCAAGAGCACTATTAAAGCTTCCTACAGAGGAACTACAATTTGAAGTAATAGAGAAGATAGTAACAAAAGGACTTAGTGTAAAGAAAACAGAGCAGTTGATAGAAAGTATGTTAGATAACGAAGATATAGATATTGATGAAGAGAGTAAGTATAGATGGTCTATAAATCCTAAAATAATAACAAACACGTTAAAGCAAATTATGGATAAGAGTGGAATAAAAGCTCAGTATAAGCATAGGGAAAAGGAAGATTGCTTAGAAATCATAGTTAAAATACCAAAGGCGTAGAGAAATCTGCGCCTTTTTTATATGGCATTGGTGGTCTGGTAAGAAGCAAATTAGCCTTCTAAAGGTGGCAGTGAGATTTTAAAAAGAGGTTGTAAATTTTGAATATAGGCCTTAGCCTAAGGGATTTCATAAACTCGCTACGCTCAAACATATGAAATCTACTAAGGCTAAGGCCTATATTCAAAACAACAACCTCTAGTTTAAAACTCAAGCACCTTCATAAGGCTAATTTGCTTCTTACCAAGAAACCTTTCCCATATAAAAAGACTTAGTAGTGGAGAAGTTTTTTATAATGGGAGTTGCAGATATAAATGCTATTTTATTTGATATAATAGTAATGGAAAAACCGTTTTCTAATTATAAGTAATATGAAAAAGGTTAAATCAAATTCAGTTATGTAGGAAAAGTGTCATTGCAAGTAGTGTATATCTTATATAAGTCATAGAGTCTAGAGGTAGAAATTCTATCCGAATCAAATGTGATTACCCTTAGAAGACATCGGCTAGAGTAGCGATTTAGATGTCGCACTTAAGGTAATCGCATTTGTGAGGATTAGAAGTTCTTCTTGAAGATCTCGTCGGACTGCACCACCACACCTTCCTACATAACACTAAAATTGGAGAGATAATCATGAACAACTACAAAGGAATACTCTATGCAATTATGTCCTCAGCAGCATTTGGTCTTAGCCCTATTTTCGGAAAACTATCCTATGCTAGTGGGTCTAATCCAACATCTATATTGTTATTTAGGTTTTTAATTGCAGGGGTGGTTTTATTAGCATATTTAATTTATAAGAAAATTGACATCAGGATTACTAAACAGCAGTTTATAGTTCTGCTTTTAATTGGGGGTGTAGGGTATACAGTTACTACTGAGACTTTATTTATGTCCTATGTTACATTAGGTGCAGGACTTGGGACTACACTTCACTTTATATATCCTGCTTTGGTTTGCTTAATTAGCATTTTTGTATTTAAGGAGAGGGTAAGTAGGGTTAAGTTAATTTCATTACTTCTTGCAGGAATAGGGCTTTATTCACTAATTGCCTTTGAAAATCAAAAGTTAGATATTATAGGTGTAATCTTAGCATTAACTTCAGGGGTAACTTATTCTGTGAGTATTATTGCTTTAGGATTTAAAACAATAACTTCCATAGACAATAGAATAGCAACTATGTATGTTAGTTTTGGTGCTTTCATAGGTATGCTTTTGTATGGAGTTTTTAGTGACACTATAGTATTAAAGTTTAATGCGGGGATAGTTTTTTCATATATAGGAATAGCACTTGTTTCAACAATACTTGCAATTATATTCTTTTTAAAGGCAATTGAAACCATAGGACCGACTTCAACCTCAATACTTGCAACACTAGAGCCTATCATAAGTATAATACTTGGAATAATTATATTTGGAGAGAATCTAAGCTTTTCATTAGTAATTGGATCTGCTTTTATAGTTATATCTACCATCATACTTGCAAAGGAAAAATAGAATTTATGATTTTTAGGATAATGTTTCACGTGAAACATTATCCTTATTTTTTATATAACTAAGAAAATACTTATATTTAATAGGATATATGTTAACAATATGTTAAATCCTACTAAAAAAGCATAAATGTAAAAAAATGTTTATTTAATCAATGACTACAGTACGATATATTAATAGTATTGTCAGAAAGTGGTGTCAATTTATAATGGAATTTAACATTTTTTAAATAATAAATAACGGTTTTGAAAAGTCAATAAATAAGAGATTTATTTATTGATTATTATGAAGGGAGAAAGTTTTAGATGAAGGGGAATAAGGGTATAGGTGTAAGGTTATATGCACTAATAGGGTTTGTTATTGTATTTATAATTACTATTAGTAGTTTTACATGGTATAAATTTAAAAACTTTGATGAGAAGAGCAAGATAAGGCTAGAGTCAACTATTAAGTATATTAATCTAGTAGACCATTCTAGACAAGCTCAAGTACATTTTAAGATACAGGTACAGGAATGGAAAAATATATTATTACGTGGTAATGATCCAAAGTCATTTGATAAGTACTATTCACAATTTACTGAGGAATATGAGAATGTTCAGTCTCGTATATCCAATATAAAGATTAACATGTCTAAGAGCGGAATGGATACTTCATTAGTAGATACATTGTTAAGTGACCATAAATACTTATATGATAAGTACACTAAGGCAATACAAGGCTACGATAAGAAAAACCCTCAAAGTTATAAAATAGTAGATACTATGGTAAAGGGTATGGATAGAAGTCCAACACAGAACATGGATAAGCTAGTAAGTTATATAGATGATAAGGCAAAGTCAGAAACTGAAAAGATGGTAAAAGAAGCAAATGAAGATACAAGTGAATTTAATAAGAGTTTAGTGGTTATGACTACTGGTGGTATCATACTGATTATATTCTTTGCTATACTTATAACTTTAACATATAGAGGAATAACTAAGTTTATAGATCAATTTAATCTATTAATGGAAAAGGCTGAGGATGGAGACCTTACTATTAAGGGAGAAATATATAAGAAGGATGAACTTGGTCAAATAACTGAAAGATTTAATAGGTTTATTGATAGGGTTAGAGACTTGATTTCAGAGGCTAAGAAAACAAGTGAAGTTGTAGCTGCATCATCAAGTGAGATTATGGAAGCAACTGATAGGGTAAGTGCTGCATCTGAAGAAGTTGCAACAACAATTAGTAATATAGCTAATGGAGCATCAAGACAGGTAGAACTTGCAGAGGAAAGTAGTAGTTCTGTTAAAGGTGTTGTAGAAGGATTAAATCATATAAGTGAAAATACTATATATATAGATGAACTTGCAAGTAGTGCTATGGAAATAGTTAATAATGGGACCATAAGTATAAAGGATCAAAGTGAAAAAATGTCTACTACAAAGAATGCATCTGAGGATGTTACTAATGTAATTTCTGAGCTTTCTAAGAAGTCTAAGGAAATAGGAACAGTAGTAGAGTTTATTAATGGAATAACAGAACAAATAAATCTATTATCACTAAATGCTTCAATAGAAGCCGCAAGAGCTGGTGAGGCTGGTCGTGGGTTTACTGTTGTTGCTAATGAGGTTAAAAAACTTGCAGAGCTTTCAAAGGAATCAACATTAAAAATAAGCAACCTTATAGAAGAGGTGCAAATTGATATTGAAAAGGCAGTAAATGGTGTAAGTGACACAAAAACTTCAATAGATGAACAAGAAGCTTCACTAAAGATAATCGATGACTCATTTAATCTAATCCGTGAATCTGTTTTTGATGTTGCAAGTAAAATAAAAGAAGTGGCAAATGAAACTAAGATAATAAATGAAAATGCAATATCAGCAGAAAAATTTCTAGAAAATATAGTAGGTATAATAGAACAAAGCGCATTAGGTACAGAGGAAGTAGCATCTACTACTGAAGAACAAACAGCTTCAATTCAAGAGGTGGCATCTTCAATGAGTAACCTTGTAGAGTTATCAAATAACTTAGAAGTATCGATTTCTAAATTTAAAGTATAGTATAAATACATGTTTCATGTGAAATAAGAAAAAACCTTTTGTTTGTTCAAAAGGTTTTTCTTTTTGTAAATATTATTTTATATGTAGGGGTTATACTTTATTAAAAAGGAGTAAAACTCCAATTATGATAAAGGCTATAGCTGAAGCAGTTTGAACTAGGCTTGCAGGAACATATTTGTTAAGGACTCCTCCTAGGAGAACCCCCATAACAGAAGCGCATATAAGTGCAACAGAGGAACCTATAAAAACTGCCATTTTAGATCCTGATTGAGCAGATAACATCATTGTAGTAAGTTGAGTTTTATCACCTAATTCTGCTACAAAGACCAACAGAAAGGTGGATAACATAATTTTTAACATAAATCCCTCCTAAAGTATTTAATATAGATAAGTCTTACGGTAAAATGTATATTAGAGAAATCTATAAAATATACTTAAAATTTGCAAAGGTGGGGATTTTAATGGGGAAGGTTATATGTATCTTTAATCAAAAAGGGGGAGTTGGTAAAACAACAACAACAATTAATTTAAGTGCCTATCTTGCAAGTATGGGAAAGAGGATACTCGTTGCAGATATAGATCCTCAAGGTAACACTACAAGTGGTTTATCTATAGATAAGGACCAACTTGAATACTCAATGTATCATGTTATAATGGGTATATCTCCAAAACTTGCCATAAAGGGTACTGCTATCGAAAATCTTGATGTGATTCCTGGAACTGTAGAACTTGCTGGTGCAGAAATAGAATTAACAGCTAAAATTAGCAGAGAAACAAAGGTAAAGGATGCCTTAGATCAGGTAAAGGAAGAGTATGATTACATATTTATAGATTGTCCACCTTCCCTTGGGCTGTTAACAATAAACTCATTAACAGCATCTGATAGTGTTATGATACCTATTCAGTGTGAGTTTTATGCTTTAGAGGGAGTTGGACAGTTAATGAATACTATTAAGCTTGTTAAGAAAAGCTTAAATCAAAATCTTCAGATTCAAGGTGTTGTTATGAGTATGTTTGACGGAAGGACTAACCTTTCTATAGAAGTTGTAGAGGAAGTTAAAAAATACTTTAAGGGGAAGGTATACACAACAATTATTCCGAGAAATGTTAGATTAGCTGAGGCTCCGAGTCACGGAGTACCTATTATGTTATATGACAAGGTATCTAGAGGGGCTAGGGCATATGAAGAACTTGCAGCTGAATTTTTAGAGTGTGATGAGGAGGATAACTAATGGCTAAAAAGGGTGCATTAGGTAAGGGGTTATCTGCGCTTATACCTGAGGACAACGGAGTTATAGAAAAGGCTAGGGAAGCAAGTATTGAGGTTAACATAGATGATGTTTTTCCAAATAAGCTTCAGCCGAGACATGACTTCGATGAGGAAAAAATAGAATCTTTAGCACAATCTATTAAAGAGCATGGGATAATTCAACCTATAATTGTTAAAAAAGAAGGAGACTTTTATAAGATAATTGCTGGTGAAAGAAGATGGAGAGCATCTAAGAAGATAGGAATGAAGAAAATTCCTATAATAGAAAGAGACTTTTCAGAAAGGGAAATAGCAGAGATTTCCTTGATAGAGAATATACAAAGGGAAGATTTAAATCCTATTGAAGAAGCATTAGCATATAAAAGACTTTCTAAAGAATTTAACTTAACTCAGGAAGAGATATCAACTAGAGTTGGAAAGTCTAGGGCAGCTATTACAAATACCATGAGATTATTAACACTACATGATGATATTATAAATCTAATAGAAAAGAGATCACTTACAGAGGGACATGGAAAAATAATAGCTGGAATAGAAGATAAGGATATTCAGTTAAAAATAGCAGATAAAGTTATAAAAGAGGAATTAAATGTCCGTCAAACGGAAACATTAATAAGAGAAATAAATTTAGATAAATCTACTAAGAAAGTAGAGAAGGCTAAAGATATTCATGTAAAGCATGTGGAAGAAAGACTAAAAGAAATACTAGGAACTAAAGTTAGCATTAATCAAGGAAAGAAAAAGGGTAAGTTAGAAATAGAATTTTATTCTGATGCTGACCTTAATAGGATACTGGACTTGATTTCTAAGTAATTAATATACATATGATAATGTTTCACGTGAAACAAATACATAATTAGACACTAAACCTAATTTTTTAGGGATATGATAAAACTTAATATAGGAGTGAGAGACGAATATGGAGATGATTCTAGAGACTATTAGCGAGTACAATACACTTATAATTATTGCTATATTAGCACTTATACTTGTGCTTATAGTTATACAAATAGTCAACAAGGTCCATTTAAACAAGTTAGACAAAAAGTACAGGAAACTTTTTAGAAATTCTAAATCTGAAACTATTGAAGATATGATTATCGATTATGGTAGCAGAGTAGAAAAGATTCTAGAGTACACAAGAAATGTACATAAGGCTTATAAGGGAATTGATGAAAGAATAAGTGGATGTACACAAAAAGTAGGTATGATAAGATATAAGGCCTTTGATGATATAGGAAGCGATTTAAGCTATTCAATAGCATTACTTGATGAATCTGATTCAGGGGTTGTAATTACAGGTATTTACGGAAGAAATGATTCAACTACATTTGCTAAGCCAATAGATAATGGTATCTCTAAATATGACCTTTCAGATGAGGAAAAAGAGGCTATAGATAGGGCACAAAAGGCATATAAAGATAATAATAAGTATAGAATGGATACTCTAGAGGAAATTAGTGACCTAAAGGAATATAGACCTTTAAATAATGAATCTGATGAGGATGAAGATGATTATGAAGGTGACTATAGTGATGATGAAAATTATCAAGATGAATATAGCGACGAAGATTATGATGATTACGATGAAACCGCATATGATGAAGATGATGAAGAATATATAAATAAAAAAAATTAAAATAAAATAGGGACTGTTTCTCAACTATTACTTAGTTTTGGAACAGTCCCTATTACTTTATATAATATTAATGGCTTTGATGCAACTAACTATAAAATATAACAAATACTAAATTAATGCTTGACAAATATAAAAATATCAAATACTATTTAATTGAGAATGATTTTCATATTTATTTAGAAGGTGGGGATATTACATGAAAATAGTTTATTGGTCAGGAACAGGAAATACAGAAAAAATGGCAGAGTTAATTTCTGAGGGTATAAAGTCAACAGGAAAAAATGCTGAGGCTATTTTTGTTTCAGATGTTAATATAGATTTAATTTTACAAGAGGAAGTACTAGTACTTGGATGCCCATCAATGGGGTGTGAGGAACTAGAGGGAGCACAGTTTGAACCATTTATCCAAGAGATATCTACAAAGATATCAGGAAAAAAGCTTGCACTATTTGGCTCATATGGATGGGGAAGTGGAGAGTGGATGGATGATTTTAAACAAAGAATGATAGGATATGGCTGTGTTATAAGTGAAGAACCTCTAATAATTCAAAATGAACCAGATGATAATGAAGATGATTGTATAGACTTTGGGAAGAGGATAGCTCTTTTATAATAAAGAGTTAACTTTTAAGTATGAAAACTATAGATTTTTATAATAAACTAAATTCAATGCATGAAAAGGATTATATAGAGAACTTTTTGACTTATAGTACATCTCTGGTAATTGCAGGTATAAAACCTGCTGTGACAATCGCTTTAAGTGAACAAAATAAAAAATTATTTAAGTCATGGAAACATTTTGGAAGAGATTTCGTAGACAAATTGTCTCTAAATTATATAGAGCTTAGAAATACTAGTAAATCAACAATTTTAATGATTTATGATAAAGATGTATTACAGAAAAGACTTACAAAGGAATCAGTTCAACAATTTTTAATTGAACTTGGTTATCCTAAAACTTTAGATATCCATAGCTATATTAATAAATTAAAGCTTAGATATGAAAAATACCATTGTCCTCATGAACTTGGCCTATTCCTTGGAATACCAATTGAGGATGTAAAGGACTTTATGAATTGTACTCCTAAGGAATGCTTATTATGCGGATATTGGAAGGTCTATAACAATCTTCATGAAGCTAAAAATACCTTTGATAAATATGACATGATAAAGGAGTACACAATACAAAGTATACTTCAAGGCAAATTATCACATGATGTTGCCTTTAAGATAAAAAATTATTCATTTTCCCTTTCGAATGTAAATTAATCAATCAATACTAAATATTTATTACAGCAAGAAGCCTCTATAAGGTTTAATACTTATAGAGGCCTTTTTTTATTTGGTTTTCAGTACATCTATGAGAATTAGGGATATTTTATACATTGTTGATCCCTTATCCATGCTTTTCTTTCTTATATACTTATAAGCATCTTCTTCACCTAAATTATACTTTTCCATTAACATCTTTTTAGCTTTATCTACTGTTTTCTTTTCTTTAGCTTTCTTTTCTTCCTTAAGGGCTCTATGAAATTCATCTATAGAGTGCTTTAATAAGTAATCAATTTCACTATAGTCTACAGGCTTTCTAAGATAAGTCTTTACCTTTTTACGAGAAATATTTATTTTGTATTGGGATGGCTCTCCTTTAAAACTTACTATACAAGGACAAATCCCTTCCCCCTCTAGTATATCTGCTATTTCAAAGCCTGATACTCCCTTAAGAGTTGCTTCTGCTATTACTATATCAGGGCTAAGGCTTCTTATCTTTCTAAGAAGTGCTGCCCCTGAAGTGTCAGTATCTAGGACTCTATGTCCTGTTTGAGATATTCTGAATTTTAATGTTTCTAGAAAACTTTCATCATTGTCCCCTATGATTATCTTATAACTTGGCATAGTTTATACCTAAAACTTTGTTAAGTATTGATCTATTTCCCAGGATGTTATTCTGCTTCTATAATCCTCAAATTCTATCTTCTTAGCCTCTGTAAAGGTTTTGAAAATGTGCTCCTTTAATGCGTCTTTAATTACATCGTCTTTTATAAGACATGTTATGGCGCTTTCAAGTGATGATGGAAGTCTATCTATGTCCTCAGTAACTTCTTCTATAGGGCTACCTGGGTCTATCTTATTCTTTATTCCCTCTAATCCTGCCTTAAGTATCACTGCAAAAGCAAGATATGGATTACATGAAGGGTCAGGATTTCTAATTTCTATTCTTACATCTTTACTATTAACTAGTGCAGGAACCCTTATAAGAGGTCCTCTGTTTTTAAATGACCATGCTATGTCCCTTGGGGCTTCATATCCTGACAAAAGCCTTTTATAGCTGTTTACTGTTGGGTTTGTTAGTGCACATATAGCCTTTGCATGTTTTAATACTCCACCAATAAAGTACATAGCTTCCTTAGAAAGTCCTCCCTTAAGGTCTCCTTTAAAGGCATCCTTGCCATCACAGTGCATAGAAACATTCATATGCATTCCACTTCCAGCTTCTTTAAACATAGGTTTTGGCATAAATGTAGCATGAAGTCCATGGTTCTTAGCTACCTTTCTTACTATGGTTTTAAAGGTAACTATTTTATCAGCTGCATGTAGAGCTATGTCACTTTTAAGATCTATTTCATGTTGGCCAGGAGCTACCTCATGATGTGACGTATCAACTTCGAATCCCATTTTTCTAAGTGTTACAACCATATCTCGTCTAGCATTTTCACCAAGGTCAACAGGAGCTAGATCAAAATATCCTGCATCATCATGTGTATTAAGAGTTGCTTTTCCATTAGAATCTGTATGGAATAAGAAGAATTCACACTCTGGTCCAAAGTTAAAGCTATAACCAAGAGCTGATGCCTCATCTATAACCCTTTGAAGAATGAATCTTGGGTCACCATTAAAAGGAGTGTTTAAATCACTGTATATATTACAGATTACCCTAGCTTCACGTCCAAAGCTTCCTCTCCAAGGATAAATTAAAAAGGTATCAAGGTCAGGTTTTAGGTACATATCATATTCCTCAACTCTAACAAAACCATCAATAGAAGAGCCATCAAATGTAAGCTCACCCTTAAGGGCTCTTTCTATTTCATCTCCTGTTATGGCGATATTTTTCATAACCCCTAATATATCTGTAAACTGAAGGTATAGAAACTCTATCTCTTCCTCTTCAATTATTTCTAAAATATCCTGTACAGTATATTTCACAGCTTTTCCTCCTTAAGGAATTATTTATACTACATCTTAATTAAATTCTTTATATTCCCCTCAAAAAAGGACTTTATTAATGTAGTTATAAGATTATAATTTATTAAATTCTTAGCTAAAATTGATCCGTCAATTAATACATAAAAATTATTATTCTTAGTTAGCAGTGGAACTATAGGAGTTACAAATGCAAATACAACAGATAGTATCAAAATCCATTTAATGAATCCTAGAACTCCACCTAGAACACTGTCTATTGGTCCTAAAACTGATTTTTTAATTCCATTTTTAATACCTTGCTTTAGCATGCCTATTATTATAGTTATACAAATAAATAGAACTATAAATATAGCAGCATTAATAAAGTTACTAGTTAAAAATTCATTTGGACTCATTCCTGCTATCTTAAGCTTGTTAATAATATTAACTGTAAATGGGTCTAGAGAATTTATTCTTTGTGATACAAGAGAATTTATTGCCACTTCAATATCCGTATACTTTATAAGTAGTTTAGATAGTGTACCTGAAAACGAAAAACATAGTATGAAGGTAACTACTAGACCAACTATATTAAGTATAGAAATTACTAATCCCTTCCTTGCACCGGATATAACACCAAGCACTAAAATGACTAAAATAATAATGTCTAAATAATTCATACCTACCACCTTTTTAAATAAAATTTTTTGTTTATAAAAATAATTATAATGATATAATTACAAATAAGCAAAGCATTAAACATATAATGGATATCTACTTAACTTTAGGTAAAAGGGAGGGTGGAAAAATGTTAGATCCACTTTTAATTTCTAAAATAAAAAAGACAGCAATATTTTTAATTGCGTATACCGTATTATTTGTAGGGTTTTTCTCTACTATTTCCTATACATTGCCATTTGTACTAGCTTTTATTATTGCCTATCTTACTAGACCACTTACAGAATTCTTAAAAAGAAAATTAAAAATATCAAGCGGGCTTTCTTCACTAATAACTACTACGATATCCTTCGCGATAATAACTTTAATAATTACATTGCTAATTATGAAGGTAGCTACTGAATCAAAGGAGCTGCTAGCTTCACTTCCTAGCATAAACATAAATGACATTACTAATTATTTTATGTCCAGTATTGATTATCTTAGACATTTTTATGAGACATTAGACCCTAGTATAATTAAACAAGCAGAAGCACAGGTAGCATCAATTGCTTCAAGTTTAGTTGATATTATAGGTGTTTTACTAGACAAGCTAGTTAGACTTGCTATGTCACTGCCATTAATTTTTATGGTAATACTAGTAACTCTACTTGCTACATTTTTTATCTCCAAGGACCTTCCTGACATACAAAAAAGGCTTATAAGAGCATTATCTCCAAGTGGTCAGGACAGAGTTAAATACTTTTGGTCTGAAACTAATAAAATGTTATTTCAGTACATTAAGTCCTATGGGATTATAATATTTATAACCTTTATATTAACCTTAGTAGGATTTAGAATACTTGATTTGAAATATGCATTTATGTTAAGTTTATTATCAGCATTTTTTGATATTCTACCTATACTTGGAATAGCATCAATATATATACCACTTGCTATTTATTACTGGATAATTGGGGATCATATGATTTCTATAGTTATACTTATTTTATACGGAGTTGTTACAATAGTTAGACATATAGTAGAACCAAAACTTGTATCATCATCTCTTAATTTACATCCTGTAGCTGTTCTTGCAGCAATATTTATAGGACTTAAGGCATATGGATTCCTTGGAATGGTTTATTTAATATTCCTTATGCTTTTCTACAACATACTAAAAAAAGTAAATGTATTATAAATAACGGAATACAATCCTTTCTTTATGGCAATAATCCTATTAAAACCATAAAGGGAGGATTTTTTTAATGAATAAAGCACAAAAATATAATTTTTCTATAGATACTAAAGCTGAAAATGCTATTATGACGATTTGTAAATCTCTTAAGGAGATTATTAATGATATATATACATCACACCAAAATATAGTAGTTCTTTGTATAGGAACAGACAGGTCTACAGGGGATAGCCTAGGCCCACTTGTTGGAACTAGACTTTCTGAGGCCCTTAAAGGATCTAATATAACTGTACTTGGAACATTACATGAGCCTGTTCATGCAAAGAATATAGGGGATAATATAGAGTATATAAACTCTTCTATATCTAATCCATTTGTAATTGCAATTGATGCATCGCTTGGTCGTGTAGATAAGGTAGGATATGTAAGTATATTTGATGGTCCGATAAGACCAGGCGCAGGGGTTAATAAGAGCCTTCCACATATAGGTGATATAGGAATAACAGGGGTTATTAATGTATCAGGCTTTATGGAATATATGGTACTTCAAAATACTAGACTTTCACTTGTAATGGATCTTGCTGAAAAGATTGCATCTAGTATATATTTTACACTTAAGGATTATTCATTTAGTAAATTTTCTGCAAGGGCGTAGACTGATGAGAGCTTATGCCTTGCAATAGGTGTAGCCTTAGTTAAATCAACGAGACTTTCAAACAGAGCTTCTAATCTGCAAAGATACCAATAGACTAACTGCGACATCTAAATCGTTTCACTTGCCGATGTCTTGTAAGTCTATTGATATTTTTACAGATAAGAATCTCTAGTTTTTAGCTCTATTGATTTAACTAAGGCTACACCTATTTGCTATGATACTAAACTTATCTATCAAGCATTTTAAAAAATGTTTATTATAAAAAATTTATAATAAGTTGGTATGGAAATAGATAGATAACCTATGATATTTACTTCTAATAAAATATAAGCAACTTTGTAATACTATAATAAGGCATTTAAGGGATGCTCTTAGAAAGAATTAAAGAATTCTGTTTGCAAAGGAGTGCCATATGAAAAAGAGTAAGATAAATGTTGGAACTATACAAGGAAATGACTTACTTCTAAACAGAGAAGGTAAGCTTAGTAAGGCTGATAGAGTAGTTACAAGAGGTTGTGGAGTTCATGTTCCGAAGAATTTAAAAGAAAAACATAAACAAAAACTAAAAAGAGAGTTAACAGAGTATTATTAGAGGGTATATGCCCTCTTTTTTTAGTATGATATCCATTTATTAAGAATACTAAACTCATTACAAAATATTTTACACACTTTTTACTAGTAACCTAGAACAAACTTTACAGTGTACATATATGATATAGTTATAAGAATTTCAGAGAGTTTTATTAATTAGATGGTAGTCATAGGAGAGATATATTCTTTTATTCACTAATCTAAAAAGTTGGAGTTTTAATGAATATTTTACATATATTTTTTAATATATTTACTAGGATATTAAGGTAAAAATAATATAGGTGATTAGGGGATAGAGGTGTGGACTATGAGAATTAATAAAAATCAGATGTTTAAAATATTATCGGCTGCTACCTTGGAAGAGGTGGAGAGAATATCATCTATTATTAGTAGAAAGTATTTAGTAAAGGTTATAAAGCCAGCGCATAAAACACTTGTAATGGCAAGGATAAGAAAGTCATATGAGCCATCTTTATTTTATCTTGGAGAGGTTCTTGGATGTGAGTGTATTGTTGAGGTAAATGGAGCAAGAGGGATAGCTTTGATTGAAGGTGATGATTTTGATAAGACAACCTTTATAGCTATAATAGATGCAGCTTTGAACTTAGGAGTTAGAGAATCCCAAGAGATACACGAAAGAATGAATAAACTTTATGAAAAACAAATAAAGAGCGAACTAAGGAATACTCATAAATTTGGGTTTATAGATAGATTATGATTTTAGATTTTATTAAATATAAGAAGGTGATTTTTCTATGTATAAAGCGGATTTACACGTTCATTCATCTGTTTCAGATTGTAACTACACTGTAGATGAGATTATAGATAAAGCAAAGGATAAAGGCTTAACACATATGGCATTTACGGAACATGATACTACTAGAGGATCTGATTATGCTGTTAAGCGAGGTAAACTTAAGGGTATAAACATCATTCCAGGTATAGAAATATCAGCGTATGACAGATGCATAGGAAAAAAGGTTCATATATTAGGTTACAATTATAAAGGTAGTGATAATATAAGGAAGCTATGCAATGCAATAATAAAAAGGAGAAATAATAATTGCATAAAACAAATAAAGATACTTCAAGTACTAGGGTATGATATAAAGGTTGATGAAGTAATGGAGATATCAGGGGAGTGTATGTATAAGCAGCATATACTAGATTATCTTCATAAAACAGGACAGACAGATTCTTTATTTGGGGATATATACAAAAAAGTTTTTTCAAACAGAGGTGCCTGTGATTTTGATATTGAATATGTAAATCCAGTAGATGCAGTTAAGGCGATAAGAAGTGATGGAGGATATGCAGTGTTAGCACATCCAGGCAGACAAGGGAACTTAAGCATGGTTTTTAGTCTTATAGAGGCAGGGTTGAATGGAATAGAGTTAAATCATCATGGAAACTCTCCTAATTGCAGAAAAGAAATAGAAATAATATGTAAGACAAATAAGTTATTTATGACAGGTGGAAGTGATTATCATGGGGAATATTCTTTAGATGCTTTAGATATAGGAATTAATCTAGCCCATGAAAGTAGTGAAGTTGTATTCAATTAACTTAATGTTGATTTAATTTAATAGAATTAATTTAAAATGCTAGTGATTCCAAAAGTATCACCAGCATTTTTTTATGTTTCACGTGAAACATTACTGTAAATATTCATTAATTTAAGTGATCTGTAACATAAAGTATTTGTTTGTTTTTATTACCTACGATGTCTTTCCAGGTAATTGCTATTTTAAAGTCTTTAAGATAGTTTTTTAATTCATTTTCGCTAATGTTATTTAGATGTATTTTTAATGATTCTTGTGATTTTTTGCTATTTGGATTTCCGCTACTTTTAGCATCTAAAACCTTTATTCTTGGATTATCCATTAGATAACTTTCAAGGTAACTTCTATCTATATTTAGCTCTTTAATCAATAATATTGGAGTGTCTATCTTCAAAAGTATTTCAACATCTTTAAAGTTTTCGATATTTTTATCCCTAGGAGTCTCTTGTTTTTTTGCTAATTTATCATATGACTGTTTGTCTAGCGTAGATATGCTAGATATAAATGTTATTTTAGGCTGTGTATATGCTATGAGGTAAATCATCATAAATAATATTATTGTACCTACTAAAACAAATACTAGGTTTCTAATACTTAACATAATAAACACCGCCTTTATGAAGTGTATTAATTAGAAATCATATAAATATTAATAAGATAAGTTTACATAATTTCCTCTTGTTAATTATTATATTTATGTATACTTTAGATTGTGAATATTTTAAAGTATAATTTAACTAAATTATAAGGATCGGTGAATATGTTAGGAGGTGGCTAATATGGATTTAAACGAAAGTCAACAAAGGGTAGTAAGCGAAATAGATAGAAATATTCTTCTCCTTGCATCTGCGGGAACAGGAAAAACAGATACAATGTCTAGGAGAATCGCAAATATTATTAAAAGTGGCAGGGCAAATAGTGATGAAATTCTTTGTATAACTTTTACTAATAAAGCTGCAAAGGAAATGGAAAATAGGATAAAGGCTATTATTCAAGAAGAGGGGAATAAAATAACTATTAGAACATTTCATAGTTTTTGCTTTGACATTATAAAAAGGGAAGCTAAGAGAAGTACTGATATTTTTACTGATTTTGTTGTTTTTGATGAAGATGATTGTAGAGATATTATTAAGGGTTTTAGGCCACATGGATTTTCAGAGGATAGTATTCAAAGATTTATAAATATTGTAAAGGAAGAGTCAGTTAAAAAAGGTATAAGCTATAATGCTTCAATTGAAAATATATTTAATAGTAGAGATGATGATATAAATTATATCTGTACTGAGAATAAGAAAGTTAACTTTGATTTGAAAAGATACCTTGAGGCTAATGGAGAAAATCTAATTCATATATATAATAGAGAACTTTCGAATAACCATGGATTAGATTTTAATGACTTAATAATTAAGGCTAAGGAAATACTAAGTAATGAAAATGTAGTTAATTACTTAAGGCAGAAATATAAATATATAAATGTTGATGAGGTCCAAGACACCAGTACACTAGAATACTCAATTATAGAAAGTATTTTCTATGATAACAATATACTTATATGCGGTGATATTTTTCAAACTATATATGGGTGGAGAGGTTCTGAACCTAGAAAGATTATTAGTAATTTTACAGAAAAGTATTCACCTATAGAAGTTGTATTTAATAAAAACTATAGAGCTACTAAGAATCTTACAGAGGCATCACTTGGTTATCTTTTAAATGCATTTAATAGTGAGGCTATGAGTGTATATAGTGATGGATTAGAATCTGAGGCTAAAGATCTTGGAGATAAAATAGTATTTAAGGAAAATGATAGCTTGTATGAAGAGGCAAGTTTTATATATAGTCAAATAAAAAGCCTTCAAATCAAGGGTGAGGATATTTCAAAGGTTTGTGTACTTACAAGGGACAATGGATATAACGTAAATTTAAGTAAGGAATTAAGTTATATTCAAAAAGGTGGACAAGGCTTCGAGTTTGTTCTTGTTGATCAATTTAAGTTTTTTAGAAGAATGGAAGTTAAGGATATAATAGCATTCTTAAAGTTAATAGGTAACAAAAACGACTCATTAAGTCTAAAAAGAATACTAAAAAGACTTCCTACAGGAATAGGAGACAAGACTCTTGAGGAAATAGAAAGTAGTTCATATAGACTAGCGGGAATATCACTTTCTGATTTTATTGATGATAAAACATATAAAGGAGAGTATTTTTCACTGCTTATTGAGGAGTTTAAAAAGGATAATGTAATTATATTTGATGTAGAAAGCACTGGAGTAGATGTTACTGAGGATGAAATTATTCAAATAGCAGCTATAAAGATAAATTCTAAGGGAGAAAAAGTAGAAAGCTTTGAAAAGTTTATATCTCCTAAAAGATTAGTAAAGGATTCACAGTTTGTACATGGATTTAGTGATGATTTTCTAAAGAAGAATGGTGAAGATAAGAAAAAAGTTTTAAATGAGTTTTTAGAGTTTTCTAAGGATGCTGTTATTGTAGGGCATAATGTTCAATTTGATATAAATATATTAACCTCTGAAGTATCAAGGGAGAAACTTGGAGAAATTAAATTTAAAGGATTCTATGATACCTTAGATATATATAGAAGGTTTCATAGTAATGTGGAGAATCATAAGCTTGAAACACTAAGTAATGTTTTTAAAACAAAAAATAAGCCGAGTCATAATGCAATGGATGATATATTAGCAACAGGTGAACTTTTAGCTCGTGCTATTAGTGAGGACATTGTTCCTACTTCCTTTGAGAGAATATCTTATATAGCAAAACATATAAAGTCATTCTCAGATATATCAAATAAATTAAATAATTTATTTAAATTTGCAAATGAAAATAGGCCCTGTGATATTATAACCTTTATAGTTGAAAACTTTAATATTAAGTCCCTTTATAAAGGCGAAGATGGATATAATAAAATGGAGAGAATTAGGGATTTTTATGTACTATTAAAGGATTTAGATGATTCACTTAAAAGTAACAGAGACTCTTTATTAGAAGTTATCAAAATAACATCATTATCTAATGGAGAGCTTGAAAATATAATAATAAAAAGAAGTGGAAAAATAAGAATACCTATAATTACAGTACATCAATCTAAGGGATTAGAATATGAAAACGTTTTCATAGCTGGACTTCAAGATGGAAAGTTTCCCTCATATAGAGCTATAAAAAGTAATGATATAGATGAAGAAAAACGAACATTCTATGTTGCTATAACAAGGGCAAAGAAAAGACTATATCTAAGCTGTAATACTAATGATGGTTATTATAAAAGGTCCTTAAGAAGTAGATTTATAGACTTGATACCACAAAAATATGTTAAATATGATAATTAAAACTAAAGTATAAAATTCGATATAAATAATCATAATATGACTATACAATTTGTTCAGAAGAATTAGTTGTACTATGATTTAGTAAATTTCGACATTAGAGAAGAAAATACCATCATATTTTCTTGGTAGAAGACAGATATTAACATCATAAAAATAATTTAATTTTTGGAGGTATCACTATGAATTCAAATAAAACAAATTCATCTAACCAAGGATTATCAAATGGAGCATCACTAAGTTCTCCACAAATGACAAGTGGAGCACAAAGTGCTATATCTGAAGGATCAAAGTATTCACAATCACCTTCAGCTTTATCAAATAGTGCTGGTATTTCTTCATTATCACAAGGAGCACAAAGTGGGTATCTACAAGGAGCACTAACTTCACAAGGTGGATCTTCACTTTCATCACAATCTCTTGGTGGAGTACAAATGACAAGCGGAGAGCAATCAGCTAAAAGATCAGCTCAAAACCTTGTTCAAAGCGGTAACGCTGGATTAAATAGTTCATATATGCAAGATACAATTAATTCTGGTAGACAAAGCGTAATGAATTCAGCTGGAGTAAATGCATCACTTACAAGTAGTGCAACAGGACTATCAAGTGGAGCATCTAGCTCATTAACAAGTGGTATATCAGGTTCATCAAGCTCACTATCAAGTTCAATACCAAGTGGAGTTCCAAGTTCTCCATATGCAGCACTAGCAAGCTTTAATTCACTTTCATCACAATCAGGTGGAAGTCAAGGTGCTTCATTCTCAAATGGTATAATTGATTCAGGAGCATATGGTAGTTCTCAAGGTTCATCACTATCAAGTGGAGGAGTAAATTCTTCACTAACAAGTAGCGCAGGACTATCAAGTGGATCAACTTCATCACTATCAAATGGCGGAGCTTACTCAGCATTAAATGCAGGAGCTCTAGGGGCACAATACGCAAATGGAGTCCTAGATTCAGGTATAACATCAAGTAGTGAAAGCAGAGAATCAATGTCAAATGGAATAATTGACTCAGCTGTTAATTCAGTTAGTGGGCAAGGTTCTTCATTATCAAGTGGAGGAGTAAGTTCTTCACTAACAAGTAGTGTACCAAGCTCTTCATTTTCAAGTGGAGTAAATGCATCACTTACAAGTAGTTTATCAAGCTCTCCATATTCAAATGGAGTAATTGACGCTGGTGTAACATCTGAAAGTGAAAAGGCGAGACTAGAAAGTAATGGGATAGTTGACTCAGGAGCTCTAGGTAACCAATCAAGCCCAAGTTCATTATCTTAATAAGTATACAGCATTCAAGTAATTTATTATTAGCATAGAGAGGTTGCCTCACTTAGAATTTCTAGGTGGGGCAACTTACTTATTTTAAATTAGTTGAAAAAGTTATTTTAAAATAAAGTGCCTATGATAATTTAACTTATCATAGGCACTTATCTATTGATTTTTTATCCACTGAGAGTAGGGTACTCTAAAGTTAGTATTAATGTTCTCTAGAGAGTACTTGTAGAAGCTAGTTAGGAATTTTTCCTTATTAGGATTATCTAGTAGTGATATTCCACCTATTTTATATTGATAATCTAGTATTTCTTTAAGTGGTAAGTTATTTTTGTTTTTCATCATTTGGTACATAGACATAAATAATGTTGTTCTATATTCACCATTATCACAATGGAAGTGAAGGTGGGTATTTGGTACTTGGTATTTTACAAAGGATACAAACTGATCGATTGTTTTAATGCTCGGAATATTTTCATTGCTAGATGCAAATCTTACATATATAAGATTGTTATTTCTAACTACTGTTGATTCAGATAAAACTGACTCAATAAATACACTAGATGAATAACCTGCATTTCTTGAATGTAATGTTAGTTTATCTCCCTTTGGAATCGAAGCTAGTCTTAGTGTTTCATTAGCTAGTATTTTACTAGTGCTAAGGTCTTTAGTTAAATCCTTATTAGGTTCATAGAAGCTAACAGGAGAATTATTTATGAATCCATGTAGTTCATCTCTTAAATCAACTATAAATATTTGAGAGTTTTTTATATTAGCTTTCATATTTTTAATTTGATTAGGATTAATTTGAGAACTTCCAGAAATCTTTAATGAATTTATAATTCTATATTTATAAGGTAATTCATTTTTAGATTCATTATCAAGAATTAGATTGTTTTCATATTTTTGATCATTGCTTGCATCTACTATATTTGGTAATGCTACAGTAGAGAAAATAGTCATAATAACCATTAAGGCTAGTATTTTAGTATATTTCTTAAATAAGTTCATAACATAATACTCCTTATATTATATATATAATAAAGTTAATTTATAAAGGTATATATCTATTAGTATTTTTCTAAGGTTAAGAACTTATTCATTTTATTTATAAAAGTTAATCCATCTTTCTCATTAAAGAATTAACTGGTATATATGTATTTTTTTACATTTTGCATTATATGAAGTTTGAAAATTCACCTAATGTTTTCAAACTATTAATATATAAAGAACGATTTTTTATATATTTACATAATATAAATGTATACCAGTTTTTGAGGAAGGGGTGATCCTATGGATATTGAACTTGGAACATTACACTGGATCTATTTAATTTTCATTTTACTGATTATTGTAGTTATGGTTATGAAACGTGATACAAGCTTGGTTTGTATAGTAGGTATATTTCTTCTTGGGCTATTTGCTACAGACTCCGTATATCAAGGGGTAATGGGCATTTTTAACAGCTTTATCTATGCAACCAAGGAACTTATGGGTGTTATTTTGATTATATCTGTAATAACGGCTATGAGTAAAATTTTACTAGAAACAGGAATTAATGAAGTTATGATAAGTCCCTTCACAAAGATGATTAAAACACCTTCACAGGCCTATTGGATTATAGGTATCTTGATGATGGTAATATCATGGTTTTTCTGGCCATCACCAGCTGTTGCACTTTTAGGAGTAGTTTTACTTCCTGTAGCAATCAATGTAAAGTTACCTGCAATAGGTGTAGCAGTTGCGATGAACCTTTTTGGTCATGGTATTGCACTATCTAGTGACTTTATAATCCAAGGTGCACCTAAGATAACAGCAGACGCTGCGAGTATACCTGTTAGTGATGTAGTGTCCGCTACAGTACCATTAATTATTGTAATGGGATTAGTAACCACTGTTTCAGCATTTTGGATGCTTAGAAGAGATATGAAAAAGGGAATCCTAACTGTAGATGACACTATACTAAAGGATTTAATTAAGGATGAAGATTCAAAGAAAAAAACATTATCACTTAAGACGAGAAAATGGCTAGCATTACTAATGCTAGTACTCTTCCTAGGAGATATTGCTATAATGTATTTTGCAAAGCTTCAAGGAGGAGATGCTACAGCCCTTATAGGAGGGACTGCAGTTTTTATGTTAGTTTTAATCTCTATAATTTCACAAAAAGACAAGGGAATGGAGAAAATAACAGATTGCTTAATAGAAGGATTACAATTTGCTTTTAAGATATTTGGTCCTATAATTCCAATAGCAGCATTTTTCTATCTTGGAGACTCAGCGATAACTACTATATTTGGTGAAGTTCTTCCGAAAGCCTCCCATGGTATAGTTAATGACTTAGGAGTTGCACTAGCTCATATTGTTCCACTTAGTAAACCAGCAGCAGCAGTAACACTTACTACTGTAGGTACTATAACAGGTTTAGATGGCTCTGGTTTCTCAGGAATTAACCTAGCAGGTTCTATAGCAAGTCTATTTGGATCAGCAATAAAATCTGGAGTTGCAACACTTACAGCTCTTGGTCAAATAGCTGGAATTTGGGTTGGCGGAGGAACAATAGTACCTTGGGCTGTTATTCCAGCAGCTGCTATATGTGGTGTTGACCCATTTGAACTCGCAAGGCGAAATTTTAAGCCTGTTATAATTGGGTTAGTTGTAACAACAATAGTAGCAATGTTTATTATGTAAATCTATTAAAAGGTAGTCTCTAGGGCTACCTTTACCTACAACTATTTAAAATAATAAATATATAATCTCTATATATGTGTTGATATATATAGAAAAAAGTGTTGAATAAATTACAAAATAACCCATGTATTATTTGAAATATTACTATATGGTTTGTTATATTAAGAATATAGAAATATAAGGGAGGAAGCTTTAGATGAAAACAATAGATTGCAGAGGACTTGAATGTCCAAAACCTGTTATAAATACAAAAAAGACTTTAGATCAAGAAAAGGGTCAAGTAATTGAGGTATTAGTTGATAATGAAGTTGCTAGGGAAAATGTATCAAAATTTCTTTCAGGTCAAGGTGTAGGATTTACTGTGAATGAGAAGGATGGATATTTTTCTATAGTAACTGAGGTAGTAAGCGAAGGTTTAAGTAATAAGGTTGAGGAAAAAATAGTAGATGATAAATCTCTAGTTAATATAGGTAGTGATGTTATTCTTTTCTCAAGTGATAAATTAGGAAAAGGCGACGACAAGCTTGGAGAAGCTCTTATGAAAAGCTTTATGTTTGCTCTATCTGAAAGTAAACTTCCATCAGCTATGTTATTTGTAAACGGTGGAGTTAAGCTTACAACAGAGGGTTCAGATGTAATAGACACTATAAAGGAACTAGAGTCTAAGGGAGTTGAAGTGCTTTCCTGTGGAACATGTCTAGATTTCTATGAACTTAAGGATAAGCTTCTTGTTGGAGGAATCACTAATATGTATACGATTATTGAACACCTTCAAAAATCAGGAAAGGTTATTAGTTTATAAGTTATGGATAAATACATAGTTATTACCTTTGAAAGCGTAAACTTTGCTATGCAAACTGAATCAGTTCTTAAGGGTAAAGAATTAGCTCATCAGATAATACCAACTCCAAGGGAGATAACACTTAGTTGTGGCCTTTCCGTTAAAACTGCATATGAAAACATAGATATAATTAAGGAACTTATAGAGGACAAATCTATAAGAACTAAAAAGATGTATGTTTTTGAAGGACTTGGAAGTAATAAAACATTTAAAGAGATGTAAACAGCCTGGACCTATATAATCCTGACAATTTAGGATTATATAGGTCTTTTTTATACACTTTTTTTAATGTTATAATAATAGAAAGCATAATAAGACAATTTACTTAAGGAGGTTAATATATGGACATAAAACTAATGATGAATAAGATCCTCCTGGAAAACGAAAAAATAATACAAGTTCTATGGGATATTGTCATGATAATAATAATATTTATTTTGGCAAAGATTATAACTAGTATTATTAAAAAGTTAATAGGTAACATTTTTAAACACCAGGAGAAAATAGGAATACAGTTAAGTGAGCAAAAAAGAAAAACCCTAGCAGAGCTTTTAAAAAATGTAACAATGTATGTTGTTTACTTTATAGCGATTATTTCAGCGCTTCAAACCCTTGGTATAAAAATGCAAACAATTTTAGCTGTAGCAGGGGCAGCCAGTGTGGCTATAGGTCTTGGGGCACAAAGTCTTATAAAGGACGTAATATCAGGGTTCTTTATACTGTTTGAGGATCAGTTCGCTGTTGGAGATTATGTTACAATAGGCCTTATGTCAGGAGTAGTTGAGGTTGTAGGTCTTAGAATAACTAAGATTAGGGACTTTTCAGGAGATTTACATATAATTCCGAATGGTAGCATACTAACTGTTACTAACAAGTCTAGAGGAGATATGAGAGCCCTAGTAGATATTCAGGTTTCTAATACTGAGGATTTAGATAATATATTAGCTGTTATGAATAGGGTAGCTGAGGAAATTAAGAAGGACTGTGAATACATTACAGATGGACCTACTGTAATTGGAGTTGTTAACATAACGGAAACATTTGTAACCTTAAGAATAGTTGCAAAGACTATTCCTATGAAACAATGGAATGCAGAGGTAGAGATTAGACATAGAGTTAAGGTGGAATTTGATAAAGAGGGTATTAAGGCACCTTATCAAAAAATGGTTTTTGTTGATAGAAAGGAGTCATAGAAGTTGGTAAAGGAATTTAATCTACATGATATTGTAGAAACTAAAAAAGGTCATCCATGTGGAAGTAAGACATGGGAAGTAATAAGGCTTGGAGCTGACATTAAGATAAAGTGCACAGGTTGTGAACGAATAGTAATGCTGCCTAGAGCTAAGTTTGAAAAGTCAGTTAAGAAAGTAGTTAAGTCAGCAGAGACTGGAGAATAATTCTATTGCCATAAAATGTTTTTTGTGATATTATGTTCTTTGTTGTATCCCTGCTCGAATTATCGAGCCGATAGTCCAAGGGGAGGAGGTGTAAGAGAATGAATAAGTACGAACTAATACTAGTAGTAGCACCTAACCTTACAGAAGAAGAGGTTAAGGCTACATTTGAAAAAGCTAAAGGCGTTATCGAAGGTAACGGCGGAGTAGTTGACAACGTTGACGATTGGGGTAAGAGAAGACTTGCTTACGAAATCAACGATTTCAACGAAGGTTTCTACTATCTAGTTAATTTCTCATCTAATCCAGAATTACCTAAGGAATTAGATAGAATTCTGAGAATTACTGATAGCGTTGTTAGACATATGGTAGTAAAGCAAGGTTAATTTCCAAGGTGGTGTTTTAATGAATAAGGTATTTTTAATAGGCAGATTAACTCGTGACCCAGAACTGAGATTTACTCCAGGAGCGGGAAATGCGGTTGCCACTTTTTCATTAGCCGTTGATAGAAACTATGTTTCACAAAACGGTCAAAGAGAGGCTGATTTCATTAACATAGTTTGTTGGAGAAAGCTAGCAGAGAACGTAGCTAATAACCTATCTAAGGGAAGACTTTGTGCAGTATCAGGTTCAATCCAAACTAGAAAGTATCAAGCTCAAGATGGCTCTAACAGATATGTAACAGAAATAGTTGCAGAGGAAGTTAAATTTCTAGATTGGGGTAATAAAGAAGGTGGATCACCTCAGGCCCATAGAGGAGATTCATTCAATAGAGAAGCTACACCACAAGGTGGAAGTGGACTATTCGAACCAGATAATTCTGATGGTTTTTTCCCTACAGATGACACAGAGATTCCATTTTAATCTAATTCAATAAGGTAAGGAGGGAAAACGATGGCAGACTTTAGAAGAGGAAACGGAAAGCAAAGAAGAATGAAGAAAAAACAATGTGCTTTCTGTTCAGATAAATCAGCAGCTATTGATTACAAAGATATCGGTAGACTAAAGAAGTATGTAACTGAAAGAGGAAAGATTCTTCCAAGAAGAATCACTGGAAGCTGCGCTAAGCACCAAAGAGAGCTTACTATAGCAATCAAGAGAGCTAGAAACGTAGCACTACTTCCATTCACTACAGAATAATTAAATGCCTCAGTTATGAGGCATTTTTTATTTTTATCCTATAAGGTATTTAAGCGGTTTAAATATAGTTAATAAAGGCTATTGACTACATTTAGACCGTTTTTATTAATTATTTTAGTGAAGGATATCCCTATCCCCTGTAGAATATAGTATATAACTGTATTTTTAATTAGTTAATATAAAATATACATATTTTAAAAACTTAAATAAGCCTTAATAAGCCTTGATAAACACTAGGCTATATTGTAGCATAAGTTTAATAGAATTATATTATTGCTTAGGGGGATAATAAAATTGAATAATGAAAATTTCGATATTATTGGAAATATGAACACAATAGATGGCTACAAAACATATCTTATCGGATTCGTAGCAGACCTTTTTGCAACTATGAATAAGTCTAAGGGTAATACAGCTTATAATGATGAAATTATAGATGAAGTGGCAGATATTATTATATGTTCCTATCTTATAAGTAAGCGTATTGGAATAAGTTATGATAAAATAGATAAGAGGATAATGGATAAGTTAAAGGTAGGGCTTTTAGAGGATAATGGTGCAGATAGACTATGTCAGGATTACACTAGCTTAATATCATATATTAGAGATGGAAGACAAGAATAGAAACTTATCTAGCATTATAAGTCTAAATTTTAGGCTTAAGGAGGAATTTAATGGAATCACAAAGCAGTACAAAGGCGTTAGTAGGAACTGCACTTTTTAGTGCTATAACTGTTGTACTGTATGTAATATCTACATATATTCCTATTATTGATATTTTAGTTATATTAGGGGTACATTTACCCATTGTTGTAATATACTTAAAGTATGGGGGAAAATATGCTGGAGTTTCTACAGCGGTAACAACAATATTACTAACCTTTATTTTGGGACCAACATGGTCATTAAGATTTTTATTCTTAAATGCAGTAGTTGGGCTTGTATTAGGATATACATCAACTAAAAAATTCAATAGCATAACATCAATCGCGATGCTTTCATTAATAACATTACTTTCAGTAGGTGTTTTTTACAAGCTATTTACTTTTATGACAGGTGTAGATTTAATGGCTAGTAGTGTAGACACTGTTATAAAATCTATGGAGGCATCATTAGCTACTCTAAAAGAATCTGGAGTAGATAAAACCTTAACAGCGGGTATAAATTTAGATGACTTAAAGACATATCTTTTAATGGCTATGCCGGGTATATCTATAGTTACTATGGGCGTTTTATCATATATATATTATTTAGTAACACAGAAAATTCTAAAAAGATTTGGTTTTGTCATAGAGCCTGTTAAGGAGTTTAGTAATTGGTATCTACAATCAAGAATCGCCTATCCCCTTATGATTCTACTTTTCGGGGTCATGATTTTTGAGTCAAAGGAGCTAAGTATTGTAGGTTATACTATTAGAATTATTTTTTTAATGGCATTTACTATAAATGCTTTATCGACTATTTCTTATTATCTTAAGAAATTTAGCTTTCCGAATCCTTTAATTGGGATTATAGTATTTGTAGTGCTTATGACTCTACAAAATGTACTAATATTTATTGGTTTAATTGAATATGCACTTAACCTTAGAGCGCTAGATAACAAGAGAGCATCAATAAGACGAAAAAAATAACTGTCTCCAAGAATCGGAGGTTTTTTATGGATAATAAAATGAAAAGGTTCTTTCCAAAGACGCAGGTATATATGGTTATGATTGCTTTGCTTCTTTTAGTAGTTATATATTACGATTTACTTGTTGGGGTTATAGGAATTATAGCCTTTACGGTTCTATCAGTATATAATCTTAAAAGCAATAGGCTTAGAGATGATCAGTGGGGTAGATTTGTTGAGGATATATCCTCAGATATAGATATTGCAGGGCGTAATACCCTATCGCAAATTCCACTACCACTTGCTATTGTAAACTCAGAGGGGCAGGTAATCTGGGGCAATCAAGGATTTACAGGAATAGCATCTCAAAGCGTATATGGGAAGAATATTACAACAGTAATAAAAGACTTTAACGTTAAAAAGATAGTTCATAAGGATGAAAAGTCAATTAATGACGTTTTAATTGAAGACAAAATATATAACATTCTAATTAATAAGGTAAAATTAGATCCTAATAAAGAGGATAAGAAGTTTTTATTCATACTTTACTTTATAGATAAAAGTGATTATTATGAATTACTTAATAAGCATAATAAGGAAAAGTCTATTGTGGCATTAGTAGAGTTTGATAATTATGATGAAGTTGTTAAAAGTACAGAAGAAAATATGAGACCAGCACTTATAGCTGAAGTTGACAAACATGTAAATAACTTCGCAACATCTCTAGATGGAGTAATAAGAAAATATGATGATAGTAAGTATATAATTATATTCGAAAATAAGTACCTTGATAAACTTATCGAGAAGAAGTTTGATATTCTTGATGAAATTCGTGAAATAGATGCTGGAAATAAAATACCTGTTACTTTAAGTATAGGTATAGGTTTAAATGGAGACACACTTTATGATGTACACCAATATGCTATAGCGGCAAAGGATCTATCACTAGGTCGTGGCGGGGATCAAGCTGTAGTTAAGGATAAGGATAAGCTATCCTTCTATGGAGGTAAATCTAAGGAAGTTGAAAGAAGAACCAAGGTTAAGGCAAGGGTTATGGCCCATGGACTTACACAGCTTATAGATCAAAGTAGCGAAGTTATAATAATGGGGCATGATATACCTGACCTTGACTCCCTAGGAGCTGCTGTAGGTATGTATAGAGGATGCAAGCTTCGAGGTAAACAGGCTCATATACTTTTAAGTAAATCTAACACTTCTATAGATAAGATGTTAAAAAAGATTCTAGAAATAGAAGAATATGAGGATGTATTTATTAATCATGATGCAGTAGTACAAAGGCTGATTAAAGATCCCCTAATTATAGTAGTAGACGTACACAGAAAGAGTTTTGTTGATTTTCCAGATATATTAGATCGAGTTTCAAATATATTTATAATTGATCATCACAGAAAAAGTGTAGATTTTATAGATAATGCAACGATAAGTTATATAGAGCCATATGCATCTTCAACCTGTGAATTAGTAACTGAACTTATACAGTACATGAGCGAAAAGCCAGGACTTTTAGAAGCAGAGGCACAGGCTCTAATGGCTGGTATATATATGGATACTAAGAGTTTTGCATTTAAAACAGGGGTTAGAACATTTGAAGCTGCAGGATATCTAAAGAGAATGGGTGCTGACCTTATAGAGGTTAAAAGGCTTCTAGCAGATGACTTTGAGACCTATGTAGAAAGATCCCAAATAGTAGCAAGTGCAAAGGTTAAAAACAAAATAGCAATAGTATGTCATACCACAGGGGTTAAGAACTATCTATCTATACCTCAAGCCGCAGACGAGCTTCTGAAGATAGAAGGTATAGAGGCATCATTTGTTCTAGCACCTACTGGTAATAACGTTACTATAAGTGGCCGTTCACTTGGAGATATAAACGTACAAGTAATACTAGAAAGCATTGGTGGCGGTGGGCATATGACTATTGCAGGTGCTAAACTATTTGATACAACAATTGGAGAGGCAAAGGATATACTAAAAAATGCTATAGATAAATATCTAGAAGAGGAGGCTGACAAAAATGAAAGTAATACTAAAAGCTGATGTTAAAGGTTCAGGAAAAAAAGGTGAAGTTATAAACACATCTGATGGATATGCAAGAAACTTCCTATTCCCAAAGGGGCTAGCAATCGAAGCTACACCAGGAAATATAAAGAGTCTTGAACTTATTAAAGCAAAGGAAGCCAAACTTAAGGCAGAGGAGCTTGCTGAAGCTAAGGCTCTAGCAGAAAAAATTGGAGAGCTTACAGTATCTCTAAAGGTTAAGACAGGAGATAACGGTAAAGTATTTGGTTCAGTAACAGCTAAGGATGTAGCTGAGGCATTAGAATCACAACATGGAATAAAGGTAGAGAAGAAGAAGGTTGACATTAAGGAAGCTATAAAGACAACTGGTGTTTATACAGCAGAGGTTAAGGTATACCCAGAGGTTGTAGGAAAGCTTAAGGTAAGCATTTCTTAATATGATATATGAAGACTGATAAGGCAGATGCTTTATCAGTCTTTTTTTCGTTTTGATGAAGGTAGTGCGTAGATTAGCACCATAAGAGTATTTGAATAATAAATGTATAGAAAAGAAAATTCATAGTAGTATATTATAAAAGATATTTTTAGGGGAGAGGATTATGGCTTCTAAATTTCATGGGGTTTTTGTAGCCCTTGCTAAGTTAATAGATAGGTTATTAAGAGAAGGTTTTTTTAATATGGAATTTAAAAGGCTAGAAAATAGGTTTTCAAATGAGTATTTAACTCACTTGCTGGAGATGATTGGAGAGGGAAAGCTTCCAGAGTTTGTAGCCTTCGAAGCTGACTATCAATTACAGATGATACTTAGAAATAATACATTAGAAGAGAATGAGATTAAGGAGTTATTTATTATTAAACATGGTATTCATCATGTTCAAACTCTTGATGCAGATGGAATTCTAATGTATTCAAGGCATTTTACATCAGATGATATATACGATGAAACATATAATGAAATGTTTTTAATACTAAGAGAATTTCTCAAGGACCCATTTGAGGGTAATGATGGAGTAAGTATAAGCACAGAGTTTTAGAGTAAGTAGTATCTATTTAATAATACTTAGTGATAAAAAGTTAGGCATATAATCTAGCATAATTCTACATAGTATGTGTGCTACAATGGGGAAAATAGGAGGGATTGTAATGGTAAGTCTTGCACTAAGTCCGGCTACTATAATTGTAACTATTCTTAATTTAGTCCTTATGGGCCTAGGAATTTATACTTTATTTTTAGTTATTAAGGCATTAAGGATATATATAAAGAAGAACTCGAAATAATATACAAGGGGTGATTCTATTTGAAGTTAGTTATGAAATGAGTCGTTGATATGTAGATCGTGTATCTATTTATAGCTAAACTAATAGAACAGACATTATTTTTATAAGAGGCTAGTAACAGAAAAATGTTACTAGCCTCTAGCTATTTTGATTTATTATTCAATATAATATTCCCCAGGAAATATATTTAATTTAGCTTATTTGACACATACTTGGAAAATATGCTAGGTATAATGATGAAAATAATAAACAGTAAGCAGATATTTATATGGTATAATTAGGAAAAATAAGGAAGCGCAATGTAGTTTGGAGTGGTTTTATGAAGAAAAAGATATTACTAATTCAGCCTGAAAATATTGAAATTAGAAAGTTTAGAAGGAAGCAACTTAATAACTTTGTTCAATTAACTATTCCCTATTTAGCAGGATATATAGATGAAAAAAGATACGAAATAACCTTGATAGATGAATATAATAACAGGATTCCATATGACAAATGTTTTGATTTAGTATGTATAACAGTAAACACTCCAAATGCTAATCATTGTTATGAAATGGCTAGAAGGTTTAAGAAAAGTGGAAGTGTTGTAGTTTTAGGGGGTCCCCATGTAACACTTTTGCCTGAGGAGGCAGAAAAATTTGCAGATGTTTTAATTATAGGTGAAAGTGAGGAAACATGGCCAAGATTTCTAAATAACTTTTATCTTGGGGATTATAAAGAAAAGTATGTATCAGAGGGTGCTGCATGCCTTAAAGATCTTCCTATGCCAAGATGGGACTTACTTAACCGTTTTAGTATATTTAAAGGGGCTGTTATTTCAAGTAGAGGTTGTCCAAATCACTGTAGTTATTGTAACCTAAAACAAATATACGTAGATAAGTTTAGAACTCGTCCTATAGATGAGGTTATAAGAGAAATAAGAGCTATTCCATCTAAGTTTTTTGTTTTCTAGGATGATAATTTCTTTGCAGATAAAAGGTATGCATTAAGGTTAATGAGTGAACTTAAGAAGTTAAATAAAAGATGGGCAGCACAGGTTACAATTGGTGATTGCAACAACGATGAACTACTAAAGGCAGCAAGTAGTGCAGGATGTAAATATCTATTTGTAGGATTAGAATCCTTTTCAGATAATACACTAAAAGGTGTAAATAAAGCCCTTAATAAAACAGGAGACTATAAAAGCATAATAGAAAAGATACATAGAAATAAAATATTAGTACAAGCAGGTATTGTTTTTGGATTTGATACAGATACTAAGGATATATTTGATAAGACCCTTGATGCCTGTGAAGAGATTGGAATTGATGGAGTTACAGTAAGTATACTAACCCCATTTCCTAAAACACCAATATACAATCAGTTAAGAGAAGAGGGGAGATTATTAACTGAGAATTGGACATACTATAATAGCAAAACATCAGTAGTGTTTCAGCCAAGGAACATGACAGCTGATGAGTTATTTGACGGATATATGAGGTTTAGAAGAAAGTTTTATTCCTTAAGGTCATTTATAAAGAGAATGAGGGTATCTAGGACTAATGTAATTTATAACTTTATAATTAATCTAGGTTACTGGATGGCGATTTAATGTAGGTTTAAGTTTATTTTATTTATTAGATTAATTTATTATTAAACAAAACAAACAAATGATAAATAGTATATAAAAGGTGTTCATTTAGGAGGTTTTAGTGTGAAAAAGTTTAACAGTAAAGCGATAACTTCGCTGACGATAAGTATATTATCATTTGTTCTGCCATTCATTGGGATAATAACTGCATTTATAGGATTTGCTTTATCTTTTATATCTGTTAAAGAAATAGTTGATAGAGAAGAAAAGGGTATGGGTATAGCTATTGCAGGGAGGATTATAAGCATTATTGCTATATGTGTGCAGGTACTTCTTATAGTTGGATATGTATTATTTAGCAATACTCCTGCTATAAGTCAGTCTTTTAAAATAATTAAGTAATGTAAGAATCTATGCTAAATAATTATAAGGGGCATTCTAATGAGAATGCCCCTATTTTATTATGAGTTTTGTTTTTCAAACTTTGATTTTCTTATCTTGTAAATTGCACTAAGCATTATAAACCATACTGGTGTTACAAATAATGCTACACGAGTTTCTTCACTAAGTGCTAATACAACTAGTACAAAGGCGATAAATGCTAGTATTACATAGTTAGAGATTGGGTAGAATGGCATTTTGAATTTGCTTTTAGCTGCAAGTTCAGGATTAGCTTTACGATATTTCAGATGGGATACGACTATAATAGCCCAAATGAAGATAAAGCAGAAGGTTGATATACTTGTAATGAGTATGAATACTCCCTTTGGCATGACATAGTTCAGAATAACTGAAATCAAAATGACAATCGCAGAGAAGATTAGGGCATTTGAAGGTACTTGATGAGAAGTTAGTTTTGTCATTGATTTAGGTGCATTTTCTTCCTTAGCAAGTGAGTAAACCATACGGCTTGTACTGAAGATAGCACTATTACAAGCTGATGCAGCTGATGTTAGTACAACAAAGTTAACAATACTTGCTGCTGCTACAATTCCTGCTGCAGAGAATACCTGTACAAATGGACTCTTATCAGGGTTAATTGAGTTCCATGGATAGATACTCATAATTACAAATAGTGCCCCTATATAGAAGATAATGATTCTAATTGGAATATTGTTGATAGCCTTAGGAATAACTCTCTCTGGGTCTTCAGTTTCACCAGCTGTTAAGCCAACTAATTCGATTCCAACGAAGGCAAATACAACCATCTGGAATGAAAGTATGAAACCGCTTATACCATTCGGGAAGAATCCTCCATGACTCCAAAGGTTCGTAAAGCTAGATGCACCAGCATCTGTTGAGAATCCTTTAATAATCATAAAGGTACCAACTATAATTAAACCTACAATAGCAACAACTTTAATTAAAGCAAACCAGAATTCCATTTCACCAAATAACTTTACTGTGGCAAGATTCATAATCAGCAAAATCACGAGGGCTATAAGGCATGGAACCCACTGGGCCACATTAGGGAACCAGTATTGTATATAGAGCCCTACAGCAGTTAAGTCAGCCATAGCAAGTGATATCCAGCAAAACCAGTAGGTCCAACCAGTAACAAATGCAGCTCCTTTTCCTAGGTAATCATGAACAAAGTCTACAAATGAGTGGTAATTTAAGTTCGAAAGTAGTAGTTCTCCAAGTGCACGCATGATTAGGAAGCAAATTACCCCTGTTATCATGTAGGCAAATAGGATAGATGGACCAGCGAGGTGAATTGATTTACCTGAACCAAGGAATAATCCAGTACCAATTGCACCTCCAATCGCGAGAAGTTGTACGTGACGATTTTTTAATCCTCTTGCTAAAGTTTGATTTTCTGACATGCTCATCGCCTCTCTTAAAATTATTCTTACTATAGTATATTTATATACCATGGTAATAGGTGTATTAATTTTTTCAATTTTATTAAAAAAATATTGAAAGCAATATAAAAATTGTTTTATAAAGTACAGATCTAATGAAATAAATATATAAATAAAAAGAGTGTGTAAGGCATTGATAATACAATGCTTACACACTCTTAATTATATTGAGATTATCCATAAATATAAGGATTTTTATTATGTTTGTAAATATATATATTTGTTATAAATTTTTTTCATTTATTGAGAAAATATATTCCTGTATATCTCTTTCATGAAGGTTATAAACAGCAGTAGGTAATTTTCTAGGGATTATCCTAATTTTATTATTTTCTATAACAACTTTACTAAGCTGGTTTTTAGCTTTTACCATGTTAAATGACCCTATATCATGTATCATTTCCTTTCCTGTGTCCTTAATTCCTATAACTAAACTATATAAAAATTCATTAGATTTATCACTAGGTGTATATACTACCTTAGCCCATATAGAATTGTTTTCACAGCTTATATGAGTAATATTGTTTTCTTTATTTATGTTTTTTTTTCGTACAATTTTTTTCATTACTACCTCATAAAATATACAAAGATAATATACATAATATTAAACCTATTAAGTTATGGATTCAAGTTATATAGAGTTTTTTAATTTTAATTTATTTTTAAACATATCTAAAATAGAGTTTACTTCTTCTATCTTCATAAGGTATAAAGTTACAGAGTAAACTACAATTGCAATTAACACCGCAACTATTAAGGCTAGAGTTTCTCCAATTATAGGGGTTAAAAGTAAAAGTACAAGTCTTGCAGAGCATCCCATTGCAATTGCAGATGCTCCTATTTTACATAGTGAAATTAATATAGACTTTAGTTTTATGTAACCTATTTTTCTACGAAGAGATATAAATAGGGTTATAGTACATAGTATTCCTGCTATACTTGTAGCTAGTGCTAGTCCATTTACTCCCATAAACCTTGATAATATAATACACAGGATTATATTTATCACCACAGCAACAACAGCGTTAATCATTGGAGTCTTTGTATCATGTAATGAATAAAACGCCTTAGATATAACCTCACGAAGACCATATCCTATCATTCCTATAGAGTAGAAGAATAGTACACCTGATGTTATTAAAGTATCACTACTGTTAAACTTACCTCTTTCAAACAATAATTTTATCACTGGTTCTGAGAAAATCATAGCTAAAACACTTACAGGAATAACAAGTAAACTTACACTTATAATAGCTTCCTTTAGACTATCTTTTAGACCATCTATATTATTTTCTGAGCCCATTTTAGATATCATAGGGTACATAGCGGTGACAATGCTCATTACAAATAGACCTTGAACAAAACCGTTAAGTCTCATTCCATAATCAATTGCACCTACTGCCTTTATAGATAATGTTGAGGCAATATTTTTGTCTACTATCAAGTTAACCTGATTAGCAGAGATTCCTATGATAACTGGAACAGCTAGAACAATCATCTTTTTTAGATATTTATCTTTTTTATCTAAGATAAACCTATGCTTATATCCTGTTTTCTTTATAAATGGCAATAAAAATATAACCTGAACAAAAATTGATATAAGGGTACCTAGTCCTAATACCTCTATACCTGTTTTTGAACTTAAAGCAATAGAGAACAAAACACATATATTCATTGGTATTCCAACAAGCGCAGGTATTATAAAAGTATTTTTTAGATTTAAGTAAGCAGAAAAAATATAAACAAGTGCAGTAAAATACACACCGATAATTGTAAATCTTGTAAGAGTTACAGTTATATCTAGGACTTTACCTTCAAAAGCTACTGCAAATAGCTTTACAACAGGATTTGGAAAAATAAGTACTAGTATAACTAAAATAGTACAAATAAGCATAGTGAAGTTTATAATATTACTTGTAAATCTATTAGCCTGTTCTGTATCAGCCTCATTTTCTATCCTACTATAAATTGGTATATATCCTGTAGCTATACCAGCTCCAATAAGTGCAAATACGGTTCCAGGAATACTTAAAGCGATTCCATAGGCACTTTTTACATCTGTAATTCCATAAAAATAAGCTAAGAAAATCTCTCTAAAGAGTCCTAGTATCTTTGAAAGAACAGTAGCTAACATTAAAAGTATTGCTGTTTTCCTCATGTATTACCTCTTTTTTCTAATTACATATTACATCTATAATACATAAAGTTCAGATTAATAGAAAGAGGATTACAGGTATTATCTAAACAAAAAATATCTTCAACCTATCTTTTCACACTTTTTGACATATACTTTATTACATTTGTATCTTTTACAATTATATATGGGAAATTTACAATATATTGACTTATTTTTTATGCTATGTTATTATTCAGTTGAATCGGTATACTTTTAGAAATATAACGATAATATCAATAGAGTTTAATATATTAAGAAAATTGGTGAAAATATGAATGAATCCTATTTTAAGAAGAAGAATAAGTTATGCTTTACAATTTTAATTAGCATTTTTATTTTATGTTTTGTTATATCATTTATGATAGGAAAGTATCCTATAAACCCAATAGAGCTTATTAAGGTACTATTATCACCGATAGTTCCTATTACTCCAACATGGAAGCCTGAGGTTGAGACTATTATATTTCAGGTTAGACTTCCAAGGGTAATAGCTGCAGTACTAATAGGTTCAGCACTATCTGCTGCAGGTGCAGCCTACCAAGGACTTTTTAGAAATCCTATGGTATCTCCCGATGTTTTAGGTGCATCTGCAGGAGCAGGGTTTGGTGCTGCACTTGGGATATTCTGCTCATTTAGTTACTTTGGAATATCTATAAGCTCATTTTTATTTGGTATTTTAACAGTTACTTTAGTTTACATAATTAGTATTCAAGTTAGGAACAATCCAATACTAGGACTTGTATTAACTGGGATTATGGTAGGTTCTTTATTCTCATCAGGGACCTCTTTTCTAAAACTCATGGCAGACCCTGATAACGTGCTTCCTGCTATTACATATTGGTTAATGGGAAGCCTTGCATCTATTCGGAGAGAAGATGTGATTTTTGCTATAGTTCCTATATTAATAGGGCTTATACCACTATTTTTATTAAGGTGGAAGTTAAATGTTTTAACCATGGGGGAGGAAGAGGCACAGACAATAGGAATAAATACAGGGCTTACTCGGATTATCATAGTCCTATGTGCAACCTTAGTAACCTCAGCTAGTGTATCTATAAGCGGTATGATTGGATGGGTTGGACTTGTTATTCCACATTTTGCACGGATGATTGTAGGATATGACTATAGGGTTATGCTTCCTGCTTCAATGCTTATGGGTGGAAGTTATCTACTAATGGTAGATAATATTGCTCGTACTATATCTACATCAGAAATTCCTATAGGAATATTAACAGCTTTTGTAGGTGCACCGTTTTTCGTATATCTTATTTTAAGGGAAGGGAAAAAGTCATGAGTATAGAGGTTTCTGGCTTAAACTTTAAGTACAAATCTAGAATTATATTAAAAGATATTTCTTTTAAAGCTGAAAAGGGAGATTTACTTTGTGTACTTGGTCCTAATGGAGTTGGCAAAAGCACTCTTTTTAAGTGTATTTTAGGACTATTAAAGAACTACCAGGGAGAAATTATTATAGATAAAAAGAACTTAAGAAAAATAAGCCGTAAGGAAATGGCAAAGCAAGTTGCATATATACCTCAATCACATTATCCTACCTTTAATTTTACAGTTCTAAACACTGTATTAATGGGAATGACAGTACACCTTGGAGGGGTTTCATCACCAAAGCTAGAGGATGAAAAGGTAGCTATAGAAACCTTAGAAAAGCTAGGAATAGATCATTTAGCCAATAGAGGATATGCTGAGATAAGTGGGGGAGAAAGACAACTTGCACTTATAGCAAGGGCCATTGTTCAAAGGGCTAAGGTTTTAATTATGGATGAGCCTACAGCGAACCTTGATTATGGTAATCAGATAAGAGTAATGGAGCAAATAAAGTCTCTAACAAATAGAGGATATACAATAATACTTTCTACCCATAACCCAGAGCATGCATTTTTATATGGTAATAAGGTTATGGTTATGTTAGATGGAAGGATTATTAGCTTTGGATCTCCTAGGGAAGAGTTAAGTGAGGATTTACTTAATACTGTGTATGGGGTTAAAGTTAATCTTCATGATATATATTCAAATGAAAAAAGTGTTCGTGTATGTGTGCCATCATTAAATAATTAATTATTAAGAGTCTTTTAAATACAGGGGGGTAAATATGAAGGGATTAGCAAAAAGGTCATTAGGGTTACTAGTAGTAGCAACTATGATGCTTTCATCATTAGTTGGGTGTACAAGCACCAATAAAAATGAGGTAAAACAAACTAGTGTAGAACAGCAAAAGCAAAATAAAGAAACAAGGACATTTGTAGATTCAGCTGGACGTAGTGTAGAGATACCAAAGGAAATTAAAAGAGTTGCACCATCAGGGGCTCTTGCACAAATTGTATTATACTCATTAAGCCCAGATAAAATAATAGGTTGGTCACAGGAGCCATCTGAAAGTGTTAAGAAATACATGGATGAAAAGTACTGGAAACTACCTACATTTGGTCAGTTTTATGGTAAGAATGTAAACCTAAACATTGAGGCACTTATAAAGGAAAAACCAGAGGTAATTATAGATATTGGAGAAAAGAAAAAAACAGTTAAACAGGACATGGATGGAATACAAAAACAAGTAGGCATTCCTGTAATATTTATAGAAGCAACACTTGATACAATGGACAAGGCATATACTACTCTAGGAGAAATCCTATCAGAAAAGGATGCTGCAAAGGTTCTATCAGATTACTGTACTAAGTCAATAAATGAAGCTAGAGGAAAAAGTGCTTCTATACCTATGGATAAAAAGTTAAAGGTATACTATGGTGAAGGGGATACAGGACTTGAAACAAATCCTAAGGGGTCAATACACGCTGATGTAATTGATTTAGTAGGAGGTATTAATGTAGCTGATATTACAACTACTAAGGGAACAGGTGGAAATCAGGTAACAATGGAGCAAATTTTACTTTGGGCACCTGATAGAATAATACTTGGACCTAAAAGTATCTATAAAAGCATGGGAATTGATGATAGATGGAAGGATTTAAAGGCAGTAAAAGAAGGTAAGTATTATGAAATACCAATGGGTCCATATAACTGGATGGGTAGACCACCATCAGTAAATAGATTAATAGGAATCAAATGGCTTGGAAATCTACTATATCCAGATATCTTTAACTATGACATGGTAAAGGAAACAAAGGAATTTTATAAGTTATTCTATCACTATGATTTAAAGGATTCTGATGTAAAGAAATTATTATCTAAGTCCACTTTTAAATAATTAATATAGCCCCCTAGTCTTATTTTAATCCCACTTAAGACTAGGGGTACTAGCTTTTTTGAATATTTTTTTATAAATTTAGGGTAGTCTAATATGTAAGAATAGACTAAAGACACATAAAGTAAAGGTTTCAGGAAAAGTAATTTTTAGATTCTAAATATGTTAGAATATATAAGTTTAAAGTAGATTATGTTAAAATATAAATAAAAATAAGAGAATCGAAGGAGGGACTTTTTTTGGAACAAAGACTTAGAGTACCTCCCTATAATATAGATGCAGAGCAGCTTGTAATTGGTTCTATGATAGTAGACAAAAATGCCATTACAGCAGCTACTGAAATTCTAAAGGGGGAGGAATTTTATAAAGATAGTCATAAGATTCTATTTGATGCTATAACCCACTTGTATGACCATGACACACCTGTAGATATAGTAACTATAACAGAACAGTTAAAGACTATGGATAAAACCCTTGATGACGTTGGGGGAGTTTCATATATATCTGAAATTGTATCAGGAGTTGAAACTACAGCAGAGGAAAGGGTTAAGGCCCATGCTAGAATAGTTGAGGATAAGTTTACATTAAGAAGACTTATAGAATCCTCTAACTCCATAATGGAAAAATGCTATGACCAAAACCTTGAAGTAGATAGCATTTTATCAGATGCAGAAAAGCATATTTTCAATATATCTCAAAAGACAAATACAGGTGACTTTGAGCACTTAAGTGGAATAATTGAAAGAAGTTTTGAGGATTTTGAAAGGATGTACAACAGTAAAACTGATGTTACAGGTATTCCATCTGGATTTAGAGACCTTGACTCTAAAACATCAGGATTCCAAAAAGGTGACTTCGTTCTTATAGCAGCAAGACCTTCAATGGGTAAAACTGCATTTGTACTTAACCTTGCACTTCATTCTGGACTTCGTGCAGGAAAAAGCGTTGCTATATTCTCTCTAGAAATGTCTAGGGAACAGCTTGTATACAGAATGCTTTGTGCAGAGGCCAACATAGATATGCAAAAGCTAAGAATAGGTGACCTTGATGATGAGTCATGGATAAGACTTGGTCGTGCATCAAGCCCTATGTCGAATTCAAGAATATTTATAGACGATACACCAGGTATAACTATATCAGAGCTAAGATCTAAGTGTAGAAGACTTAAGATAGAAAAAGGGCTAGATATTATTATAATTGACTATTTGCAGCTTATGTCAGGAAGTAGAAATAGTGAGAGTAGACAGCAGGAAGTATCAGAAATATCAAGATCCCTAAAGGCAATAGCCAAGGAAATGGGAGCTCCTGTTATAGCACTAAGTCAGCTTTCCCGTGCCCCGGAAATGAGAGCAGACCATAGACCAATTCTATCTGACCTTCGTGAATCAGGGTCAATAGAGCAGGACGCCGACGTTGTTATGTTCCTATATAGAGACGAATACTATAACAAGGAAACAGAGAAAAAGGGAGTTGCAGAAGTTATAATAGCTAAGCAAAGAAACGGTCCTACAGGAACTGTTGAACTTGCTTGGATTGGACAATACACAAGATTTAGAGATTTAGATAAATATCATAGTAGCTAGTGGTGTAACCACTAGCTTTTTTATGCCTTTAAAGAAATTAAAGTAATAAAATATTTGGTTATTGGAAATTATAAATTTGATAGGAAATTTTATAGTTTCTTTAATTTTAAGGAGGTGCTTGTTATGTCTAAGAAAAGCAAAAAAGAAAATGTAACAACTAGTTTAGGAAGTATAAATGCATTTGAATCTTTCAATGAAGTAGAAAATTCAAATGACTCATCAGGTAGAATGGTAGATGGTGAAACACTAAGCCTAAATGAAGATAAAGATAGCTTAAACTAATACGTAAAATCCCTATTATAGATTAATCTATAATAGGGATTTCTTAAGTTCAAAAGAAGTATAAGGTATATTATAATTGTCTTATATCTTTTATTATGGAGGTGGAAAAATGTTAAATAAATTAACTAATAGAGTTTACTATATGCCATATAGAGATGAGGGATGTAGGCCAAGCCTTGGTCTTGTAATAGGTGATAAATACAGCTTAGTTGTTGATGCTGGAAATTCAATAGAGCACACAAATGAGTTTTTAGAAGAGATAAAGAGTATTAATCATACTCCTATAAAGTATCTTGCAATAACACATTGGCACTGGGATCATGTTGCAGGAATATCAATAATAGATGTTGATACAATATGCCATAAAAGAACAAATGAAAAGATAGAAGAAGTTAAAAATATATTAAGTGGCGGAACACCTAAGTTAAAGGATGCTAAAATACTTGGTAGAGAGCTTTATAGTACATCTACTAAGTTAAAAGTTCAAATGAATAAAGGACTTGAAATAAGAGGTGGAAATATAGAGTTTACGGAAAAAGTAAAAGTAGATCTTGGGGGAATTAGTTGCATAATAGAAAACATTGAGGGAGATCATGCAGATGACTCAAGTCTAATATATGTAACAGATGAAAAGGTAATGTTCTTAGGGGACTCTACGTATAGAAATCTAAATACAGATGAGAGAAGCTACTCAAGGGAAAAGCTATATCCACTTATAGAAAAGATATTAAGCTATGATACAGAATACTACTTAACTGCACATAAACCATATTATACGAAGGAATCTATGAAGGAATACTTTGATATGCTAACCTTTATAGGTGATACTATAGGGGATAGCTTAGATTTAGAAAGGGCATTAAGTACATATAAGAAAAAGGTAAACAGAGAGATAGATTCTGAAGAGAGAATGTATGTTGAAAGCTTTGTAAATGGAAATAAAAAGTTAAAATAATAAAAAATAGAGCCATCTTACACATAAGAGAGCTCTATTTTTTATTTATATAGTCTTTTAAAATTGTTAATTAACTAATATTAATATTTTTGTTTTCTACAGGTAATAACAATCCTGACCTTGTTAAAATTGGCCTTACCACATTATACATAAAGGTTACTAATATTGCAGATACCACTGCATTAATAAAAGTAGTAACTGCACTTAGCTTTGCTAATACAGCTGCCATTTGTTGAGGTTGTCCAAGAATATATTGTTTATAGAAATATCCAACAATAGGATCAAAAACAACATTAAAAGCTAATCCGCAAACTGTAGCAATAATACTCCATTTTAATATGTATTTCTTATCACTGCTTTGGTGGATTTTAGCATAGTTATGTGCAATTAGTCCTGTTATTAATCCAATACATAATTTCAATATAAAGGTTTTTGGTGCCCCTATAATATACACAGGATCAAGCAAATCTGCTATTGTCATACCAACAGCACCAGCTAATCCTCCATACCATCCACCAAGAAGTAAAGCAGCTAATACACAAAAAGCATTTCCTATATGTAATGAAGTTGCATCCCCGCCTGGTACTGGAATTTTAATTTGAAGAAAAGTAAAGGATACAAAACATAGTGCTGCAAGTACTCCTGTTTGTATTAATTTCATAGTTCTTAAACGTTTGCTTTCCATTTAGTAGTCCCCCTGTAGTTTTGTAATAAATTTCAAGTTAATAAATATTATAACATTGTAGATACATTGTGACAATTGTATGTCAAAAACAATTTTGTAATTGTATGGGTACGGAGGTTTTTATATAGCTTTTATATTTTCTAAAAGTAGAACTAGCCAATGGTATAGAGTATAATATGTATAAAGGTAATATTTGTAAGCAGTATAAGATCTAAGGAGTGAAGGTTTTGAGAAAGCTAATTACTGTTTTAATTATGACGGTGTTATTTATACTTGCAGGCTGTTCAAATGAAGAGGTTATTCAGGAAAGTCTTATTTATAAAGGCGAAAATGAGTCTTGGAGAGCTGAATATAAGGTAGATTCAAAGATTACTACTACTACAAAGGATAATATAATAAATAAATATGAAGGTAAAAAAAGTGACTTACTAACAGTAACCTATAAGAAGGATTTATCTCAGTTAGCTTCAGTTAAGCATTTGAAGATTACCTACAATAGCAGCTGTAGTGGAGGAAGCCTTGAAGATGAGTTTGATAAAAATAATCCTATAGACAAAAAAACCTTTAAGATTCAGGGTGTAAGTGGTGGAGTAGAGGTAGAGAAAAAAGATGAAATAGTAAAAGTGAATATAAACGTTGATGGGAAAATACAGACAATTGAATTGAAAAGCATAAATTAACTTTAGATTAAAGATGATAAAAAGTTTTATTTTGGAGGTTAATTATGAATGGAGATAAAAGGTTTGAGGTGAAATCTTCACAGGGAATTATGGAAACATATAGAGTAATAGTTGATAAGAAAACAGGAGTAAATTATCTATATGTTAATAGTGGAACAGGTGGTGGACTTACAGTATTAGTAGATGCAGAGGGAAAACCAATTGTAACTAAATAAATAGTAGCTTTATAGCAGACGAGATGGTGTCTGCTATTATTTTTATAATAATGACAGGAGCAGGTCGAAAGACTTGCTTTTTTATTTGGATACCATTTTGGAATATAATGGTATAATACTCTTGAAATAAAAATTATATATAAGGGGGAATTGAAAGATATGAAAGGTAAAGTATTAAGCGGTATTATATTCAGTTTAAGTAGTATTTCCCTGATAATTTCACTTAAACTATTTTGGAATTTATGTATTTTCGTAGATGAGCATGGTACATCTCCAACAATAGTGTTTGGTGGTGACTTTTGGCTTAGTATGAATTGGTTAAGATTAGGGTTTCTTTTTATCATTTGTATTCTATCTTTCATAGGAACATTTTGCGTAGAAGATAAATAGGTTAAGTTACATTACATATTATATAACTGTTTTACGTTGAGAACTAAGGAGGGGAAAAAAGATGACTGTATTAAGAGAGAAAAAGACTTGGATAGCAATGAGTTTGTTAATAATCACTGTTTTGTTAATAATGACAATTTTACTTTTACTTCATATGAAAGATAAAAAAGATGAAAATTATAAAAAGGAAAAGTTCAATTCAGTATATTATACAAAACCAGTTCAGTTTAATAATAGTGATATTGATTTCGAATATTCACAATTTCAGGGGAAGACTCAGTCAAAAAAGTATAATAATCTAGAATCATTAGAAAATCAAATAGGTTTCAAGGTCTTACATTCTAATTATTTTTCCAATGATAATTTCGAAGTTGTATATATAAAAGATGTTGGGTTCTCTGAAATATATCAAGTACCTAAAGCATCGCTAAAATCTTATGGAAAAGATTTTGATAAAATAGGTATTAGTTCATTTTTAAATGATATTACAGAGCCATATGTTAAAATGACGATTATTAATAACAAGGATACTAAGGGAATACCTACAGAGTATATGGGGTATTATGAAATTCAAGATGTATTTTCTTTAAGTAATGGTAAAGAGGTTCAGTTAATAAAAGAGTATAATCGTACAGGAGATTATGAGAGATATATAATTGTTTTTAATCATAATAACGTTGTATATACTGTTGAATATATACCTGACCTTGATTCTGCTAGAAATATAGCAAATTCTTTTTTTAAGTAAAAAATGGAGGTGTATTTATGGAGAAAAGTCGTTTGAAGTTTAAAATTTTTATAGGTATCTTTATAGTAGGAGTAATAATATTGCTTATGAGTGTAGGTTTAGGTGAAAGTGAAATGTCTAACGTTATGGTAAATACAGGTGGCATGGAGACTAATGTTTACTTAATTTACTTAGAACAATTAATTACAAAATATAGATTTTTAGGCACTATATTATCAATATTAGGGGGACTTGGAATATTGGGAGTATTGGATGAGTTCATAGATACATTTAGTAAGTCATAATATGTATATATTATGACCAATTAACTTTATTATAAGGGAGGGTTTATCATTAATAAGATACTAAAGTTAACCATCATATCTTTTATAAGTATATTTTTTTCATCTTGTTCAAATGTTCAAACAGACATAAGAACATCGGAAAAGCAGGTACAACAAATTGATGCTATGAAGTATCCAACAATTGAGGAAACAGTAACTACATTAGCTTCGGATAAGTTTGAAGGAAGAGCTGTTGGATTAGCTGGAAATGAAGCTACAGCAGAATACATTGAAAAAGCTTTTAAAAGCTTGAATCTTACTCCACTATTTGAAGATAGTTATTATCAGACCTATTATCAAGCAGTAAAGAGTGATCCTAAGTCAAATGATAGCGAGAAAAAACTTAAGCAATTAAAAAATGTTATTGGTTTAATAAAAGGAAAAAATCCTAAGAAAGCAGTAATAGTATCTGCCCATTTTGACCATATTGGATATAAAGATGGAAATATGGTTAGAGGAGCTTTGGATAATGCATCTGGGGTATCCGCTTTATTAGAAATAGCAAATATTCTTAAGAAAAAATCAAGTGAATATGATTTTGAGACAAATATAATTTTCTGTGCTTTCAATAGTGAAGAGAGGGCTTATGGGGGAAGTGGTGCATTCAATAGAGCAATAGGGTTTGATATCTATTCTGATTTTTATAACATAAATATTGACTGTATTGGAGCCAAAGAAGGTGGAAAGCTTGCTTTAAAAAATAGAGGTAATTCATCTAATGCTTTGTATGATTCTGTAAAGTCTACACTTAAGAAAAATAAAGTTGAGTTTTCTGATAAGCAAGCAAGGGGTGGAAGTGATCATGTAGTATTTGATTCTGTTGGAATACCTAATATTTATATAACTGAAGAAAATATCTTAGAATTAATACATAGACCTACAGATATTCCTGAAATACTTGATTACGGAAAAATTAGAGATATTTCAAGAGCTTTATCTGATTTTATAATATCAAATGATAAAACGGTATTTATGAACTCTAAATAATATACATTATGTTTATATTGTGAGTATAGAAAGGAATAATTATGCCCAGGAATGAAAATCTAAAAATTTTAATAACTGTGTTTATGATATTAACTATTATAAAGATTTTTACTGCAAAAGTAGGTTTATTAGGGGATCCAACAATACAATTAGTTGTAAAGCCTAATCTTACAATATCAAACTCCTATATTATGAAAGGAGAAGATAATCATATAAATAGAGAAAAGTATAAGGGGACTTGGTATTATGAAGGAAAGTATAGTGTTATTACTGGTGATGAAGCAGGATTTCCAGGAGAGTCACTTTATGATTTATTAATAATTTGTTGGTGGATCCTTATTATAGGTATACCTATTTATATAATAAAAGAGTCAAGTAATAAGAAGGGGATTTAAAAATATGGAATTAAAAGCTTATTTACATAAAGTGCAGTACTATGAAACAGACCAAATGGGAGTAGTACATCATTCTAATTATATAAGATGGTTTGAGGAATCAAGGATTGATTATATAGAGCAAATTGGGTTAGATTATGCTACATTAGAACAGGATGGATATATAAGTCCAATTGTTTCGATAAACTGTAGTTATAAGACAATGGTAAGGTTCGGGGATTCTGTGTATATAACTACTAAACTCAAAAGCTTTGGCAGTGCTAAGTTTAGCCTAACCTATAAGGTAATTGATTCAGTTACAAAGGAAGTTCGCGCTACTGGAGAAAGTACACATTGTTTTATTAATAGGGATGGAAAAATAATATCTTTGAAAAGAGAAAATAAAAAATACTTTGAGTTATTTTTTAATTCTATAGGAAAAGAAGCAAGCATTTCAATTAAAGAATGTTAATTAGCTTTATATATTTAATCATCATGGCTATATAAGATTTGAACTATAAAGGTTCGTCTTTATATAGCTTTTATTTATTTAAAGAGAAAAGTTTCATATTATAGGATAGATTTTACAATTTTTTACGTTATAAATAGTAAAGAGAAAATTGAGAGGAGGGAAAATCTTGATTTTTGATGATGACAATTTTATTGATGGCTTAAGAAATAGAAATGAAGATGCACTTGAGTACACAATTGATAGGTTTACGCCTATTGTTACTTCTGTTGTAGGAAAGGTTTTAGAATGTTATGGGAAAGAGACAAAGGAAGAGTGTATAAGTGATGTTTTTGTATCTGTTTGGTGGAATATTGAAAGGTTTAAGGGGGAAGGCACAGTCTTTAAAAACTGGATATGTGCTGTAGCAAGGTTCAAGGCTATAGATTATTACAGAAGATTTGCTAACAAAGAAAATGTTATAAGTATTAATACTACAGTTTCCCCAGATGTTTTAGATGAAATTATAACTAATGAAGATAGAAAAGAAGTTGTAGAGCTTCTAAATATACTTGTTCCAGAGGATAGAAAAATATTTTCTATGAGGTTTTTCTTAGGTATGAAGGTAAAGGAAATAGCACTACAGCTAAACCTTTCAGAGGCTATTGTAAGTAACCGCATATATAAGGGAAAGGAAAGAATAAAAAGATGTATTGAAATTGAAGCTAGAAAAGGTCAGGAACTAGAGGAGGTGGATGTAAGTGAAGGATAAAAGGGAATACAGTGATAACTATATATATGATATTTTAGATAACCTAGACCTAAATGAAATACCTGTAGAGAAAGAAAGTGAAGCTCAAGAATGTAATATTAATTCCATAAAATCAAATGTATTAGAAAAGATTAAACCAGAGGTTAAGAGTGAAAGTAATATAGTAAAGAGAGCTAAACTTAAGTGGAGTAGGTATGTAGTAGCAGCGTCTATATTCCTTGTAGCAATACTTGGAGTATTTATAGGAGGAGAGGTTTCAAAGGCACGTATAAGTCATAAGGATAATAGTACGTGGGAGTATGGAATGGATATTGATAGAGATGCCCTTAGAAAGTATTCAACCTCTCTTAATAAAGTAGTTACAGATAAGGGGATAAATATAAATATAAAAAATATATTAGTAGATGGAACTGCTATATGGATAAATTACGAAGTAAGTTCAGATAAATTTAACTTTAGTCATGATAAATGGCAGAGTGAAGGTTTTGAATTTCCAGAACTTGAAGTTAAAGTGAATGGAGTAAGTATAGGGCCTGGAGGTCTAGGTGCAGATTTAATAGATAAACACACATTAAATATTATGCAGGAATTGGAAGTGAAAAATATAGAGGTAAATGGTGAGTTAAGTGTAGATTTTAGTACTAAAGAAGTTATGGGAGTAAAGGGTAACTGGAGTACTAGTTTTAAAGTAGATGCTAAGGATATACTTGCTGAAACTAAGGAGTATAAAGTAGGGAAGATTTTTTATATAGATAAAAGTATAGTTATGATTAAATCTTTAGCTATAAGTCCAATTCAAACAACTATATACTATAACGCTATTGGTATTAGAAATGAAAGGGTGGACCTTATAGTGAAAAATGAAAATGGACTTGAACTTACACCCTTAGGATCAGGATATTCAGGAAAGTTTTTTAGAGGAAGTGGAGAAGTAAAGTTTTCAAGTGGCCATATTAAAGGAGATACGTTAATATTAACTCCCCAAATTCATATTCTTACTAAAAATGGTATGGAAACAAAGTTAAATGAAAGAAAAGTGATAAAGGTTAACATTAGTAAATAGATAAAAGGAGTATGTTTATGAGTAGTAAACATACTCCTTTTATTGCAGTGACAATTAATCTCCATATAAATTTTATGAATTTTATTATTATACGACATTGACATTCATTATCATTTGTTATATGCTTGGAAAGTAAAATTTATTTGGAGGGGTTCAAATGTTATTTATTATCTCTATTTTATTTGTGCTTATTTTAAGCGTTTTACTACATAAACAAATTAAAAAGCACGCTAATGTTTTTAATTTTATTACTATATTAATTTCAATTTCTTTTATTATTTTGCCTCAAATGAAACTAGATGCTTATATTCCTGAGGTTATAGATAAATATTTTATATCTATATTCTCTAGAGGTGCTGTTTCAACCGCTGCCTTCACTCTTGTAATGTATGCTGGGGCTTTAAATAGAAGGCTTTCTATAACTAAGACTTTAATGAGTATAAGAGCAGAGTTATCTATTATGGCATGTATTTTAACTTTAGGTCATAATATTTTGTTCGGAATGATTTTCTTCCCAAAGCTTTTTTTAGATCCAGGATCTATGCAGCCTCTTAAGTTAATTGCAACTATATTAACTTTAATAATGATATGTATAATGTTGCCTTTAATGATTACATCTTTTACTTCTGTAAGAAAGAGAATGTCTTATAAGAATTGGAAGAATCTACAACGTTTATCTTACTTATTTTATGGACTAATTTATGTTCACATAGCTTGTTTATTTATTCCTAAAATTCAAAAAGGAAAGTTTCTAGATATCACAATTTATACAGTTATCTTTTTAGCTTATGCTGTCTTACGTATATATAAGTATAGCGTCGATACAAAGAAAAAACAGAACACTAAAATTAAACTTCATGCATAAGGACTTAAATTTAATTTAAGTAAAGTGATACTTTAAAATAATCAGGAAAAACCTAAGAAAATTTATAACCCCATAAGTAAAATTAATTTGGAATTAGTATCCCAGTTTTACTTATGGGGTTAATTGTATTTTAGTTTCTTGTGTTAAGTTAGAAAGAGTAACATAAAACCTAATTCCTATAAATACACTAGGACTAATAGGAAAAAATATATTGACATGGAAATATATTGAAACTATAATTGATATAAAACCTAGTAAATGTATAGGGTAAATATGTATGTAAAAATTGTAAGTTATTTAGGAGGGATAGTATGGTGACTACAGTCTTATCTCCACAAGAAATAAGAATAGAAAGTGAAATTTCAAATAAATTAAACTTTATTAAAAAGAGTAGAGCAGAGAAGATACTAGATAGCTTTAAAGGTGAAAGACCAAGGATTGATGCCTATAGGGCCAAGTATTTTACTGAGTCATTTAAGGAGACAGAGGGAGAAGCTTTAATTCTTAGATGGGCAAAGGCCCTAAAAAGATATGCTGAGAAAGCTCCAGTTTATATTGATAAGGATCAATTGATAGTTGGGCGTTCAGGTTACCCAGGAAGATATGGACTTGTTTATCCAGAGCTTGATGGTGACTTTTTAGACATTGCGATTAAGGAACTACCTAAGAGGGAGACTTCTCCATTTAATATATCTAAGGAGGATGCAAGAATTCTAATTGAGGAGGTTGCTCCATACTGGAAGGGGAAGACTTTTCACGAGGACTTAGCTAAGGCATTATCAGATGAGACTATTAAGTACACATATAATCCTAATAATACATTAGAATCAAGATTTATAGTTAATGAAACCGCATCATTTCGTTCATCTATTCAGTGGGTACACGATTATGAGAAGGTTCTTAAACTTGGATATATAGAGATTAGGAATCAAGCATTAAAGGCCCTAGAGGAGCTTGATCCATTTAGCCCAGTTGATAATACAGAGAAGGCACCATTTCTTAATGCTATTGTTATAGTTTCAGATGCAATTATTCTTTGGGCAAGAAGACATGGAGACTTAGCTCTTGAATTATCAAAGAGGGAAAATGACTCTATAAGACGTGATGAGCTGAAAGTCATTGCTAGTAACTGCTACAGGGTTCCAGCATATCCTGCAGAAAGTTTCTATGAGGCTGTACAGTCACAGTGGTTTGTTCAGATGTTTTCAAGAATTGAACAGAAAACAGGAACAGTTATATCAAATGGAAGAATGGATCAGTATCTATATCCATACTACAAAAAGGATGTAGAATCTGGAGTTCTTACAGATGAAGGCGCTATTGAATTATTAGATTGTGTGTGGGTAGCTATGGCGCAGTTTATTGATCTGTATATATCACCTACAGGTGGTGCGTTTAATGAAGGATATGCACACTGGGAAGCGGTTACAATAGGTGGACAGACCAAAGAGGGGGTAGACGCTACTAACGACTTAACCTATTTATTCCTAGAGTCTAAGAAGAACTTCCCTCTTAACTATCCTGATTTAGCAGCTAGAATTCACACAAGGTCACCTATTAGGTATTTATATGAGGTTGCTGAAACTATTAAGGATGGATCAGGGTTTCCAAAGCTTATTAATGATGAGGAAGTGGTTCCACTTCTACTATCAAAGGGAGCAAGCTTCGATGAAGCCTATGACTATGCGGTATCAGGATGTGCAGAGTGCAGAATGCCAAATCGTGATACTTACACAAGTCCATGTGCATATATAAACTTTGCAGCTGCACTTGAAATGACCCTATATAATGGGAAGATGCAAAAGTATGGGGATGAGGTTATTGGACTTGAAACAGGGGACCCTAGAGAATTTAAATCCTTTGATGAGTTTTTTGATGCATATTTAAAGCAGCAAAAGAACTTCTTAAAGCATGCATTTATTCAGCAGCATGAAATTATTCGTTTAAGGGAGCAGCACTTTGCAGCACCACTTAGTTCATCTATGCATAGGCTTTGCTTAGAGAATTATAAGGATATTCATAGTGCTCATATTGAAGGTGGAATAGATCTTGGGTACTTTGAATTTATAGGATATGGAACTGTTATAGATTCACTATCTGCAGTTAAGAAGTTAGTGTTTGAGCATAAGAAAATTACTATAGATGAGCTGTTAGAGGCGACTCAGAATAACTTTGAAGGATATGAGGCAATTCGTCAACAGCTTTTAAGTGCACCTAGCTATGGTAATAATGATGAGTATGCAGATTCAATTGCAAAGAAACTAGATTATGAAGCTCTTAAGTTTACAGAAAAGTATTCTAAGGAACTAGGGGTGAACCTAGACCTTAGATATGTACCGTTTACTTCACATGTACCATTTGGAAAGGTAGTTAGTGCGACTCCTAATGGAAGATTTAGCTTTACTCCTTTAGCAGATGGTTCATCAGCATCACATGGTGCAGATGTAAATGGACCTACAGCGGTTCTACTATCTAATTTTGAATCTAAGAACTACGGAATTAAAAACCGTGCTGCAAGGCTTTTAAATATTAAGCTAACACCAAGCTGTGTAGATGGAGATGAGGGAACAGATAGACTAGTAGACCTTATAAGAACATGGTGTGATTTAAAGCTTTGGCATCTACAGTTTAACATCATTAATAAGGAAACTTTAATTGAAGCTAAGAAGAATCCAGAAGATTATTCTAATCTACTAGTTAGAGTAGCAGGATATAGTGCTTACTTTGTAGAGCTATCTGAGGATCTTCAAGATGATATTATAGCTAGAACAGAGCACAGAGCAATCTAAACAGAATTCTCGAATCCGAGGGAGGACATTATGTATAAGGAAAAAAGTGATAGCGCCTATGTTTTAAATATTCAACATTATTCATTACATGATGGACCTGGTATAAGAACTCTAGTGTTTTTAAAGGGATGTCCCCTTCGTTGTAGATGGTGTGCTAATCCAGAATCACAGTCAATAGAACCACAGGTTGCCTTTAACCATCTTAAGTGTATAGGGGAGAGGGAATGTGGAAGGTGCATAAAGGTTTGTGAAGGTGATTCTATACACTTTGATAAAGGGAAGGCTATTCTTAATCATAAAAGGTGTACAAACTGCTTAAAATGTGTAGATGCTTGTCCATCTGGCGCCATATCAGTATATGGGAAACTTATGAATTATAAAGAGGTTCTTAAGATAGTTGAAAAGGATTCAAACTTCTACGCTAGAAGTGGTGGAGGACTTACAATCAGTGGGGGAGAGCCTCTACTAAATGGAGATTTCACCATAAAGCTACTAAGGGAAGCTAGGAAAAGAAGAATTAATACAGCTATAGAAACCTCAGGCTATGGAGACTTCCAGGTCTTAAGCGAAATAGCAAAGCATCTTGATACAATTATATTTGATATAAAGTGTATAAGTGATGATCAGCATAAAAAGTACACAGGGGTTTCAAGAAACCTAATACTTGATAACTTTACAAGGTTATGCATAGAATATCCTCATCTTAAAAAGATAGTTAGAACACCTGTAATACCTGGCTTCAACGATAATGAGTACGAGATCTATAAAATTATAGATTTTCTATCAGGTAAAGAAAATATAAAGTATGAACTTCTTCAATATCACCGCTTTGGTGAGGCGAAGTATGGGTATATAGGAAAAGAGTATTTAATGGGGGATGTTACCTTAAGCGATGAGAAAATGGATGACTTAAGAAGAATGGTTAAAGAAAAATTTTAACATTTTATATTAATTTTATTTTATTGGGGTTATTGTATATTGAATCCTACTAAACATATATGTTTATAGTAAAAGATGTTTAGTACAGAATTTTAGGGGGATGGTTTTAAATGACTAAGTTAAGCGGGGATAAAGTAAGAGAGTTAGATGCTAAGTATAATCTGCATCCATGGATGAAGCAAAAAAACATGAATGCACTTCCAGTAGAAAGAGCAGAGGGGATTTACTACTGGGATTATGATGGCAACAAGTACTATGATATGTCTTCACAACTTGTAAATGTTAATCTAGGCTATGGCAACAAGGAGATAATCAATGCTATAAAGGAGCAGGTGGAAAGACTTCCATATATCGCTCCTGCATATGCAGAGGAGTCTAAGTCAAGGCTAGCTGAGGAATTAATTAAGATATCACCTAAGAATATGAGAAAGGTATTTTTCACATGTGGTGGTTCCGATGCTAATGAAAGTGCTATTAACATGGCAAGAACAGTAACAGGAAGAACAAAGATATTCTCAAGATACCGTAGCTATCATGGTTCAACTCTAGGTTCAGGTAATCTTTCAGGGGATCCTAGAAGATTTGCCCTTGAGAACCCAGCAGCAACTGGATTTATTAAGTTTTTTGATCCATATGTATATAGAGAGTATTTTAACTTTAGTAGTGATGAGGAGGCTTCAAACTACTACATTGCAAAGCTTAGGGAACAACTAACCTATGAAGGACCAGAAAATGTAGCTGCAATAATTGTAGAGTCTATAACTGGGGCTAATGGAGTTATCATTCCCCCAGATGGATACCTACAAGGAATCAGAAAGATTTGTGATGAGTTTGGAATTATTATGATTTGTGATGAGGTTATGGCTGGGTTTGGTCGTACTGGTAAAATGTTTGCATTTGAGAATTGGGGCATAGAACCAGACATAATAGTTTTCGCTAAGGGAGTAACCTGTGGCTATGTGCAACTAGGAGGAGTAATAGTTAACGAAAGAGTTGCAAAGCATTATGAGGATACTGTATTCCAATATGGTTTAACATACAGTGGACACCCACTAGGATGTGCAGCTGGTCTTGCATCAGTTAAGTACTATGAAGATGCGAATATACTTGAAAATGTAAACAAAGTAGGAAAGGTTCTAGGAGAGAGACTAGAGGAATTTAAGAGTAAATATAAAAGCGTTGGTGACGTTAGATATATAGGTTTATTCTCAGCTGTAGAACTAGTTAAGAACAAGGGAACAAAGGAACCACTAGTTCCATATGGTAGAGATCCTGAAGGGATAATTGGTAAGATTATATCTCTACTAAAGTCAAAGGGCTTCTCAACATTTGGTCGTGAAAACACAATCATTATTGCACCTCCACTTATTATTACAGAGGAGGAGCTTCTAGAGGCGTTAAAGATATTTGAGGAAGTGCTTGAGGTAGTGGACAGGGAATATATTTAGAGGTGAATAGTATGTGGAGTTATGAAGAGCCAGTAAAAATTATCTTTGGAAATGGTGTAATTAAAAAGCTAAATGAAGTCATAAAAGAAAATAAATATAAAAATGGGCTTTTAGTAAGTGATAAATACTTTCTAGAAAGTGGCTTTGTAGGAGAGGTGCTCCTTGATAATATGGGATGCATTAAAAATACTTTTTATGATATAGAGCCAAATCCAACAGTTAAAAACGTTGATAGCTGTGCCAAGTTAATAAGGGAAAATAACATTGAATTTATAGTAGCACTTGGAGGGGGAAGTGCCCTTGACTGTGCTAAGGCTGCAAGTGTAGTGGCATTAACTAATGACTCTATAACAAAATACCATGGCACAGGACTCCAAATTCCTGATAAGGGATTGCCTCTTATCGCTATTCCAACTACATCAGGAACAGGAAGTGAGGTTACAAGTGTTAGTGTATTAACTGATCATGATTTAGGAAGAAAGGCACCTATAGCATCAAAGTCTATGTACCCGAAAATAGCACTTGTTGATCCAGAGCTAACATACTCTATGCCAAAGAATGTAACAGCAAGTACAGGAATAGATGTACTATGTCATGCCCTTGAAGGTTTTTGGAGTAAAAATCATCAGCCTATATCAGATGCCTTAGCACTTTATGCAAGTCTTTTAGTTTTTAAGTATTTAGAAAGAGCATTTAAGAATGCTTATGATAAAGAGGCACGTGAAAAGCTTTCCGAAGCTTCTATTATCGCAGGGCTAGCATTTAATCTACCAAAAACAACAGCATCACATGCATGTTCTTTTCCACTAACTAATATTTATCATATACCCCATGGAGAAGCATGTGGATTAACCCTTGATTACTTTGTAAGACTTAATAAGGATGCAGAAAAGAGTAGACTAGAGGATTTTGCAAGAAGGATTGGGTTTAGGGATGCGAGTCACCTAGCAGATGAGATAAGAGAACTAAAAAAACGAGTAGGGCTATTAGTTGATCTAAAGCATCTAAGTCTAAGTGAAGAAGATATTGAGGATTTAGTTAATGAAAGTAAGCATCCAAATTTACTAAATAATCCTGTAGAGGTGACAGATGATGTACTACTTAAAATGTACAGGAGCTTAACTTAAGACATCTAAGGGGGATAATAGTATGGACAAGCTATCCAAGAGAAATGGAACTTTTGAGAGGGTTCTAACCCTTTCAACGGTTTTGATAATAATAGCTATTTGGTATATAACAACAAAACTAAACCTGGTGTCGGATACATTGGTTCCCTCACCGGGCAAGGTTATAAAGGCATTTATAGAAGTGCTACAAAATGGATATAAAGGTTCATCACTTCTAACTCATCTAGGGGTTAGTATGGAAAGACTATTAATTGCATTTATTTTAGCAGGAATCACAGCGATTCCACTGGGACTTTTAAGTGGATACAACAGCAAGATTCGAGCAATACTTGAGCCTATTATTGAGTTTTATAGACCACTACCACCACTTGCCTACTATACACTTTTAGTGCTTTGGATGGGTATTGATAATTCATCTAAGATCGCACTTTTATATTTGGCAAGCTTTGCCCCAATATTTATATCATGTATGTCAGCGGTGCTTAAGGTAAAAAAGGATTATATAAGTAGTGCAGATACACTTGGGGCATCAAGAAGCCAAGTATTTGCCCATGTTATATTTCCATCCTGTCTTCCTGATATATTCCTTGGGCTTAGAACAGCTATAGGGGTATCATATACAACACTAGTTGCAGCGGAAATGGTAGCTGCGGTATCAGGTATAGGATGGATGGTGCTAGATGCAAGTAAATTTTTAAGAAGTGACATTATATTTGTAGGAATTATTATCATGGGGCTAACTGGAATACTACTAGATAGAATTATTCGTTATATAGAAATAAAGGTTGTTCCATGGAAGGGTAAAGAATAACTTTTAGGGGGACTTTATATGAAAAGGATTAAAAAGTTTATTGGGGCTTCATTACTTTTAACTTTATCACTATCACTTGCTTCATGTGGAGTAAAAAGTGAAACTACTTCTTCAAAGGGAAATAATCTGCCTGAGGTAGTGAACATAGGAACTCAGCAAATGCCAAATGACGAGACAATAGCAAGGGCAAAGGGATTCTTTGAAAGTGAGCTTGGAGTTAAGGTAAATATAAAGGAGTTTGATTCAGGTAAGGACGTTAATACTGCACTTGCATCAAAAAGTATAGATTTTGGACTTCTTGGAACAACACCAGCAACTATAAGTTTAGCTAGTGGGATTCCAGTAGAGGTTATATGGATTCATGACGTTATAGGTGAGGTTGAATCACTTGCAGTTAGAAATAAATCAAATATAAAATCAGTAGCAGAACTTAAGGGCAAGAGAATAGCAGTTCCATTTGGTTCAACTGCACACTACAGCCTTCTAAGAGGACTTAAGCTAAATAATCTTACAGAAAAGGATCTTACTATTCTAGATATGCAACCAGCTGATATAGTTGCAGCTTGGCAAAGAGGGGATATAGATGGTGCATATGTATGGCAACCAACACTTCAAAAACTTCTTGGGGATGGAAGTGTATTAGTTTCAAGTAAGAATCTTGCAGAAAAAGGTGCTGTAACAGCAGACATTGAGGTTGTTAGAAGTGAATTCTCAAAGAAGTATCCTGAAATAGTATCAAAGTATATAGGAATTCAACAAAAATCACATGAAATCTATGAAAGTAACCTAGATGATGCAGTAGAAACAGTATCAAAGGCTCTTCAAATTAGTAAAGATGAAAGCAGCAAACAAATAAAGGAATCAATTTGGGTATCAGCTAAGGAGCAGTTAAGCGACAAGTACTTTGGAACATCTAGCAATAAGGGTAACTTAGTTAATATTCTTAAGGATACAGCGGACTTTTTAGCAGACCAAAAGACTATACCATCTTCTCCAGATATAAAGGTTTTTGAAAATGCTGTTAATCCAAGCTACATTGAAAAAGCATTAAAGAAGTAAGATAACACAAGGAGTAAGGTTATGGGGAATGAAGAAATTAAAGATGATTATGTAATTACCTTAAAGGATATAAATTTAAAATATGAAGGTGAAAAGGGAGTAGTAACAGCTCTAGAAAATGTTAACCTAAACATAGAAAATGGAGAATTTATATGTGTTCTTGGGCCTTCAGGATGTGGGAAAAGCACTCTTTTAAAGATAATTGCAGGACTGCTTGCACCAAGTAGTGGTGAAGCAAAAATGGATCAGGGAATAATAAAGGGACCTGACTATAACCGAGGTGTTGTATTCCAAAACCCTACGCTTTATCCATGGCTGAACATTAGAGATAATGTAGGTTTTGGTCTCAAAATGAGAAAGTTCCCAAAGGAGGATATTGCAAGACGTACAAAACAGTATTTAGAGCTTGTAAACCTTTCAGAATTTGAAAAGCATAAGCCATATGAATTATCAGGTGGAATGAAGCAAAGAGCTTCACTTGCTAAGGTTTTAGTTAATAACCCTAGGGTAATTTTAATGGACGAGCCACTTGGTGCACTAGATGCATTAACAAGACAGAATATGCAAAGTCTAATTCGTAGTCTTTGGTGGAAGACTAATAAAACTGTGTTTTTAATTACACATGATGTAGATGAAGCATTATCCCTTGGTACAAGGGTTATAGTTATGTCCAGTAGACCAGGTAGGATAGTTAAGGAGTTTAAGACAGACTTTACCTACAACATAACCGGAGATAATGGAGATAGATGTAGGTATTCTGATCATTACCTAAAAATAAGAGAAGAGATTCTAAATCTTATTAATGATCAAGGAGATAAGTATGTAATATAAGGATGGGTTATTTAACCCATCCTTATTTATTATGTCGAATTATAACTGAATTTTAAGAATACTTTCACATAGAGTGCAGGGTTTAATCACACTACATTCACAAAGTAAGGTTAATATAAGGTACATAAAGCAAAGACGTAAAGAATTGAGTCATAAGAACTTATCTAAGTAGGTACCTGTGGAAATTCCACATGGTTATATTTATAAAATAAAAGGAGGATTTTAAATGAAAAGTATTAGTATTAAAAGTAGACTTGTTGCAGGATTAATGGTTCTAGGCATGGCAGGTGTTGCTCTATCAAGTGGTGTAGCACATGCTGCTGAGACCTCTAAAACTACTACTAAGTCAAAACCTCAGGTAGTGTCAAAGACAAAGGCAGCAGTAGCTTCTAAAGATAAGACAGGACAAAAGCCTTTAAAAGGTGGAGAAAAAGGTAGGGATGGACTTAAGACAAAGCTTGGTTCACTAGTTACATCGGGAACAATTACAGCTGACCAACAAACAGCAATTGAAAAGGCGTTAAAACCGACAGGTGAAGATAGAAAAGATCACAAGGATATAATAGCAACTAAACTTTCAGAGCTAGTAACTGCAGGAACAATAAGCACAGATCAAAAAACTGCAATAGAAAAATCTCTAGCTTCTGCTGAAAAAGGAAAAGGTGGATTTAAGACCCAATTAGATGCACTAGTAAAGGCAGGAACAATCACAGCTGACCAAGAGACAGCAATAGAAAAAGCTCTAACACCGAAAGATAAGGCTGGGAAGGTACAAGAGCATAAGGAAAGAATAACAAAGGCTCTTAGTGAGCTAGTTACAGCTGGAACAATTACAGCTGATAAGCAATCAGCATTAGTAAAAGCATTTGAATCTGCTAGTAAGGATAAGGGTGGTTTTAAGGCTCAGATAGATGCACTAGTTACAGCAGGAACAATAACAGCTGATCAAAAGACAGCAATTGAAAAGGCCCTAGCACCAAAAGATATGGCTGAGAAAATGCAAGAACATAAGGAAAGATTAACAAAGGTTCTTAGTGAACTAGTGGCAAAGGGAACAATTACAGCTGACCAACAAGCCGCAGTAGAAAAAGTTTTAACACCTTCTAAATAAAGATTAGCAATAAAAAGATAAGTATATTTTAAAATAATAAAGAATTTCCTGTCCTATATAACCTATTAAATAAATGTGTAATGTAAATTTAAAGAGTATGATACTTAAAAGTTTGGTATCATACTCTTTTAATATATGCATTATTATGAATAGGATTCTAAGTATTATTTACTTAAAAAAGCTTCCAAGTCATTTGTCCCAAGTGAACTTGTATAGGTTATAATATTACTCATAAGGCCTTCATAGGTATTTAAATTTCTTAAATTAAAATATGGATTCATAAAGTTTGTTAAGTAATTATAAAGTCCATTTAAGTTTTCATACCATATATTATAATTAACTTCCTGTACTGGATAGCATTCCTCTATTGAATTTTTGTATAGAATATTTGATAAGTACTGTATGTCTTCAGCTTCAGATAAAATATATGCCCCAAGAGTCCAGGCACCATAGGAGTTTATGTTTTGTAGCCGTTCTATTTCTTTATCTAGTAAATCAATAATCTTAGAAATCTTTATTCTTTCAAATGAAGTCATTGTACCCTTGGTAAGTGTATTTCTATTTGCAATAGTAAATGACTTTTCAATGGAAACTGCCCTTGTTATGTCCGTCCTAATACCATCACTTAAACTAGTATTGTCACCTAGTATTCGTGTTAGTATAGGAGGTTGAGGTTTATCCTTAACTTTAGCGTCATACTTATCCTTATATTCTTTATACTTATTAATGTTCTTATCTTTGTATTTTTTATATTTATTTTTTAATTTTTTCTTTTCTTTTTTAAATCTTTCAGTAGCCTCTTTATACTTATCTTGATTAAGAGGATTTTCATCTGGTGTAAATCCCTGAGTAGTGCTTGTTGATCCATTTGTAGAGGTAAGAGATGTTCCATCAATTGATCCAACAGTTAAGTCTATATCAATTAATTCAGTTTTATCTAGACCCAATTGATCTAAAAAGTTTATTTGATATGCTTTAAATGGAAAAAGCTTATCTCTCAGATGCTCTAATTCACATATTTTATGTTCTATATATCTTTGAGTTAATGGCTCCAGAATAAATATAACCATATAGTTATAATCATCAACCTTATTGAAAAAGCCTGTAAATCCAGAAAGGTCTTGGGAAGTATAATTAGCACTATCATTACCTATAAAACCTGATACAGAGTTAAAATCTGTAATTCTATTTTTTATATATGAAATGTCTTTATAGGGTTCTTCATTCTTTAGAATATAATTATTTTCAAGACCTACAATAACCTCAACACCGCTTTTCGTATAATTAAAAATATATACAATATTAGATGATGTATTGTACATATATGACATATTATTTGCTATTCTTTTTCCAATTGATTCATTATAAGTATAAAATGTATAGTTAATAAGTACTTCATTAATATCAGATACTTTATAATTATTAATTTTTAGTTGTACCTGCCTATCTACTATCTCTCTATATATTCTTATGAGTTTTTCAAGGTCATTAGAGTCGACTAAGGCAGTTATCCTACAATTCTCTATGCCAAGTTGAAGCTGATTATCTACACATTTTCTATATATTTTTAAAAACTTTTCTATATCATTATGATCATTTATATCAAAGTCCAAAATGCACCTTCTAAAATAATTGGTATCATTAATAATATATTAAGTTAATTTTAATATGTGATGGCAATTTATAAAGAATATTAGATATAAAAATTACAAAGCATAATACATAAGGCTAAAGTTTTAAGTAGGGATTTACCGAAAAGACAAATAAATTAAGAAATTTATAGAGGTGATTTTATGTCAGGATTAGTAGTTATAGGAGCTCAATGGGGAGATGAAGGTAAGGGGAAGATTACTGACTTTCTTGCAAGTGGTGCAGAATTAGTTATTAGATATCAAGGTGGAAACAATGCTGGACACACAGTAGAAGTAGGAGATAAGTCATACAAGCTTCATCTAATACCATCTGGAATTATTAATGAAGATTGTCTATGTATAATAGGTGATGGAGTAGTTATAGACCCTAAGGCTTTTATAGATGAAACTGAATATCTAGAAAGAGAAGGGCTAAGAGTTACACCAAGTAAACTTGCTATAAGCGATAGATCACATATAATTATGCCATACCATAAGGTTTTAGATGGAATAAGCGAAGAGAAAAGAGGAAGTCAAAGTATAGGTACTACTAAAAAAGGCATAGGACCTTGTTATATGGATAAACATGAAAGAAGCGGGATTAGGGTTTGTGACCTATTAAAACCTGAAGTTTTTAAGGAAAAGTTAAAGGCATCTCTTGAAATAAAAAATAGCATAATCAAAAATATCTATGGTGGAGAAGAGCTAGACTTTAATGAAATATATAATACATATATGGAATATGCTAAGATTTTGGTTCCATTTGTACGTGATACTACAGTTGAAGTCTACAAAGGAATTAAGAGCGGCAAGAAGGTTCTATTTGAAGGTGCTCAAGGAACACTTCTTGATGTAGATTATGGAACATACCCATATGTTACATCCTCCCACCCAATTTCAGGTGGAGTATGTGTAGGAGCAGGTGTTGGTCCTACTGCTATTAAGTCAGCAGTAGGGGTTTGTAAGGCTTACACAACAAGAGTTGGAGAAGGGCCATTCCCAACAGAGTTATTAGATGAAATGGGTGAGCATATTAGAGAAAAAGGATTTGAATATGGAACAACCACAGGAAGAAGTAGAAGATGTGGGTGGCTTGACCTTATAATTCTACAATACGCAGTTCGTATATCATCACTAACAAGCCTTGCAATAACAAAGCTTGATACATTGGCAGGGATTGATACCCTTAAAGTATGTGTAGGGTATGAGCTAAATGGAACTATGATAGACTACTTCCCAGCATCACTTGAGGACCTTGCACAGTGTAAGCCTGTTTATAAGGAATTCAAGGGATGGGATTCATCAGTTGCTAAGGCTAAAAGTTATAATGAACTTCCTAAAAATGCAAAGATTTATCTTAAATTCATAGAAGAGTTTACAGGATGCAAGATTTCAATTGTATCTGTAGGACCAAATAGAGAAGAGACTATATTAGTAGATGAGAGTCTATAATCAAGAGAGGTTGTCATGTTAATGACAGCCTTTTTTGTTTGTAGAATTATAGTTTACAATAAAATATTTAAATTAGGAGAAAATCAAAGAAAAGCCTATATTCTATAGGCTTATTTTGATTATAAGATTACATAATATTTGAAAAATACGCCTATTTTAGTAACCAATTTTTGAAAAGTAGAATATTGTATATCGAAAATAAGTAAAGGGAGTGGTTAACATGTACAACAACAATAATAATGATTTTAGAAATGAAGAGGACTTCAAAAAATACGATGACTTTAGAAAATACGATGATCACAAAAAATGCTATGATCACAAAAAGAAAGACTCTAAGTGTTGTGACGAATGTGTTAAAACACTAGCAGAACAACTTGAAAAGTATAAATGTGAGTATGTTGCTGTTTTTGAAAAGGATGCCGTTGTTATTGGAAGAGTAAAAGCTGTAATAAATGATTCAGTTCTTGTTTTAGTAGATGGAATTAAGTTTGTTGAGGGAATTCCTTTCTTCATTCCATTTGATAAGATCTTCATAAGTATCTGTGCAATTAAAGAGTTTATTCCTTTTACAGCTGATCAAGCTACAACTGCATTAGAAGGTATAAGAAACTCAGGAAGAAAGTGCCTACTATAAGTAATTAAGTATTGATCTGTTTTATAGAAAAGCCCTATTTTAGGGTTTTTCTTAATTTAAGATAGGTAATGAATAGTAAGATATATTTTTTACAAAATCTATTTAGCCTCTGTTAGATTAACCTAGAAAGCTATTAAGACTTAGACAATATAAGCATAATATATCAAAACTTACAAATAATAATCCTAAAGAATATTTAGGAGGATTGCACTAATGGCTAATATGAATTTCCCGACAAGTTTTCCAGCGCAAGTACAAGAAAGACACCCTGGAATTGAAAGTGAAATGAATCCAAGACCTATTTTTAAGGCTAATGGATATAACGTTATTGGAGAAAAGCTAAAGAATAAGATAGCTGTTATCACAGGTGGAGATAGTGGAATAGGTAGAGCAGTTGCATATGCTTTTTCAAAGCACGGAGCAAAGGTTAATATACTATATTTTGATGAGGATGTAGATGCTCTAGAAACTAAAAGTATAATAGAATCTGAGGGTGGAGAATGTAATCTATATAAAGGTGATATAGCAAATGAACAATACTGCATAAGTGTTATTGATGAAATAGGAAAAAAGTATGGCAATATAGATATACTAGTTAATAATTCTGCGGTTCAATATTCTAAGAATTCCATAGACCAAATAGATACAGATCAGATGCTAAGAACATTTGAGGTAAATGTATTTGCTAATTTCTACCTATCTAAGGCATCACTTAAGTATATGACTAGTGGGGCTTCAATAATTAATACATCATCTGTCACAGCTTTCCATGGTCATAAGACATTAATTGATTATTCATCTACTAAAGGTGCTATTACTAGTCTTACAAGGTCTTTATCTATGAATCTTGCAGATAAAGGTATAAGAGTAAATGCAGTTGCACCTGGACCAATATGGACACCTCTAATCCCATCTAGCTTTACATTAGAAGAGGTAAGTACATTTGGATCACAAACCCCGATGAAAAGAGCAGGTCAGCCAGTTGAAGTGGCAGGAGCGTACGTATTTTTAGCATCAGATGAAGCTTCATTTATAACTGGTCAAACAATACATATAAATGGTGGAGAGATAGTTAACGCCTAATACTCCTTTATAAATAGAATTGAAAAGTAAAAAGGTATGGGAAATTGTTTTGTTTCCCATACCATATGTGAAAGTTATAGTTCTTTTTTACTTATTTTTTTTATTACCTTTGTTATTAGCATTACTATTGGAATTGCTATTTTTATTATGTTTTCCATTACCATTGCCGTTATTATTAGCATTACTATAACTATTAGGATTACTTTTACCATTACCATTACTCTTCTTACTATTAGATTTATTATTTTTATTATTTGATGATTTCGTTTTTTCAAGTTTAGTTATTGTCTTTTTCTCAGCATCACTTTGTGTTTTAGCTACTGTATTAGTAGTAGTATTATTATCACTTAGTTTACTAGTAGTGTTATTTGATGAACCACTATTAGTTTTCTTAGCTTTATCATATAAAGGATCCTCGGCTTTAGTAATTACAGTACTTTTGCTTTTTAGAACCTTTATGTTGTTCATTATACTTTTTACACTTTCATCTTTGTACTTCTCTATGGTAGCGCTTGAATCAAGGGCTTGAAGTTTTTTTATTAAGTTAAGCTTTCCAGGAGTAATATTATATGCTTTTGCCTCATCATGAAGAGAAAGAGGAACATTTTCTTTATGTATAATTGCAGTTTTCAAAGTTTTCCTTAAAGCTTCTGTTGCTCCAGTTTCTGATTCTGCTTGAAGTTTTATAGAGGTGTTTTTATTATCTGTTTCTGATGTAAAAGAAACAACTGTTGAGCCATTAACTTCTATATAATTATTGTGTATAGCAGATAAGAGAACTGTATTAACAGCCTTCTTTACATTAAGTCCTGTTACCTTTAGACCATGTAATATCTTATTACCATCATCATTAAAGCTTTTAGCCTTTACGACTTTGCCAAATCCGTTTACACCAAGCTCAATGCTTGGATTAATGTCTATACTAAGATATGATGTTGGTGTTTTATAGTAGGCATATGTCATGCTACTTCCACAAACAAGTAAAATAGCCATACAAGTAGCAAGTACAAGTTTTTTTCCCATGGGAAATATGTTCCACTTTATAAACTTGAATGTTTTAGTATTTTGTTCTTTTTGTAGCGCGTCTTTTAAATATAATTCAGTTTTCTTTACTAAGGCATCTTCAGCTTTAATTTGGTTTAACGCAGATTTAAAACGCGTATTCATGTTCCTTACCCCCTAATTTTTGTCTAATAATTAGTCTTGCCCTATGTAATTGAGAATATATTGTGTTTTCTCTTTTTTTTAGTAACTTCGCCATTTCAGGTACAGTGTACCCTTCATAATAATGTAGATAGATAACGTCCTTATATTTTTGTGGAATTGATAAAACTATCTGCATAAGCTCATTTTCAGATTTATCTTCAAAGGGTATGTCTATACCCTCAATAGAGTCTATATTTTTTCTCCAAAAGCTTTTTAAGGTATCTTTGCACTTATTAATCGTTACCCTTATTAGCCACGCTTTCTCATGTTTATCACTTTCAAAGGGGGTTTTCCTTTGTAACATCTTTAGGAATACTTCTTGAAATATATCATCAACATCTGTACTGTTGTTTAGATATAAAAAGCAAATTCTACGCACCATGTCTGAATACTTAGTTAGCGCTATTTCTATTATGTCGTTTATTTCAAACGCTGTTGACTCCATTTGCTCACTCCCTCCTATATATAATACGAATGAAGATGATGAATCCTTGCATAAAATTTTAAAAAACATATAAAAAATTTATTACGCAAACTGTCCTGTAATTATATCCATATATTTAATAGGATTTCAAAGGAATATAGGGGTGTAAAGTGTAAAAAATGGAAAAGAGCTATATTCTATAAAGCTTCATCTAGATTTAAAAGATAACTATTATATGGGGAAAAGTTAATAAAGAATAAACTGCTAATACATACTTATTAGCAGTTTACTATATTGAAAAGAAGGTAGAGATTGGATTTTAAAATAGAAAGATATAAGGGTTCAATAGGTATTAATACCTTATATAATATTTTAATAATTGAAAAATTGTTACTATTTGTTAGGAACTATTTTTTATTTCGGTGATACAATAGTAATAGGCAGATTTATTTATCCAATGACTTAATTCTGCTAAGCTATCGGACAAGGACTTATAAGAATCAATAGGAGTTAAAGTTTTCTATTATTCAAGAGTTCTGTTTATAAAATATTTTAGGGGATGATTGTATTGTTAGCACAGGAAGTTCTCGATCTGGCTCGGGAGCTTAGAGATTACATTATAGGTATCAGAAGACAGGTTCACGAAAATCCTGAACTTGGTTTTAAGGAGTTTAAAACATCAAAGCTTATTGAGGAAGAACTTCTAAAAATAGGTTTTGATCATGTTGAAGAGGTTGGTGGAACTGGAGTCCTTGGGGTTTTAAAGGGACTTAAAGAAGAAGAAAATGATAGGTGTATACTTTTAAGAGCAGACATAGATGCTCTTCCTATTCAAGAGGAAACAGGAGAGCCTTATCAGTCAAAGATTAAAGGAGTTATGCATGCTTGTGGACATGATTCACATATTGCTTGGACACTTGGAGCAGCTAAAATACTTTATCTTTTAAGACATAGGTTTTCAGGAACAGTTAAATTTCTATTCCAGCCATGTGAGGAAGGTGGAGGAATAAAGGCAGTTGAAAGGGTTTTAGATGATGGTGTAATGGAAGACCCAAAGGTTACAGCATCCCTTGCAGGTCATATCTGGCCAAATCTTAAATCAGGGGAGATTGGGATAGCTAGAAGATGTGCAATGGCATGTTCAACTAACTTTAGCATAAAGGTTAAGGGAAAGGGTGGACATGGTGCCACACCAGATAAGACAGTAGACCCTATATCAATTGGGCATCAGATTTATGGTTCAATAGAGGCTATAGTTACAAGAAGAGAATCTCAAGTTGAACCGATAGTTGTATCTATATGTTCAATGAATGCTGGTGGAGACAGGTTTAATATTATTCCTGAGGAATGCAATATGAAGGGAATAATAAGAAGCTGTGATCCGGATATAAATGAGAGAATAAGTGAAAAGATAAAGAAGATATCAAATTCAATAGCAGAAGCTAATGAGGGTGAGGTAGAATTCTTTAGTGAACTTTCCTATTATCCAGTTATAAATGATAAGGAAATGATTAAAAGATTCTGTGACTCATGTAGGGACATGGTAGCTAAGGAAAAGATAAAGCTTATAGAAAAACCTGCAATGACAGGGGAGAACTTCTCTTGTTTCTCAAGACTAGTTCCATCACTATATGCTTATATTGGAACATATAACGAAGGTGCAGGGGCAGTAGAATGTCTTCATAGCCCAAAGTTTAGAATAGATGAAAAGGTAGTTCCATTAGCATCAGCAGTTTTTGCAAGGGTTATAATAGACTACTTAAAGGAAGGACACGCGAGTTAGCGTGTTCTTTTTATGTGGGATAGGGTGTCTTGCAGTAGTGGTGATTGTATCTAAAACCACGAGTCCTTCGAGGAGAACTTCTAATCCTCACAAATGCCTGAAAAAAACTTTAAATTTTTTTTGGAAAATGTGTTGACTTTTATTATACGATATTGTATTATAAATCTTGTCGAAGGGCACAAGCCCTGGTGACTAAGGATATGGCCCCTTGGTCAAGCGGTTAAGACACCACCCTTTCACGGTGGTAACAGGGGTTCGATTCCCCTAGGGGTCACCATTATTTTGGAAGCATAGCTCAGCTGGGAGAGCACCTGCCTTACAAGCAGGGGGTCACAGGTTCGATCCCTGTTGTTTCCACCACAAATGGCCCAGTAGCTCAGTTGGTTAGAGTGCTGGCCTGTCACGCCAGAGGTCGAGGGTTCGAGCCCCTTCTGGGTCGCCATTTGTGCCGGCATAGCTCAGTTGGTAGAGCAACTGACTTGTAATCAGTAGGTCGTGGGTTCAAATCCTATTGCCGGCTCCAAAAAGTCCATCTCGTATGAGATGGACTTTTTTATTTTGATTCATAATAAGTTTATAAAAGTGCATATGTAAGTAGTTCTTTACTTACAAAATAGCTAAATGCAAATAAGATTATTGCACCTAATGTATATACAACATATCTACTATTTTTTGTATCTAAATTCTTAAAATAGTCTTTAATTGAATTAACCATTATATATCCCCCCTATTTATAAGTAATTACATTATATATTTTTATGGAATATATTTCAAATAATCATTAGTAGAAGAGTATTAGGAACTTAGTGAATGTAAATTCTAAAATAAAGAAGGTGTCTAAGAGAATTTTCTCTAACACCTTCTTATTTGTTATAAGTATAAAATATATTTTCTAGGATAACTTAGGAAAGTATGTATTAGGGGAATCAAATACAAATCTACCTTCATTGAATCCCATGTTATTTTTCATCTTAACCTCAAATTTATGTAAAACTCCAGTTAGTATAGTTCTTTCATTTTCATCAACGGTAAATTCAATACCATATTCATATAGGTCTCCGTGCACCTCTTCTATCCATTTAGGACATCCATATACATTGATTTCCTCTGCCAAAATTTCTGTTTTAAACTGTAATATAATATTATTCTTTATAGGAAGTCTTATAGTAGAAATAAATCTTAAGCCCCCTGGACCCATATCCTTTATCAGGGCTTTTGTATATCCTAAGTTCACCTTTTTATCATTAATTGTTAAAACCGTCATATCAACTTCTAGTAAGTTTATAAAGTTAATTCTAAAAAAATTCCGCCTTCCCTCAATTGCAGGGTTTTTCACATTAATTGGATTTAATTTTTTCTTAGATAATATTTTTTCGAATTCTTGTATAGGCGTTGGTTCTATGTACAAATAGCCTTGCCCTGTATGACAATTTAACTTTTTTAAATAGTGCAATTGTTCATCAGTTTCAATTCCCTCTGCCACTAGTTTAACTTTAAGTTCTTGGGCCATTTTAATTAAACTTTCAATAATTATATCGCTAGTTTTATCTATAGTAACATTTTTGATAAAAGAACTATCTATCTTTAAAATATCTATATTAAGCGAGTTTAGATATTGTAGGGATGAATAACTCCTTCCAAAGTTATTAAGGGCTACTTGTATTCCATAGGCCCTTAAGCATTTGATATTATGCATTATTTCTTCTTTATTTTCAAATAGTATGCTTTCTATAATTTCTATAATTAGAAAATTAGGATTTAATTTAAATTCATCTATTATATTTTTAACATTCTCTAGGAAGTTCTTTTGTTGTAAATGAATACTTGAATAATTAATAGATATCTTTATAGCTGGTAACCCAGAATCAATCCATTTTCTATATGTGTCACATATATCTCTTAGTAACCAATTTCCCATGTCAATAATAAATCCTGTTTCATCTGCTATAGATATAAATTCAGAGGGGAACACTAAACCCCATGTTGGATGATCCCAGCGAATTAATGCTTCAGCTGCTAATATTTCATTGTTTTTTAGTTTAATAATTGGTTGATAATAGACTTTAAACTCACCATTTTTAATAGCTTTTAGAAAGTCATTTCGAAGTATGAATTGCTTGTAACTTTGGATATTCATTTTAGGGGAATAAAACTTATAACTATTTTTTGCCTCGGTTTTAGCTCTAATTAAAGCCCTATTTGCATAGTTTTTTAAAGATTCATGATCCTTTCCATCTTCAGGGAAGATACTTACTCCCATACTTACAGTAATGTTTAAATTATGTTGATTTATTATAAAGGGATTTGAAAATAAATCAATAACCTTTTTAGCTACCCATTCATATTCCCCTATATTACCTAGCCCTGGCACAATAATAGCAAATTGGTCTCCAAAGTAACGAGAAATAAATATATCCTCACCTAGGAACATCTTTAATCTATAAGCGATTTCTACTAGAAGATTATCTCCTATACTATAACCTAAAGCATCATTTATATATTTAAATCCATCAACATTTAACATCATTAAAGCAAAGGATCTTTCTTTTTCTCTAAATTCTTCACATTGTAGTTTAATTTGTTTTCTAAAAAAGGCACGATGAGGGAGCTTTGTTAAATAATCATGATTAGAAATGAATTCAATTTTTTTCTCCATTTCCTCTTTTGATAAGTTAAAGTTTTCTTGAGGGTTATCCTTTGGATAAATCAAATCATTATTTTTATTATCTTTTTTTAATGAGTTATTGTAAATTGAGGTCATCTATATTCTCCCTTGTGGATTTTCAAGTTAATTATATTTTATTACTTTATTATATTAAAATATTTACCTAATATGTACCATGTTACCAATAAGGCTCATACTCAGTCAAGCTATATAAATTGACTTTATTGTCATTAATGTGATAGAATTCACGTGAAAATTAAATTCTCAAATAATGGTTCATTTTAAATTTTAATTTATTATGATAATATGGAATTAGGTTGAAATCCTAAGCGGTCCTGCCGCCGTATTGACGGAGCTACCTTCATTAAGCCCACTGAGCATAGTGCTTGGGAAGGGGAAGGGATGCGATGATGTCTGAGCCGGAATACATGCCATTATTTTCTAGGGGAATTTCCTCTAGAGAACTATTAATTCACAGAGTATGAAGAAATAGTTTGCTTACAATAAGGATATGCTTATACCCGTTTTTGGTATAGGTGTAGATATTTTTTGCAATTATTATGTTTCAGCTTTGGTTGGAACATTTTTTTGTACCAAATTTCAAAATAAAATAGGAATAAGTGCAAATGTAAGTGAGTCACTTAATTAGGAAGCAGGTGGGAATCCTGCACTGTCCCGCAACTGTATTAGAAGAGTACAAGTAATTATGCCACTGGGAAACTGGGAAGGCTACTTTGTATGATGAGGCTTAAGTCAGGATATTAATATTTTGCATTTTATATTCTCTACGATGGATAGGGGGTGTAGTAGGTAGTTTTATACCTTTTTCTACACTTATCTCTATGATAGGTGTATTTTTGTTTCTAATTAATAATTGGAGGTTAAACATGGGAAAGATAGATTTTAAAAAGCTAATTTTAAGGTGCTTTTCACTTATGGCATTAATCTTAGTAGTTCCTATTATGAATGCTAATGCTATGCATATAATGGAAGGTTACCTGCCACCTGTTTGGAGTATTAGCTGGGGAGTTCTATGTATACCCTTCATAGTTTTAGGATTTTTATCTATTAAGAAGAAGGTTTCTAATTCTTCTAGGATGCTTTTAATTCTAGCTATGTGTGGGGCATTTGCATTTGTACTGTCATCCCTTAAGATTCCATCAGTTACTGGAAGTTGTTCACATCCAACTGGTGTAGGTCTTGGAACGGTATTATTCGGACCACTTGCTATGTCGGTTATTGGCGTTATAGTTCTTTTGTTTCAGGCAATTTTACTTGCACATGGAGGGATTACAACTCTTGGGGCCAATACATTCTCTATGGCAATCGCAGGACCTTTCATAGCATATGGAGTGTACATTCTATGTAAAAGGGTAGGAGTTAAAAAGGAGATAGGTGTTTTCTTTGCAGCTTTTCTAGGTGATATATTTACATACATGGTGACTTCAGGACAACTTGCACTTGCATTTCCAGATGCAACCGGTGGAGTAATAGGGTCCCTAGTTAAGTTTTTAGGTATATTCGCTATAACTCAACTTCCTTTAGCTATGATCGAAGGGTTACTAACTGTAATAGTGTACAATGGAATCCAAAAGTACTGTTCAGATGAGCTGAATATGTTATCAGTATAATAAGGGGGAAGACGTTATGAAGCTATGGAAAAAGAATATTATAATGCTCTTAATAGCTGGGGCTATAGCAGTTATTCCTTTACTTATAAATAAAGGTGCAGAATTTGGGGGAGCTGATGGAAAGGCTAAGGATGCCATAACTCAGATTAAACCAGGCTATAAGCCTTGGGCAGATTCCCTTTTCCAGCCACCAAGTACAGAGGTAGAGTCATTATTATTTGCTCTTCAAGCTGCGCTTGGAGCAGGGTTTCTAGGATTTGCATTTGGAAGACTATCTGTTAAAAATAAGGAGAATAATAAATAATGATAGGAATTGATAAATATGCGTACCTCTCGAAAATTTCTAGACTAAACCCTAAGGGTAAGCTTTTATTTAGTATGTTGCCACTATTAATATGCATATTTTCTAATTCCTTTATAGTGAGTATTTTGACGATAATTATAATGACATATGCCACCTTAGTATGGGGTGGCATATCATATAAGGTATTTTTGAAATTAATTCTCATTCCAATTGGATTCTTATTTATAGGATCAGCAACTATTATGATTAATAGGTTTAATCTAGGTAGCCCCTTATTAATAGGGGTTAGTTTAGGAAGTTACTCCTATGGAATAAGTTATGATACTTTGATGAAGGGACTACTTATAACACTTAAGTCCCTAGGAGCTGTAAGCTGCATGTACTTTTTTTCTCTTAATACTCCTATGAATGATTTCTTTAATCTACTTAGGAAAACAAAACTTCCTGTTTTACTAATTGAATTAATGGAGCTTATGTATAGATTTATATTTATTATATGGGAAGAGGGAGAAAAGATTTACATAGCTAAGTCATCAAGGCTTGGGTATCTTGGATTTAAGAACCAGATGTATTCAACTGGAGAATTAATAAGTTCACTATTCTTAAGATCATTTAGAAGAATTGATACTATAAATGCAGCACTTGAATCAAGGGGCTTTGATGGAAGTCTTGATACTTTAGTAGAAGAATATAGTCCGTGTAAGTGGTTAAATATATACACAGTATTAGTTTGTATAATTTTGATTATTTCCTATATAGTAGAAAGGTTATTGTTTTAATGAGTATATTAGAAACTAGAAATTTATGTTACTTCTATGAAGATGATAAAATGGCACTTGATAATGTAAATATGATTTTCAAAAAAGGAAGAACAACAGCAATCCTAGGTGGAAATGGAGCAGGAAAGTCTACTTTATTTCTTAACCTTAATGGGGTTTTAAAGCCTAAGGGTGGAGAGGTTTTCTTTAATGGAACCCCTGTAAAGTATGATAAAAAAGGCCTTATAGATATAAGGAAGAAAATCGGAATAGTTTTTCAAGATCCTGAGAATCAGCTATTTTCCTCTAGTGTTAGACGTGATATTTCCTTTGGACCTATGAAAATGGGACTTAGTAAAAATGAAGTAGAGGAAAGAGTAGAAAAGGCAATAAGGGATACTGGGATAGAGCATATAGCAGATAAGCCAACCCATGCACTAAGTTTCGGACAGAAGAAAAGAGTTGCTATAGCAGGTGTTCTTGTTATGAATCCAGAGGTTATAATACTTGATGAACCAACAGCTGGGCTTGACCCACAGGGGGTTAGTGAAATTCTAAATCTACTTGATGATATAAAAAAGCAGAATAATATCTCACTTATTATAGCAACACATGAAATTGACATTGTACCACTATATTGTGATGACGCCTATGTAATGAATAGGGGGAAGGTAGTACACTCAGGTTCTGTGAAGGAAATGTTTAATAATCCTGAGGTTCTTCGAGAAAACTACCTTAGACTTCCAAGAATTGCTCATTTAATGGAGGTTCTTAAAAATAAGGATAATTTAGATGTTGATACCTCAGCTTCGACTATAGCCCAAGGTAGAAAAACTATTAATGAATTGATTAACAATATAAGGAATAATTAATAGAATTATAATTTGAACTACATAAGTCCTATAAGTATAATAGGAAATATAGCCAAGGGAGAGATTTAATTGAGCCAAATTGAGGAATATATCTATAAGGATAATAAGAAGCTTCGTTTAGGATACACTACAGGAAGTTGTGCCGCTGCTGCTGCAAAGGCAGCATCTATAATGCTCCTTTCAGGTTCAGATATAAAATATGTAGATTTAATGACTCCTAAGGGGATAGGATTAAAGCTTAAGGTTTTAGAGATTAATAAATCAGATGAGTATGTATCCTGTGCTATTCAAAAGGATAGTGGAGATGATCCTGATATTACAAATGGGATGCTAATCTTTGCAAAGGTGAGAAAGATAGATGAACCAAAGGTTGTAATTGATGGAGGAATAGGAGTTGGTAGAGTCACTAAAAAGGGACTTGAACAGGCCATAGGTGAGGCTGCAATTAATAGAGTTCCTAGAAGTATGATAGAAAATGAGGTTAAGTCTATTATAGAGGAACTTGAATATAAAGGTGGAATAGAGGCTGTAATTTCTATCCCTAAGGGTGAGGAGATTGCTAGAAAGACCTTTAATCCAAGGCTTGGAATAGTAGGTGGAATTTCAATTCTAGGAACAAGTGGAATAGTTGAACCTATGAGTGAAAAAGCTCTAACAGATTCTATAAGAATTGAAATGAAGATGCTCCATGAAAATGGTGCAGAGTATGTTTTAGTGACACCTGGAAACTACGGTGAGGCATTTGCAAGTGAAACACTTGGAATAGATATAGAAGACTCTGTAAAGTGTAGCAACTTTGTAGGTGATGTATTAGATTATGCCTTAGAGTTTAAGTTTAAAGGAATTCTTCTAATAGGTCATGTTGGAAAGTTTGTGAAACTATCTGGGGGAATTATGAATACCCACTCAAGATATGCAGATTGTAGAGTTGAGATTCTTACAGCAAATGCAGCACTTGAGGGAGCAGATAGGTCTACCTTAGAGAAAATAATGAACAGCATAACAACAGATGATGCTATAGAATATTTAGATAAGGCTGGTTTAAGAGAAGATGTATTTAGTAGAATAGGGGAAAAAATAGATTATCATATTAATCAAAGGGTATATAATGAACTTAAAGTAGGTGCAATTGTTTTCTCTAACAAATACGGACTACTATGTGAAACAAAGCATTCAAAGGAGTTAATCAAACACTTTAGGATAAGGGAGATATAATTATGGAAAATGGGAAACTTTATGGAGTAGGGGTAGGCCCTGGGGACCCAGAGCTTATAACCTTAAAGGCAGTAAATACTATAAGAAAATGTGATATAATCGCAGTTCCAAGATCAGGGGAAAGTGAAAAGGTTGCATTTAGCATCGCTAAAGGTGCAGTTAATGATATAGAATGTAAGGAAATAGTTGAGATAGATATGCCAATGACTAGAGATAAGGATATTCTAAATGCTAGTCATGAGGCAGGGGCAAATATACTAATAGATTTAATTAAAAAGGGAAAGAATATAGCATTTCTAACACTAGGAGATCCGTGTATATATTCTACATATATCTATATTCACAAACGCGTGTTAAGTAAGGGCTATAGTGCTGAAATAATCCCTGGGGTTCCTTCATTTTGTGCAGTAGCAGCAAGATTAAACGAAGGTCTTGTTGAAGGGGCAGAGCCACTTCACATAATACCTGCATCATATAAAGGTGCAAGTGAAGGACTAGACTTTAAGGGGACTAAGGTTCTTATGAAAACGGGAAGATCGATAAATAAGGTTAAGGAGTCTCTTAAGGAAAAGGGACTATATGAAAATGCTAAAATGGTTCAAAGATGTACAATGGATGGAGAGGCTGTTTTTGATAGCCTTGATGATGTAGATGAAAGTTCAAGCTATTTTTCTATAATAGTTGTAAAGGATAAGGAGTAGGGAATATGATACATTTTGTTGGTGCAGGTCCAGGAGCAGTGGATTTAATTACAGTTAGAGGAAAAACTTTACTTGAGGCAGCTGATGTAATAATATATGCAGGTTCACTTGTGAACCCTGAGCTTTTAACATATAAGAAGGAAAGCTGCAGGGTTTATAATAGTGCTAAGATGACCCTTGATGAAGTTATAGATGTTATGAAGGAGTCAACAGATAATGGTGAAATGGTCGTAAGACTTCATACAGGGGACCCTAGTATATATGGTGCAATTAGAGAGCAAATGGATAGACTAGATACACTTAATATAGAGTACAATGTGACTCCAGGTGTTAGCTCGTTTTTCGGTGCAGCTGCAACTCTTAAAAAGGAGTACACACTTCCAAATGTGTCACAAACAGTTATTATAACTCGTATGGCAGGAAGAACTCCAGTACCTGAAAAAGAGGAAATAGCTCTACTTGCTAGTCACAATGCTACAATGGTTATATTCCTAAGTACAGGAATGCTTGAAGCTCTTCGTGAAAGACTTTTAGTTGGAGGATACAGAAAGGATACACCAGCGGCTATTGTTTATAAGGCTACTTGGGATGATGAGAAAAAGTTCATATGTACAGTTGATACACTGCCAGAGGTTGCTCGTGAAAACAATATTACTAAAACAGCTTTAATAATAGTTGGTGACTTTCTTGGAAACGAATATGAGCTATCAAAGCTATATGACCCAAGCTTTACACATGAGTTTAGAGAGGCGAGTAAGTAAATGAAAATAGCAGTAGTATCCTTTACTAGAAATGGAGCAAAGCTAACTAAAAGTATTAGCTTAAAGTTAGCTTCAAGTAACGATGTAGAAGGCTACACACTGGAGAAATTCTCTAAGGAATATGATTTAAATACTATAAGTAGTGGACTTAAAGCTTGGACAGAGGATATGTTTGCATCAAGGAATGCTATTGTATTTGTAGGTGCCTGTGGTATAGCAGTAAGGTCCATTGCACCTTTTATAAAGGATAAAACAAAGGACCCTGCTGTTATAGTAGTAGATGAACTAGGAAGACATGTTATATCACTACTTTCTGGACATATAGGGGGAGCTAATTCCCTAGCTACTACAATAGCTACTATAACAGGGGGAGAGGCTATAATATCTACTGCAACGGATATTAATAATAGGTTTTCAGTTGATACCTTTGCTAAGGCAAATGACCTATACATAAGTGATATGGCTATTGCAAAGGAGGTTTCATCTAGGGTACTTGAAAATGAGAAAATAGGATTACTATGTGACTTTAGTATAGACTCTAATATCCATAGTGACTTAAAGCTAACCACTTCAAGTGATATTGGGATTGCAATTACACTAGATGATATGAAAAAGCCATATAAGAGAACACTATCTCTTATTCCAAGGATAGTGTCCCTTGGAATAGGATGTAGAAGGAATACTCCACTTGAAAACATTGAGGAGTTAGTACTTAAGACTCTTAAGGAAAATAATATATCACTTAAAGGTGTTAGAAATGTTTCATCAATTAACATTAAAGCAGATGAAAAGGGATTAGTTGATTTTTGTACTAAGTACAACTTAAACTTTATAACATTTACACCTGATGAGCTTAATGAGGCAAAAGGAGATTTTACGAGGTCTGGCTTTGTTAAAAGCATTACTGGGGTAGATAATGTATGTGAAAGAGCAGCGGTGCTTGGGAGTGACAATGGTAGTTTAATTATTAGGAAGACATGTAGAAATTCTGTTACACTAGCAGTAGCAGTTAAGAAATGGGGTGCTGATTTTGAAGGTTAGTATGATAGGAATTGACCACAGCAAGGCTAGTATAGAATTTAGAGAGAAGTTTGCATTTACCAAATCAAAGGTAGTACTTGCATTAAATGACATAAGAAATAAATTCCCTGTTAGCGGATGTGTAATTATATCAACTTGTAACCGTACAGAAATATGGTTTAGTAAATTTTTAGGTGATGATGAGGACATTTATAAAGTAATAGGAGAAATCTATGATATGGATGAATCACTTTATAGAGAATTCTTTACTGTGAGACACGGAAATGAAGCAGTAAAACATCTATTTGAACTTTCATGTGGGTTAAAGTCAAAGATAATAGGAGAGGATCAGATTTTAACTCAGGTTAAAGAAAGTGCATCAATTTCAAGGGAAGAGGGAACAATAGACACTGTTTTAGAAAAGTTATTTCAAATGGCAATAACCTCAGCAAAGAGGGTAAAGACAAATGTTAGACTAACACCTGTTGATACTTCGGTTGCAACTAAGGTTTTAGACTTACTTAAAGTTAAATACACTTCACTTAAAGAAGTTAAATGCCTAGTTATAGGCAATGGCGAAGTAGGAAGACTTACAGCAAAGACATTAGTAGATGCAGGTTGCAGTGTTTCTATGACTCTTCGCCAGTATAAAAGGGGGGTAGTTCAAGTACCCGAAGGGTGTAGAATTATTCAATATGATGACAGAATAGATTATGTCAACGAATCAGATGTAGTTATAAGTGGTACTTTAAGTCCACATTATACTTTAATCTATGATGATGTAAAGGCAGTAATTGATGATAGAAAAAGGCTGTTTATAGACCTTGCAATACCACGTGATATAGACACTAAAATAAAGGACTTAGAAGGCGTAGAGCTTTATGATATAGATTCACTAAGCGAAAATGAAAATAGTACAAATGAGGTTCTTGAGGCTCAGATAATTAAAGTAGAGTCAATACTTAATAAATATATAAATGAATTTAAAGAGTTTTATTACAATAGAGAAATAAGAAGAGTCAAATTCGAAATGAAAAAGAAATCAGAGGTGAACTAATGAAAGTATATGTTGTAGGACTAGGACCAGGAGGGTTCAACGAGATAACACCAAGGGCAATGGCCGCTATGGAGGAAAGTGACGTTATAGCTGGATACAGCGTTTATATAGACCTTATAAAGGATAAATTTTCACACAAGACACTACTTACAACTCCTATGAAAAGGGAAGTTGATAGATGTCATATGGCACTTGAGGAAGCGGTAAAGGGAAAAACTGTTTCTATGGTTTGTAGTGGAGATGCTGGAGTATATGGAATGGCAGGACTTATATATGAAGTATCACAGCAGTATGATCCAGTTGAAATAGAGGTTATAAGTGGTATAACAGCAGCATGTAGTGGTGCAGCTATACTTGGAGCGCCACTTATTCATGACTTTGCAGTAATTAGTTTAAGTGATCTTTTAACTCCACTTGAACTAATTAAGAAAAGATTAGAAGCTGCAGCAATGGCTGACTTCGTTATTTGTTTATATAACCCATCAAGTAAAAAGCGTTTTGATTACCTTATGAAGGCATGTGACATAATCGTACGCTATAGAAGTGCTAATACTCCATGTGGAATAGTTAGAAACATAGGCCGCGAAGGTGAAGAGTACAAGGTTATGACGCTTAAGGAACTTAGAAACACTGAAGTAGATATGTTTACAACTGTTTTCATAGGTAATTCAAAGACTAAGGTTATTTCTGGAAAAATGGTAACTCCAAGGGGTTATAAGGATGTATAAAATCCTCATTTTTGGTGGAACTACCGAGGGGAGAATTCTTACAGAAAGACTCTCTAGGTACAATATAGATATTACTGTCTCAGTTGCAACTGAAACTGGACGTGATGTACTTCCTAAAGGGGATAATATAAAGTGCCTAGTTAATAGACTAACTAGAGAAGAAATGGCAAAACTTATAGGTAGTGGATTTAACTTAGTTATAGATGCCACCCACCCCTATGCAAGTGAAGTTACAGAGAATATATTAGCTGCATCTAAGGAATCTAATGTAGAGTATATAAGACTTCTAAGGAAGGAAGAAAAGGTAGCTAGCTGTATATATGTAAAAAGCATAGATGAAGCTATAGATTACCTAAATACTGTAGATGGAAACATTCTGCTTACTACAGGAAGTCGTGACCTTCATGAATTTATAAAGGTTAATAATTATGAAACTAGAGTTTTTGCAAGGGTTCTTCCAACTGTAGATGTTATGGAAAAATGCTATAGCATAGGGCTTAAGGCTAAAAACATAATAGCTATGCAGGGGCCATTTACTTTGGAGCTTAATTCTGCAATCTTAGCTCAGATTAATGCAAAGTATATGGTGACTAAGGAATCAGGCGATGTTGGTGGATTCCAGGAGAAGGTAGATGCAGCATTAAAGTCAATGGCACAATTAATAGTTATAGGTAGACCCCTTAAGGAGATTGGCTATAGCTTAGAGGAAATTGAACAAAGAATACTAAGCCACTTAAAGCTTGATTACAAGAAAGAGGATATTAAAAGATATTTTCCACTATTCGTTGATTTAGAAGATAAATTGGTTAAGGTTTTTGGAGGGGGAAATATAGCTCTTAGACGTATAAAAACCCTACTTAACTTTAACTGCAAAGTAGAGGTTATAGCACCTAAAGTGCTTGATGAGATAAAGACTTTAGAAATTGAAGGTAAGATAAAGTTAACTCTTGAAACCTACAATGAAGGTGATTGCAAGGGTTCAGATATAGTACTTGCCCTAACAGACAATAGGGAAGTAAACCATAGAATATATAGTGAATGCACAGAGCTAAATATTCTATGCAATATAGGAGATAAGAAGGAAGAATGTAGTTTCTATTTTCCTGGAGTTGTAATTAAAGATAATGTTGTAGTTGGTGTAACTGCAAGTGGATTAAACCACAGTGAAGCAAAAAAGGTAACGCGGATTGTTCGAGATATATTTAATTAGTGAAGGGGTGATTTTTCTATGGCTAGAAGAAAGATAGTAGTTGGAAGTCGTGAAAGTAAATTAGCGGTTCTTCAAACAAGAATAGTAATGGATTCAATTAAGAGACACAATCCTGATATTGAACTAGAACTTATAACAATGAAAACAACAGGTGACAAGATACTAGACAGAACCCTTGATAAGGTAGGGGGAAAGGGTCTATTTGTCAAGGAACTTGATATGGCATTAATGGAGGGAAGAATAGATTTATCTGTTCATAGTCTAAAGGATATGCCAATGGAAACTCCAGGGCAGCTTCCACTTGTTGCCCTATCTGAAAGAGAAGACCCAAGGGACGTTCTTATATATCCCTTTGGAGAAGAGGAATTAGATAAGAGTAAGTGTATTGGAACTTCTAGCTTTAGAAGAAAACTTCTACTTAGAAACCTTTACCCAGATGTAGGGGTTGATTGGATAAGAGGAAATCTTCAAACACGCCTTTCAAAGCTTGACTCTGGTCAGTTTTCAGCTATTGTTCTTGCAGCAGCGGGAATTAAAAGATTAGGACTTGAACATAGAATTGGTAGATTCTTTTCAACAGATGAAGTTATACCACCTGCAGGTCAAGGAGTACTTGCTGTTCAAGGAAGAGCGGGAGAGGATTATTCATTCCTTGAAAATGTAAATAACAAAATAGCAAACTACACATCAGATGCTGAAAGAAGCTTTGTAAGAACACTTAATGGAGGATGTAGTTCTCCAGTTGCAGCATATGCTATTGTTCATGGAAATGAAATAAAGCTAAGGGGGCTTTATTATAATGAGGAAACTGAGCAGTACACAATAGGTGAAACAGTAGGCGATGTGAAAGATGGTATTAAACTTGGGGAAGAGCTTGCACTTAAGCTTAGAAAAGAGGGATAGTCATGGGAAAAGGAAAGGTATGGCTTGTTGGAGCAGGACCATCTGATGTAGGATTATTCACCTTAAAGGGACGTGAAGTATTAGAGAAGGCAGATGTTGTTGTATATGATAAGTTAGTTGGTGGAGGGATATTAAGCCTTATTCCAAATGAGACAGAGCTTATATATGTAGGAAAGACATCGGGAAATCATCCAGTGCCTCAAGACAGAATAAACGAAATATTACTTGAAGAAGCACTTAAAGGAAAGAATGTAGCAAGGCTTAAAGGGGGAGACCCATTTCTATTTGGTAGAGGTGGAGAGGAACTTGAACTTCTAGTTGAACATGGAATTGAGTTTGAGATAGTACCAGGTATAACTTCAGCTATATCAGTTCCAGCATATGCAGGAATCCCAGTAACCCATAGAGACTTTACCTCATCGCTACATATTATAACTGGGCATACTAAAAAGGAAAGTGCTCCTAGCATTGACTTTGAATCACTTGTTAAGTTAAATGGGACACTGGTATTTTTAATGGGTGTTTCCTCACTTGAAGTTATATGTAAGGGACTAATTGATGCAGGAATGGATAAAACTACACCTGCTGCAATAATAGAAAGTGGAACAACATCAAGACAAAGAAAGGTTGTTTCAACTGTTGAGTATTTATCAAGTGAGGCAAGGGATGCAAAGATAAAAACCCCAGGTCTTATAATAGTAGGAAAGGTTGCTCAGCTTTCAGATAAGTTTAGCTGGGCAGAGAAAAGACCTCTAGCAGGTACTAAGGTACTAGTTACTAGACCTAAGAGCCTTGCATCTAGACTTTCTAAGAAGCTTTATGATAATGGTGCAGAGGTTATAGAACTTCCTACTATAGAAACTAAGGCTATAGAGGATAATAGTCTTCTTTTAGGGGAAATTAAAAATATAAAGGACTATGGATGGATTGTGTTTACAAGTCCAACTGGAGTTAATGTATTCTTTGAGTCTCTTAAAGTGAATTCTATAGATATTAGAAGCCTACTTGGAGTTAAGTTTGCAGCTGTAGGAAGTGCAACAGCCAAGGCCATTGAGGATAGAGGAATTATAGTGGACTTTATTCCGTCAATGTTTAATGGAAAGGTACTAGCTATAGAACTATCACCTAAGGTAAATGGCGAGAAGGTTATGATTCCAAGGGCAAAGGACGGTACACTTGATATTGTAGAAGAGTTTAAGAAAGCTAACATAGATTACAGAGACATTCCTATATATGAGACGATTATTAAGGAAACTGAGGTTGATAATATAGAAGACTTTGATTATGTAGCATTTACAAGTGCTAGTACAGTTAAGGGCTTTGTAAATTCAGTTAAGACAGACTATTCGAGGCTAAAGGCTATATGTATAGGAGAGAGTACTGAAGGAGAAGCTAAGAAGTACTCTATGGAAACCTTTGTAGCAAAGAGGGCTACACTTGATTCCATGGTTGAACTTTTGATTGAATTGAGAGGTAATTAAAATGGATTTAATAAATAGACCAAGAAGACTTAGAGATCGTGATATTCTAAGGGACATGGTTAGAGAAACTAGAATATCAAAATCATCATTAATATACCCAATTTTCATTAAAGAGGGCAAGGGAATTATAGAGGATATATCTTCAATGGAGGGACAAAAAAGATATAGCATAGACATGCTAGGTCATGCCCTTGAGGATATTTCAAAAAGCGGAGTTAATAAGGTTTTATTATTTGGAATACCAGAGCATAAGGATGAAGTTGGAAGTGGTGCATACGCTGAGGATGGAATCATCCAAAAAGCACTAAGATATGCTAAGGAAAAGTATCCGAACCTTTTCTACATCACAGATGTATGCCTTTGTGAATATACATCACATGGTCACTGTGGAATGCTAAATGGACATAGAATTGATAACGATACAACTCTACCACTACTTGCGAAAACAGCTCTTTCACATGTAGAGGCAGGTGCAGATATGGTTGCACCATCTGATATGATGGACGGAAGAATAGGAGCTATAAGACATGAGCTTGATAAAAATGGATTCCATGGAACTCCTATAATGTCATACTCAGTTAAGTATGCATCAGCTTTCTACGGACCATTCCGTGAAGCTGCAGGGTCAGCTCCATCATTTGGTGATAGAAAAACATATCAAATGGACTACCATAACAAGAAGGAAGGCTTAAAACAAGCAGCACTTGATATAAATCAAGGAGCAGACATTATAATGGTTAAGCCTGCACTATCATACCTAGATGTTATTAATGAAGTATCAAGTAACTTTAATGTTCCAGTTGCTGCATATAGCGTTAGTGGAGAATACTCTATGATTAAGGCAGCGGCTAAGGCTGGATATATAGATGAAATGTCAATTGTATGTGAAAGTGCAACAAGCATTTTTAGAGCAGGGGCAAATATTCTAATGACATACTATGCAAAGGAACTTGCAAAATACATTGACGAAGGGAGAATAGGCTAATGACAATTTCAGAAAACTTAAATATAGAGGCACAAAAGTATATACCAGGAGGGGTTAACAGCCCAGTTAGAGCATTTAGATCAGTTGGAAGTACTCCAAGATTTATGAAAAGTGCAGATGGAGCATATCTAATTGATGAAGACGGAAACAAATATCTTGATTTTATAGGTTCATGGGGACCAATGATTCTAGGACATAATCACCCAGATGTTCGAGAGGCAGTAATCGATGCAGCAGCAAGTGGATTAAGCTTTGGTGCAGCAACAAAGATAGAAGTTGAAATGGCAAAGCTTATATGTGAAGTTGTTCCTTCAGTTGAACTAGTTAGAATGGTTAACTCAGGAACAGAGGCTGTTATGAGTGCCCTTAGAGTAGCGAGAGGTCATACAGGAAGAGACAAGATAATTAAGTTTGAAGGATGTTACCACGGACATAGCGATTCAATGCTTGTAAAGGCAGGTTCAGGGGCACTAACAACAGGAGTTCCTGATAGTGCAGGGGTACCAGAAGGATGTGCAAAGGATACATTAACTGCTATATACAATGATATTAATAGTGTTGAGAGACTATTTGAAGAAAACAAAGGCGAGATTGCAGCTATAATTATAGAGCCTGTTGTTGCTAACATGGGAGTTGTACTACCTAAGGATAATTTCCTACAAAAGCTTCGTGATATATGCACTGAAAACGGTGCACTACTTATATTTGATGAGGTTATAACTGGATTTAGACTAGGAATAGATGGAGCTCAAGGATATTTTAACGTAAAGCCGGATCTAACTATATTCGGTAAGATTATAGGTGGCGGAATGCCTGTTGGAGCATATGGTGGAAAGAGAGAAATAATGGAAAACGTAGCTCCACTAGGAAAGGTATATCAAGCTGGGACACTAAGTGGTAACCCAATAGCAATGGCAGCTGGTATTACTCAACTAAGAACTCTTAGAGACAACCCTAAGATATATGAGCATATAAGAAGTCTTGGAAACAGATTAGCTACTGGAATAGAAGATATAATAAAGAAGCATAACTTAAAGTGCAGCGTTAATAACCTTGAATCTTTATGTTGTTTCTTCTTTAGCCCAGAAAAAATAGAAGACTATAATGGTGCTAAAACATCAGATACAGCAGCATATGCTAAGTACTTTAACTTTATGTTAAACAAGGGAATATATCTAGCACCTGCACAATTTGAAGCTATGTTTATATCAAATGCACATACAGAAAAGGATATAGACTTTACATTAGAATGCATAGAAGAATACTTTACTAAAGGAGATATGTAAGATGACAGGAGTACTATTATTAGCACACGGTAGCCGTGAAGAAGATACAATGATAACAATGGAAAAGATAACATCTGAGGTAAAGAACCAACTAGGACTAGAACTTGTTGAATGTGCTTACCTACAGTTTTGTGATGTTAACCTAGAAAAGGGGCTAGAGATCCTAATTTCTAAGGGAGCAAAGGATATAAAGGTTATACCATACTTCCTATTCCAAGGAGTACATATTAAAGAAGATATTCCAGCAGAGCTTGAAGAATTTAAGAAGAATCATGCAGATGTAAGTATAACATTTGGAGATACTCTAGGAAGTGACAAGCGTCTTGCTATGATAGTTGCAGATAGAGTTAGAGAGATTCTATAGTTTATGAAGATATACATTGTAGGAATAGGAACAGGAAATAAAGATTTAATGACAGGTGAAGCTTTAAAGGTAGTTGAGTCAAGTGACCTACTAATTGGAGCTAGCAGAATGCTTGAAGCATTTAGTTACCTTGAAACTCCTAAGATTAATTCCTATTTAAGTAAAGAAATAAAGGGCATACTTGAGAATAATAAAGAAGCTAAAAAGGTTTCAATTATAGTATCAGGTGATGTTGGATTCTTTAGTGCTACAAAGAAATTACTACTAGAACTTGAGGGTTATGATGTAGAGCTTATTCCAGGAATAAGCTCTATAGTGTATTTTGCATCGAAGCTTAAGGCAAACTGGGATGATATGAAGATAATCAGTCTTCATGGAAGAGATGAGAGCATTATAGCAAGTATTATGAAAAATGCTAAAACATTTATATTAACAGGTGGCAAAAATAAGGTTAATAGTATATGTAAGTCCTTTGTAGATGCAGGTCTTGATAATATAGTTGTAAGTGTTGGAGAAAATCTATCCTATGACAATGAAAAAATAACAACAGGTATACCAAGTAGGCTTCAAGGACTTGAATTTGACGACTTAAGTGTAATGCTAGTTGAGAATAAAAGTCCTATTAATAAGTTTAATTCATTTGGTATAGCAGATGAAGAGTTTGCTAGAGGAGATGTTCCAATGACAAAGTCAGAGGTTCGAAGTATAGTAATGTCTAAGCTTAGACTTCAAGAAAATGACATAGCCTATGACGTTGGAGCTGGAACAGGTTCAGTATCAATTGAAATGGCACTTGCAGCAAGTGAAGTTTATGCGATTGAGAGAAATCCTAAGGGGATAGAACTTATTAATGAAAATAGGGAAAAGTTCAATGCATATAACCTAAAAGCAATAGAGGGACTTGCCCCAGACTCACTCCTTGATTTACCTGCACCTGATAAGGTATTTATAGGTGGCTCAGGAAAGAAGTTAGATGAGATAATAGAGCTTTGTCTTAAGAAAAATCCTAGGGTTCGAATAGTTGTAACTGCAATTGCCCTGGAAACTGTGGCACAGACTATTGAATGCTTTAAAAAGTTCAATATTAAAAACTCTGAAATAGTTCAAGTTAATATCTCTAAGGCAAGAAGCGTTGCAAACTACAACATGATGATAGGTCAAAACCCTATTTATATATTTAGTGGAGATGGTAGTGTAGATGAAAAGTAGAATACCTAGAATAATGATTGCAGCTCCATCAAGTGGAAGCGGAAAGACAACAGTTGTATGTGGAGTTCTTAAGCTTCTTAAAGACAGAGGTTTAAATATTACATCATTTAAGTGTGGGCCAGATTATATAGACCCTATGTTTCATAAAAAAGCTCTAGACATAGATTCTAGAAACTTAGACCTATTTCTAAATAATGAGGATACAGTAAAGTATCTATTAGCTAAGAATTCAGCTAATAGTGATGTATCAGTAATCGAAGGGGTTATGGGCTATTATGATGGAATAGCAGGAAAAAGCCTAAGTGCTAGCTCCTATGATTTATCAAGGGTTACAAAAACCCCAACTATACTTGTTATAAATGCTAAGGGTAAATCAACATCTATAATACCAGAGATTAAGGGTTTTATAGAGTATAGAGATGATAGTAACATCGAGGGAGTAATCCTTAATAACATATCCCCTATGTTATATCCTGACATAAAGGAGTTAATAGAAGTTGAACTTCAAGTTAAAGTGCTTGGATATGCTCCTAAAGACGAAGGATTTAACCTAGAAAGTCGTCACCTAGGTCTTGTTACTCCAAGTGAGATAGCAGGGATAGAGGAAAAGATAAGCTATATTGCAAGTATTCTTGAAAAGACAATTGATGTAGATTCTATAATTGAAATGGCAAGTAGGGCTACTGATATAGAGTATACTTCCCTAAGTGTTCCAAAACTTAAGGGGGCAAGAATTGCATTGGCTAGAGATAAGGCATTTTGCTTTTACTATAGTGATAATCTAGATTTACTTCTTGAAATGGGAGCTGAGCTTGTTGAGTTTAGTCCACTTAAGGACTCTCATTTACCAAAAGGTATTAATGGACTTATAATAGGCGGGGGATATCCAGAAGTCTTTGCAAGTCACCTGTCTCAAAATAAATCATTACTAAATGATATAAGAGAGAAGTTAAAGATGGGACTTCCAACCCTTGCTGAGTGTGGCGGCTTTATGTATCTAGGAAGTAGCATAGTTGATAAAGCTGGACAAGAGTACAGTATGGTTGATTACATCCCTATGAAAAGCTCAAGTACAGGAAAGCTTTCAAGATTCGGATATGTAACACTAACTGCAAATGAAGATAACATGCTTTGTAGTAAGGGAGATACTATAAATGCCCATGAGTTTCACTATTGGGATTCAACTGAAAATGGAGAAAGCTTTAATGCTACAAAACCTCTTAGAAAAAGAAGCTGGAGCTGTATAAATTATAGGGATAATGTTATTGCAGGATATCCTCATATGCATTATTACTCTAATATTAATTTTCCATATAACTTCTTAAAAAAGTGTATAGAATACAACTAAATAAGCACATGGAAAGCCATGTGCTTAAGTTTTAGATACTTTCAGTTTTACTTGAAGTAGCTTTTTCAAGCTTCTTATTTCTAAGGTATATACAAGAATCTGCAAACACCATGATTAGGTTAAGTATGTAAAGAAAGATTACATAGTCAAAGTGATAGAAGATTTTGTTTAATATACCACATATATAGCCTAACATTACAATGATTAGGAAGGTTAGGCTTTTACCTGAAGTACTTTTTGAGGTAAGTGATTTATATATTGATGGTGGCCAAGCTGCACCAAAACAGATTAACATTAATGCTTCAAAAATACTCATAACATCCTCCAAAAATTTAAGTCTATATTTATTATAAACCAAAAAATCTTATGAAAGTTACAAATAAGGAGAAAATAATGGCTAAATCAATAATGATTCAAGGTACAATGTCTAATGCAGGAAAAAGCATTGTAGCAGCTGCATTATGTAGAATATTTAAGCAAGATGGATATAAGGTAGCACCATTTAAGTCTCAAAACATGGCGCTTAATTCATATATAACAAGTGAAGGCCTTGAAATGGGTAGAGCTCAAGTTGTTCAAGCTGAAGCTGCAGGGATTGAACCATCTGTACTTATGAACCCAATTCTTTTAAAGCCTACAAACGATACAGGATCACAGGTAATAGTTAACGGTGAAGTTCTAGGAAATATGAGTGCAGTAGATTACTTTAAGAAAAAGAAGGAACTTATTCCCCATATAATGAAGGCATATGAAAAACTAGATAATGAGTATGACATTATAGTACTTGAGGGGGCAGGAAGTCCAGCTGAGATAAACCTAAAAAGTGAAGACATCGTTAATATGGGTATGGCAAAGCTAGCTAAGGCCCCTGTACTTTTAGTTGGAGATATTGATCGTGGAGGAGTTTTTGCATCACTTGCTGGAACTCTAATGCTTCTTGAAGAGGACGAAAGAAACATGGTTAAGGGAATCATAGTTAATAAGTTCAGAGGAGATAAAGCTATACTTCAGCCAGGGCTTGATATGATAGAGAACATAACTAAGGTTAAGGTAGCTGGAACTATTCCATACATGAATGTAGACATTGATGATGAGGACAGTTTATCTGATAGATTTCACAGAAGTGATATAAAGGGCCTTGTAGACATAGCGGTAATTCGTCTTCCTAGAATATCTAACTTCACAGATTTTACTCCACTTGAGTATATTCCAGGTGTTAATTTGCGTTACGTAAAAAGTACCCGTGAACTTAAAAACCCTGACATGATAATAATCCCAGGAACAAAGAATACAATGGGAGATTTATTATGGCTTCGTCAAAGTGGTCTTGAAGCAGCGATACTAAAGCATGCATCAAGTGGAAAGGTTGTTTTCGGGGTATGCGGTGGCTATCAAATGCTAGGTGAAGTGCTTTCTGACCCACATGGTGTTGAAGATGGTGGAGAGATGAAGGGAATGGGGCTTTTACCTATAAGAACAGTGTTTGAGCAAAGCAAAACAAGAACACAGGTAAATGGAGAGTTTAATAAGGTAACAGGTCCCCTTGAAGGTCTTGCTGGAGTAGCATTTGAAGGTTATGAAATCCATATGGGAAAATCCTATCCATTAGGTGATGCGTTGCATTTAACAACAATTAGACAAAGGGACAATGAAGCTGAGGAAGGTAACTTTAAGGATAATATATATGGAAGCTATGTTCACGGGATATTTGATAAGGAAGAGGTAACAAAGGCTATAGCAATTTGTTTATTTAGGAATAAGGGCCTTGATTATAGTGAAGTTGATTCAATAGATATTAAGGAATATAAGGAAAAGCAGTATGACCTACTTGCTGACTACGTTAGAGAAAGCCTTGATATGGAGTACATTTATAAGATTCTAGATGAGGGGATGTAATGGAAAGACAGGGGCTTGTTCACATTTACTGTGGAGATGGAAAAGGAAAAACAACAGCATCAATTGGATTAATCATAAGAGCACTAGGCTCTGGTATGAAGGTAGTCTTTCTTCAGTTTCTTAAAAACTCACCTACAAGTGAACTGAATATATTAAGTTATTTAGATAACTTAACTATTTTAAGGGGAAAGCAGGGAAATGTATTTTCATTTTCTATGACAGATGAAGAAAAGAGACTATCAACTGAAATTCATAACAATAATCTTAAAAGAGCTATAGAAATTGCAATGTCACTACAGTGTGATATGTTAGTTCTCGATGAGGTAATAGGTGCATATAACAGGAATTTAGTAGACAAGGATATGCTATTAGAGTTTTTAGACCGTAAGCCAAGTACCTTAGAAGTAGTACTAACAGGAAGAGGGCCAGATGCTAATCTTACAGATAGAGCAGACTATATATCTGAGATAAAGAAGATTAAGCATCCATTTGACATGGGAATTAGTGCAAGAGTTGGAATAGAAAGATAGGTGAATTATAAATGAAGATAGAAATCGAAAATATTCTTCCAATGGATATAGAGAAAAGAAGTTTTGAAATAATAACAGATGAGCTAGGGGAGGTTAAGCTTGACCCAAAACATGAGCCAATAATTAAAAGAGCTATACATACCGCAGCTGACTTTGAGTATGTAAATAATCTATACTTTTCTGAAGGTGCAGTAGATAAGGCTATAACTGCTATAAAAAATGGAGCTACGATTATTACAGATACTCAAATGGTTAAAGCAGGAGTTAACAAAAAGGTTGTGGCGAAGTTCGGCGGTGAAGTTATTTGTTTTATGTGCGACGATGATGTAGCCAAGGAAGCTAAGGAGAGAGGGGTTACCCGTGCTATTGTTAGTATGGAAAGAGCATCTAAAATAGATAGGCCATTAATATTTGCTATAGGTAATGCTCCAACAGCACTAATTAAGCTATATGAAATGATAGAAAGTGGACTGTTAAAACCAGAGCTTGTAATTGGAGTTCCAGTAGGCTTCGTTAACGTTGTTGAATCTAAGGAACTTATAATAGAATCTAATGTAACCTCAATAGTAGCAAGAGGAAGAAAAGGTGGTAGCAATATAGCAGCAGCTATTTGCAATGCACTTCTTTATATGGCAAGTGAGGGAGAAAGAGAATAATATATTTAAGGTACTACATAGATGAAGCTATATAGTACCTTTTTTTATTTAGGTTAAGTTTTAATATTATTAAAATAAATGGAAGGAACCTATAGAATGATATCGAACTATTATTTATAGTAGTTAGTTGTAATATCCTTAATAGTACATGTATATAATATCATGAAAACTCTTTAGCAATTTAATAAGCAGAATTATTAAAAGAAAATAATTAAAAAGTAGAGCTTAAGGGGGAATAATATGAATTTTTTCAAAAACTTAAAGGTATCAACTAAATTAATAATAGACTTTACTTTGATAATAGGTTTATTGATACTCATTGGAATAAACGGAATCTATAGTATAAATCAAATGAATAATGGAATTAAAAAACTATATAATGAAAACACTCAAGGGATAGCATCTATATCTATAATCGATAAAAACTTTTCAAAGGTTGAAAACATCCTAAACTTAATGAGTGTAACAACTGATCAAAATAAGATTAGCACCTATAAGAAACAAATACAGGACTTTAGAGCTGAAAATAATGAACAATTAGAAAGATACAAATCCTCAATAACAGGGGAAGAGGATAAAGCTCTTTTAGCTAACTTTGAAGATAGACTTAAAATATATAGAGGTGAGGTTGATAAGTATATAGAATATGCAGCCCTTGCTAGCACTATAAATGAAAGTAAATTTCAACCTGTAAAAGAAGAACAGGAAAAGATAGGAAAAGTAATAGAAAACATAAGAGAGACAAATGAAAAATGGGCTAAAAACACAATGGAAACTAGTGCAGAAACCTTTAGTGGAACATTTAAGTTTATTGTAGGATTTATTATTATTGCTATTATAATATCCGCTATAAGAGCCTTTGCATCTATAAGAAATATAACGAATCCCTTAAACAAAACAAAGAAATTCGCAAATAGGTTATCAGAATATGATTTCTCTGTTCCCCTAGATATAAATAAGCAGGATGAATTTGGAGAAGTGGCATCCGCATTAAATAGGGCACAGGAAAATGTATCTAACTTAGTAAGAAGTATAGCAACAAGTACAGAAAGCATAGCATCATCAAGTGAGGAGCTTTCAGCTACTGTAGAAGAAATGGCTTCAAAGTTCCAGCTTATAAACGAGAGAACAGTGGAAATTAGTAATATAGTACAGGAAACTAGCAGTTCAGCACAGCAAATAGCAGCTTCGTCAGAGGAAGTGGATTCAAGTGTATCTATACTTGCAGGTAAAGCAACAGATGGAAGTAGTAATTCAGTTGAAATAAAGGAAAGAGCATATAAAACTAAAATAGATAGTGAAAAAGCCTATGAAAATACAAGTAAACTTTATACTGAGGTAGAAAAAAATATTAAAAATGATATTGAAAGAGGAAAAGTAGTAGAGGAAATAAGGAGTATGGCTGATACTATAGCTTCTATTTCAGATCAAATAAATCTATTGGCACTTAATGCAGCAATCGAAGCTGCAAGAGCTGGAGAGTCTGGACGTGGATTTGCAGTTGTTGCAGATGAGGTTAGAAAACTTGCTGAACAGTCAGCAGAAGAGGTTATAAGTGTTAAGTCAACTATAGAAGAAGTTCAAGAAGCATTTAGAAGTTTATCAAGTAATAGTAATGAACTATTAGGATTTATGAATGAAAAGGTTGCCCCAGAATTTGAAAAATTCACAAGTGTTGGAGAGAGATATGAAAATGATGGAGAATTTATAAGTAGTATGAGTGAGGATTTAGCTGCAATGAGTCAGGAGATTTCAGCAACTATAAATCAAGTAAGTGATGCCATTCAAAGTCTTGCTGAATCCACACTAAAGTCATCTGAAAACATAGGGGAAATACAAGAAGGTATTAATGAGTCAAATACTGCTATGGAACAGGTTGCATTAGCAGCACAGGGACAAGCAGAGCTTGCACAAAATCTAAGTGATATGATTTCAAGATTTAAGGTATAAGTAGATTCCCTGAAGTTGCAATATGAGAAATTAATATCATCTGAATCATAATATATAAAAATAAGGGACTGTCTCAAAATGATTTTAAAAGTTGTTTTGCAGGTAGTCCCTTTTGTTATTACTAATATATGAATAAAATCATATAATCCCTAAGTTTAATAGGAATATTGTGGTAATTACCTGTATATAATGCTATGTGAAAACTTAGAGATTATAAATAAAATATAAAGAATGTAAGGAGGTTCTCATAGTAAAGGTTTCTATGTAGAGAATTTTAAGGGGATGTTAAGTGGGAGTTTAGGGGGGAATATTATGAATGTTTTTAGGAATTTAAAAGTGTCGACGAAGTTAATACTTAGCTTTAGTATTATAATACTACTATTGCTATTTACAGGGATACAAGGTATGTATAACATAAATAAAACAAACAATTTTGTTAAAAGATTATATAAGGATAATACAGTTGGAATATCATCCATATCTATAATAGATAAGAACTTTTCAGAGATTAAATATAATCTAGCCTTAATTAATACAGCTACAGATGTAGGAAAAATAAATGGATATAGAAGTGAAATTGAGAGATTAAGGTCGCAAAATAATGAGCAGTTAGAAAGATATAAAACCTCCATAACAGGAGAAGAGGATAAGGCTCTTATTGCAAACTTCGAAGAGAATTTAAAAACATATAGAGCATCTGTTGATGAGTATATGGGGTATGCAGCAAGTCTTAACATAAAGGAAGCTAGTAGTAGATTTCCATCTATAATAGATGCTCAAATGAATATGGAGAAAATAATAGACGGGATAAGGGACACCAATGATAACTGGGCAAAAATTTCAATGGAAAATAGTGCAGCCACATTTAACACTTCAAGTAAGCTTGTTATAGCATCTATTATAATGGCAATAATAGCATCAGCTATACTTGCCTATAGTTCAATGAAAAACATAACAAAACCATTAGGAAGAACTAAGGAACTTGCTAATAGGTTAGCAGTTTATGACTTTTCGATACCAATAGAGGTTGATAATAAAGATGAGTTTGGAGAAGTAGCTAGTGCATTAAATAAAGCACAGGAAAATGTATCAAGTCTAGTGAAAAACATAGCTTTAAGTACAGAAAGCATAGCATCATCAAGTGAAGAATTATCAGCAACAATTCAGGAAATGGCTTCAAAGTTTCACATAATCAATGAAAGAACAGTAGAAATAAATAATGTAGTCCAAGAAACAAGTAGTGCAGCACAGCAAATAGCAGCCTCTACAGAGGAAGTAGACTCAAGTGTAACTGTACTTGCAGGAAAGGCTACAGATGGAAGTAGTAATTCAATAGATATAAAAGAAAGAGCATATAAAACGAAAAAGGACAGTGAAGAGGCTTTTAAAGACGCGAATAATGTTTATATAGAAGTAGAAAAGGAAATCCTAAAGGATATTGAAAGAGGAAAAGTAGTTGAGGAGATAAGAAGTATGGCGGACACTATAGCTTCTGTATCTGAGCAGATTAACCTATTGGCCCTTAACGCAGCAATTGAAGCCGCAAGAGCAGGGGAGAGTGGGCGTGGCTTTGCGGTTGTTGCAAATGAGGTTAAAAAGCTTGCAGAACAGTCAGCGGCGGAGGTTGTAAATGTAAAGTCAACTATAGAGGAAGTCCAAGAAGCCTTTAGAAGCCTATCTAATAATAGTAATGATCTTCTAAAATTTATGAGTGATAAGGTAAGTCCGCAATTTGAAAAATTCGTAAGCCTTGGGGACAAATATGAAAGTGACGGTGATTTTGTAAGTAGCATGAGTGAGGACCTTGCTGCAATGAGTGAAGAGATTTCAGCAACTATAAATCAGGTAAGTGATGCTATACAAAATCTAGCTGAAATGACTCAAAGGTCATCAGAGAATCTAGGGGAAATTCAAGAGGGTATTGATGAATCAACCACTGCGATAGAGCAGGTTGCATCAACAGCCCAGGGACAAGCAGAACTTGCACATAACTTAAGTGAGATGATTTTAAGATTTAAAGTATAAAGTAAAAGCTACCAGCAGAAATGCTGGTAGCTTTTATAGTTATAGGGTGTAATTAATAGGAAACGCTTTATATATAATGTTATAATTAGATAACAAATTTTGTAAAAGGAGGCGCATATGAAGTTAGATAGAAGAAATTCTTAGATGATATTAAAAAAAGGGCTAAAGGCATATGGTATATGTATTTGGTTGTTACAATTGTTACTTTTGTCATATACCCATTTAACTTAAATATTTATAATGATGTTGAGAGTATTTTGTATGTTGTAGGAATAGTAGCATTTGTGGTTTATATTTCTATTATACTTTTAGTAAAGTCTACTATAAATGAGTGTAAAGAATAGGAGGATAAAAATGTTAGGTAAGGAAGAAATGCTTTATGAAGCAATAAATATAGCGAGTACGAAACACAGGGGACAAAAGGATAAAGGGGGAAGCCCATATATTCTTCACCCTCTAGCAGTAATGAATAGTGTAAGGACAATAGATGAAAAGATAGTAGCTATTCTTCATGATATAATTGAGGATACTGATGTTACAAAGGAAGATTTATATGCTATCTTTGATAAGGATATAGTTGAAGCTGTAGATACTATAAGTAAGAAAAAGGGACAAAGATATGAAGAGTACATAGAGCTTATTAAGAATAATAAGCTAGCTAGAAAGGTGAAGATAGCAGATTATAAGCATAACTTAGATATTTCAAGACTTAATAGAGAATGCACAGATGAGGATTTAAAAAGGGTTAATAAGTATGTAAAATACATGATATATCTAAACTCAGATCATAAGGAAGACTTTGATGTTGTATGTCCAAGATGTGCATCTAGGAATAATTACTCCATAGAAGGAAATCAAGAGCTTCATGTTAAGTGTAGTAGATGTGAGTACATTACTGAGATAGAGGAGTAAGGGGAGATGATAATGGACCTTTTTCAAATAGGGGCCTTAGGATCAATATTTATATTTTATTTAGCATACTTTATAAAGCAAGTTATGCTAAGAAGAAAAGGTATATCAACTAATAGATTAGCTAAGGGAGACAAGAAAGCTAAGACATTTTATATTGAATTATGTTTAATTATAGTGACATACTTAACTGCTGCAATTCAGCTTTGTAGTATAATTTTTCAAAGGTATTTAGTAATTATGATAAACTCTAGTTATATTAGAGCTTTAGGTATTTTTATTGCCTTTAGTGGAGTAGTATTTTTCATTATGGCACTTATAGTTATGAGGGACAGCTGGAGGGCAGGTATAGATAATACACAAACAACTAAGTTAATAAGTAGTGGTGTTTATAAGCTAAGTAGGAATCCTGCTTTTGTGGGATTTGATCTTTTATACATAGGTATAGCACTATCTTTTTCAAATATATTTAACGTAATAATCTCATTAATAGCAGTAATAACACTTCATCTTCAAATCTTAGAAGAGGAAAAGTATTTGCCTACTGTATTTGGAGATGAATATGAAAGATATAAAAGGAGCACAAATAGATATTTTATGTTTTAGTTTTAAGTAGAAATTAAACTTAGGTGTAAGATTTGGTTTTACATAAGAAAAGAGTACAAAGGGGAATTAGAGAAAATGCATATAGATATGATAGATAAACAGGAAGCGAGTATAGATAACATTCAATGGATTAAGCAGCATAAGGTTTCGGATATATTAACTGCATCTAGTGGAGTGAATTATAGTTTTAGTGACACTAGATATGTAGCTACTAATGAAACAGAAGAACAGTTAATTGAGGAAGAAATTGCTGAAGAAAGTGAATTAAGTGACAAGGAGATTTTTGATTTATATAAAAAAGGAGCTGCAGATGGCGACCCTGATTCTATGAATAGTATAGGATGGATGTATAATTACGGCGAAGGGGTAGAGATTGACCTTGATGAAGCTATTAAGTGGTATAAAATGGCCTCAGATAAGGGACATGCAGAGGCTACATATAATATAGGTATGATATATGATAGTGCTGAAGGAGATAAGAGAAACATGGAGGAGGCACTTAAATGGTATAAAAAGGCTGCCGGCATGGGAAGTATTGATTCTATGTATAGTATAGCATATACCTATGAACAGGGGGATGGTATAAAAAAAGACTATCAAGAAGCTTTAAAGTGGTATAAAAGAGCTTCACAAGCAGGTGACCCAGATGCTACATATGCAATAGGAATAATGTACGAAAAGGGAGAAGGTGTAAAGAAAAACTATGCAGAGGCGCTTAAGTGGTATAGGAAGGCAGCGGAGGAAGGAAGCTCAGATGCTATATACAACTTAGGAGTTATTTATGAATTCGGAAAAGGCGTAGATGTTAACTTAAAAGAAGCATTTAAGTGGTATAGGAAGGCCGCAGAGGAAGGGTATGTAGATGCTATGAATAGCATAGCCGCTATGTATCATGATGGAAAAGGAGTAAAGTTAGACTATAAAGAGTCACAAAAGTGGTATGAACTTTCAATAGAAAATGGAAGTCCAGAGGCTACAGTTAGACTGGCAGATATGTACTATAGGGGAGAAGGTGTGAGACTAGACTACAAAAAAGCCTTTGATATGTTTAGTGAGGCAGCAAGAAATGGAGAACCAGAGGCTATGTTTAAGTTATCTCTTATGTATATGGATGGACAAGGCGTAAAGGCAAATGATAAAGAGTCATTTAGATGGTTTTTAAAGGGTATTGTTGAAGGTACAAAGTACATATATAGAATGGCAGTAGAAGATATATAGAGTATGTATTAAAATTATTAAAATGCAAATAATAGTATTAAGTTTTTAGCAAGTAATTAGTACTTAGGAGAGTTATTTATGTGGAGAGAATTTAAGAAGTTTGCATTTAAAGATAATGTTATTAGTTTAGCTATAGGGGTTATTATAGGTGGAGCATTTGGAAAGATTGTAACTTCACTTGTTAATGACCTTTTTATGCCTGTTTTTGGTTATATTACAGCAGGTGTAGATTTTAAGGATTTAAAGTTTGTTTTAAGTCCAGCTTTATATGGGATTAATGGCTCGCTAGTAAAGCCTGAGTCTGCTATTATGTACGGAAGATTCATTCAAAATGTAGTTGATTTTTTAGTTGTATCATTTTGTATTTTCTTATTTGTTTATATAACTAATAAGATAATGGAAAGAGATTGTATTGAGAATATGACAGCGAATAATGGAGGTAAAACTGATAAGGTTGAAGACCTTTTAGTGGAGATTAGGGACCTTTTAAAGAATCAAGAAAATAATAAGTAAATTAATGCTACCGACCGTATTAATAGTTGGTAGCATTTTCTTATATTAAACTATTGTTTAGAACCACTTTTGCTTTTTAAAGTAGATAATGGAAACTCCAACTACCACAAGGCTTAAAATTATAACAAATGGATATCCATACACCCAATTAAACTCTGGCATTTTTAAGTTCATTCCATACCATGCAGCAATTAGGCTTAGTGGTAGGAATATAGCTGTAATAACAGTGAATATCTTCATAATTTTATTTAGGCTAATATCTACCTGTGCTTGGTAAGCTTCCCTTACCTGAGTTATGTACTCCCTTAAGTTAAGGGTCTTCTGGCTTAACCTATCAATACGATTAGAAAAAATCTTAAAGTACCTTAAAATATTCTTACTTAGAAGGTTATTTTCGTTTTCTTGTAGTCCATCTAGCACTGTATAAAACTGCTCATAGTAGCTTTTTAGAATCATAATTTTTCTACGTATAACTATGATTTCCTTAATATAATCCTCTGAACCGCCTTCTAGTAACTCATCCTCTAGAGAAGATATTCTTTCTTCAATGTCACCTAGTATATCAGAATCATAAAGGGTAAGCTGCTTAAGTATATAGTATAGTGTTTTTTCAAGTGTGATTTCTTCATCGGATTCAGTAATATATTCAGTAATAATTCCTAGAATCTTCTCATCATCACAAAACAGCAACATCTTTCCCTTATCTAAATAAATAAGTATTCTATTCTTAAAGATGGTAACATCATTTTTATTTATTACATTAAGAAAAATTAAGTCAAATCCCTCATGACTTTCAAACTTTCCCTGTTTTGATACTTTAAACTCATCTATTATACTTTTCCTTATAGAAAACTTTTGAAATACCTTTTCTAGTTTTTTAGTTGTAAATACACCAATGTAATTAGAATCCTTATCCTTAAATTGGTTTAATTCTATTGCTTCAGAACTAGAGCCATTAATCTTATAAAGCAATTTTTCTACCTCCTTTGTATTTTATAGTACTTTTTAAATATACTACATTTATTCCTAAATGTTAAAACTAAAAAGCTACCAACGAATAGTTGGTAGCTTAAAAACTCTTTTATTTAGAAAAGAACTTAATTATTCCATTTGCTATACCATTTGCAGCCTTAAGCTGAAAGTCTTCATCCTTTAACTTGGCTTCTTCATTTGGATTATTAATAAAAGCAAGTTCTACTAATGCAGCTGGCATAGTCGTATTATCAAGTACTGCTAAGTCATTAGGTTTTGCACCCCTATCACGTAGCCCTATAGATTTAACTAATTCTTTTTGTATTAAGGTTGCAAGTTCCTTATCTTTACTTGATTTTTTTGTGCTATAAAAAGTTTCTGTTCCACTTCCAGGAACACCATCGGTACTATTGCAATGAATTGAAACAAAAATATCAGCACCATTTGTATTTGCAAGGTTTGCCCTATACCTTAATGACTCATTTTTGTTTAAGCTATTCCAGTTAACATTTTCATTATCATCCCTTGTGTAAAGAATTTCATATCCATTTGATTCTAAGATAGGTCCAAGCTTTAAAGCAACACTTAAAACTATATCTCTTTCATTAGTACCGCTTGAGGATAAGCTACCTGGGTCTTTTCCACCATGACCTGGGTCTATAACTATTTTCTTTTTAACAGGTTCTGGTTTTGTTGCATTTATCTCTAGTTTCTTAAAGTCTTCGTATACATCATTTTTTACACTGGACCTTTTAGACCAAATAAGAACCTTGTTTTTACCCTCTTCAAGTGGAGTATTAAGCTCAAGTGTAGTCACCTCGCCACTTTTTATATCATTTATATAATTAGAGGCATCAATCCACTTATCCTTATTCTTTGAGTACAAGAAGGCCTTGTAGCTTATATTGCTTCCATCTCCTGATTCGCCTTTAATACTTATCTTTGCCTTAGATCCTATGGTAAATTTATCTCCCTCAGCTTTTACATCTAAAATCTTAGATGCATTTTTATCAACAGGTACATCAACTATGTAATTCGTAGATGAATCATAGCCACTTGAAGTCATTGGTGGAAGTCCATCTTTTTTAATCCATACTCTAAATGTATTTTTACCTGGCTTAAGTGGAGAGGTTGTTTTTATAGTTGTAGGCTTACTTGGTTCTGTACCCTTTGTATATCCATTTGAAACATCCTCGAATACTTCTTTACTTTCTGAGTATAAAAGCACCTTATATTGTACCTTTACATTTCCGCTTGACTTTACTGTTACTGAAGGTATTTGTCCTAGTTTAATTTCTTTTTTGTCTATACTTACACTTGTAACCTTAGGAATGAAATTATTATCAGCTACTTTAACTTTATAGCTTAAGGCACTGTCATAGCCCCCCTTATTAAGAGGCTTTTTTCCTGCCCTTTTTACCCATACACTGAAAATATTATCACCTTGGTGTAGTGGAGTTTTTAGTTTAATTGAGTAAGGTTTAGTACCTGATACAGCCTTAGTATATCCTCCAGATACATTTTGCCAAGTTTTCTTAGCTGGAATATATTTATAAACGCTATACTGTACAGAAGAATATCCCTTAGAAGTTAACTTAAGAGTTGGATATAAACCTACTCTAGGAGACTTGTCTACTATTTGAGCTCCTGTTATTTTAGGATATGATGCTGCATGTACATCTTGAGCCGGATTTACTAGTCCTAAAACATTTAATACAAAAGTAAATAGTAAGACAAATGGTATTATGATTTTTGTTCTAACTCTTTTAATTTTGCACACCCCTTTTAATTTAAATTTACAAATAATGTTAAGTGATATATACATGATACCATAAAAATCCATATTATATTACCTTAGTTATTTAAATTATAAATATATTAATTAGGGCTTAGCTTAGCATTTATTATGAGTCTATGAGTAGCTACTCTTACAGGGGTACAGGTTATAAGAGTCATTGTTGCATTCTTTGTAGAATTTAACACCTCCACCTGTTCAGGAAGAACTATCTTTTTATTATAAACAATGTACTTATATGTTCCATTTGTTGTTTTTACTATTATTTCATCCCCGACTTCAAGCTCGTCTAGTCTATTAAAGTATTCACCATAGGTATAGTTTCTATGACCAGCAACACAAAAATTACCCTTTTCTCCTGGCATTGCTGTGTCTTTAAAATGTCCTATAGCATACTTTAAAGTGGATGAGTCGGTTCCCTCACCAATTGTTACTTTTAGATCTATTTTATTTATTATCAATATCCCTATTGTGCCGGATTTATATTTATCAACACCTGAAGATGTTTTGTTAGGATGTTTTTGGTGATTTTCTATTTGTTTCTCATAGTATTTGGTTAAGTGATTTTGTTTATTTAATGACCATAACTTAGCTAAGATAGCATATGAAATCATAATAATACCTATACTAATAAGTATCAAACTAAACAATTTCAATCTTTTCAATAGTTTATCCTCCTGATTTAGGGTATAGTTCTAATAATTCTAATCACTTGAAGGATATATGTCAATATGGAATATAATTGCTACTTTTTACAAAATAATACTGTAAGATAATTGTCACATCTTTGTGAGAGAATGACTATATATTTTAAAGTAAAGTAGGAGAATGTAATATTCAATGAAGAGTCTATTAAGATTATTTATAGTTTTAGGAATGGTATTTGTTTTATTAGTTATATTAAACTACGAATCAGTATACTCACATAAAGGTATAGAAGCAAAAAAAGGTAAAATGGATCTTACTAATTGGGATTTTGGAAGAGACGGAATAATAAGACTTGATGGTGAGTGGGAAGTATACGAAGGTAGACTGTTAACACCTAAGGACTTTAAAGGAATAGGGAACTTAAAGCCACTACCAACAGGGTACGTAAAGCTAACCTTATCACCTATTCATAATGAAGAAGGTTTTAATCTAAGTCCTAAGGGAGTAAGAACCTACAGGTTAAATATTACCCTTAAAAACACTAAGGATATTTTGGGGTTAAAAGTAGAAAACATAAAAATGAGTAATAGGGTATTTATAAATAGCAAATTAGAAGGACAAAGTGGAAACCCTGCATTTAAGGATAAAGGTTACAAGCCTAATACTGCTCCATATAGTACCTATTTTGCTATAGATGGAAACAAACTTCAAATAATCTTGCAGGTAGCCAATTTTGATTATCCCTTTCAAGGATATTTATACAAGTTGCATTTAGGATTACAAGAACATATTTCCTTAGTTACAACCACTAAGATTTCATTAGAAATGGCTGTAACTATATGTGCATTTTTCTTTAGTATTTACTATTTAAGTATATATTCTATGAGTAAGAAGGATAAGAGTTATCTCTACTGGGGAATTAATATTATTACGATTATGATAGCTTTGTTCGTCTCAGGCCAAATGATACTAGTAGAGCTACTTCCTAGAATACCTTTTTATGCCTTCATTAAACTGAAACAGCTTGCTTATATGCTACGTATATTATCGCTAATTGGGATTGTAAATCAGATAAATAAAAATATTATAAGAAAAAATGAGTTAAAGGCTGTTAAGATTATTGGAATTTCTTATATAACTGTAGTTTTAATTACAAGTTACTCTATAAGTGTTTATATAGACTCAGTTATTTACATACCTATGATTTGTTTTTTAATTATACTAACTACACGATTAGCAACTGATATATTTAAAAACAAAAAAGAAGCCTTAGATAGAAAGGAAAGTACACTATTTGTTCACTGTATGATTTCTATAATAATCAATGCAATAAATAATCAACTTTATTCATTTAACTTGGTCTATAGTAGGCTTATAGGATCTAGTGCATTAGGCTTTTTTATGATATATATGGCTTATATTTTATCCAATAGATATTTTTTAGCATATAGAAATATGGAAAGCATGGCAGACAGGCTTATGCAGATGGACATAATAAAGGATGAATTTATCACAAAAACATCCTATGAACTTAAGGCACCTTTATATGGGATAGTTAAAATTTCAGAAACAATTATAAGAGAGAATAGGGAACTATTAGATAACTCAGATTTCAACAAAATAATAATGCTAAGAAGTATGGCACTTAGGTTATCTGGAATTGTTAATAATACTTTGGATGTAACTCTTCTAAGAAATAATCAACTTAAGCTTAGTATATCATTTGTTGATATTATGGTTTGTGCAAACATAGTTGTAGAAGGATTTAAATACATAACCCAAAAAAAAGATATAGAAATAACAAACAATATAAGAGAATCTGTAATGGTTAAGGGGGATAAAAACAAAATAGGTCAAGTACTTTTCAACCTTATTAATAATGCTGTAGAAAATATGGATAAGGGGAAAATTGAAATAAACATTAAAAAACAAGGCAGTAGGGTATCTATATCAGTTGAAGATACAGGGTTTGGTATTTCATTAGAAAAGATAGAAAAGGTATTTAGGCCATATGAGTATGAAGGTTCAGAGGAAAGAAGTTTTGGACTCTATATTAGTAGACAGCTAGTAGAACTTATGGAGGGAGAACTGTATTTAGATTGGACAGAAGTAAATGTAGGAAGTAGATTTATATTTTCCCTACCATATACAGATAAAAAGAGTAATTTAGAGTCTAAAATAAGTGAAATAGATAATTATAATATTAAACCATTAACAGGCATCTTAGAAAAAGAAAACATAGCTGGAGAGAGAAATACTATTTTAATAGTAGAGGATGAGATGGAAAATATTATGGTGGCCCTTAGCATTTTAAGAAATGAAGATTACAATGTTTTAATTGCTTCCTCTAAGGATGATGCTATGAGAAAAGTTGCAGAAAACAATATTGACTTAGTAATTTTAGATTTAATTATCCCAGGAGCATCAGGAATAGACATATGTAAGGAAATGAGAAAAGTATACACATTAATAGAGATGCCAATACTAATATCTACACTTAAAAACACAAATTATGATTTAAACTTAGCTTTAAGAGCAGGTGCAAATGACTTTATAACAAAACCATTTGAAGAAAAGGAAATGATTGCGAGAGTAAAGACATTAATTAACTTGAAAAAATCCATGGAAGAGGCAGTTAAAAATGAATTGGCTTTTTTACAGGCTCAGATAAAACCTCACTTTTTATATAATTCATTAACCGCTATTATATCCTTTTGCTATACCGATGGAGAGAGGGCAGCTAAGTTACTTACCCATTTTAGCAAGTATTTAAGATTTACATTTGATATGGACAATAAAGCTATGTATACAATACTGAGAAAGGAACTTGAAGCAGTAGATGCATATGTGGAGATTAAAAAAGCACGGTTAGGAGAAAAAATAAAAATAGAATATGATATTCAACCGGATATGATGGATGAAAAGATTCCTTCTTTATACATACAGCCTCTAGTAGAAAATGCAATAAACCATGGGCTTTATGAAAAGGAAGATGGAGGAACAGTATCCGTATCTGTTAGAAGAATAGAAGGAAGAGTTTTTATTCAGGTTAAAGATGATGGGGTTGGTATGACTAAGGAGAAACTTAAGGAGCTTAATAGCATGGACTATAATAACTCTGGAGTAGGACTTTCGAACATAAGAAAAAGGGCCAGAAGGCTTAATGAAGCTGATATGATTATTCACAGTATTGAGGGAAAAGGCACTACAATAACTATAATTTTTAGATATTTGTAGTTAGGATCTTTTCGGGAGGAAGTTTGAATGAGGACCATAATTATTGATGATGAAAAACCTATATTAGACCTTATGAAAATAATGATTAGCAAAAATAAGAATTTAGAAATAGTAGGTGAATTTACTAGTTCTAAAGAGGCCCTAGTAGAAATACAAAGACTTATGCCAGATGTTATTTTTGTTGATATTGAAATGCCTTATATGAATGGTATAGAGTTTGCAGAGAAGGTAGAGAAGTTAAATCAAGATATTCAAATAGTTTTTATAACCGCATATGAAAACTATGCAATTGATGCATTTAAAGTTAATGCAGTAAATTATATTTTAAAACCAATTAATGAGGAGGACATAGATACAACTGTATCTAGACTACTTAAAAATAGAGGCTTAAATACTTCAAATGAGGTATTAGCTGAAAGCAACAAAATATACTGTCTCGGACATTTTAAGGTATATGGAAAAGATGGATGTGAAATAGAAAAGTGGTATACATCTAAGGTGCAAGAAGCCTTTGCATATTTTATATATAAGGGTGGAGAGGGAGTAGATAAATGGCAGCTATGTGAGGTTCTGTGGGAGGACTCTCCACCGAAGAAAGCAGAAAGTAATCTACATAGCACTATATATAGACTGAAAAGGGTTTTAAAAAATGCTGCAATAGAAAATAAGGTAATTAATCAAGGTGGAAAATACAAAATGGATTTTACAGGGTTTAGTTGTGACTTATGGGAGTTCCTAAGCTTTATGAAGAAAAACCCAAGAGTTAATGGTGAAGGCATTGAAAATTATAAGAAAATAATAGATCTATATAATGGGTCTCTATTTGGTAGTAAGGATTATGTATGGGCTGTAGAATTAAATGAGAAGATAAATAGATATTATAGCTATGGAGTTAAGAATATAGCCAATTACTATATTGATATGGAAAATTACAATGAAGCCTATGAATATCTAAGAAAGTTAATTGAAGTAAATCCATTTGATGAGGATGCACATGAGCTAATAATAAGGGTTCACTTCCTTATTGGAGATAGGATTGGATTAATTTCTCACTATACTAAAATGGTTGAGATATTTGAAAAAGAGCTAGATATACCTATTAAGGAATCTACTAGAAAACTTTATAGAGAAATGCTGGGGAAGCTATAGTTAAACAAGGGGTTGATGCAAACTTAATTTGCATCAACCCATTAATCTTTAGTAAGAATATTGTAAGTTATATGATAGTTATTTGTTAGAGAGGTTTATTATCATCTAATTAGCCGAGAAAAATTGACAAAAGACTAAAAGAAAGGAGTGAGAGTATGATTAAACAAAAAAGGCTAGTATCTCTAATAATAGCTAGCATATTTATCCTACAGGTAATAGGAATGAATTTTCCTATTACTGAAGTAAAAGCACTGAGTAATGATATTACCAGTAAGTTTCAGTTTATAACTGGAGTAAAATTAAAAGATGGGAATGGAAATGACCTATCCAGTGTTAATGGTGTAGACATAAATTCAAAAGTTCGTATAGAATATGGCTTTGAACTCCCAGATGATGTTGAGATTAGTAGTGGAGATTATTATAAAATGTCCTTACCGAAGGAGATTAAAATCGTATCTACAATATCCAAGGGCATTTATAATGGGAGTGATAAAGTAGCTGACCTATATGTTGGTACCGATGGGGAAATAAAAATAACATTTACAGATTACGTAGAGAACCATTTAGGTATAGCTGGAGGTTTTTATGTTGAATGTGGTTTTGATGAAAGCAGTATACCAGAGAAGAACCCAGTAGAAATATATTTTGATATTCAAGGAGATTCAGATCCAATTAAAATAATTATAAATTTTAATGAGCCTGAATATGATCCAATTACTGTTCTAAAGTCTGGAGAATATATTTCTAGTTCAAAAGAAATAGAATGGAAGATTATAGTGAATCCTAAAAAATCTATGATTTATGCAAATGATGTATTTGCAGATAATATTCCAAAGGGACAAGAATATGTAGAGGGATCAGCAAGAATTGATAACGGGGCAGATATTTCAGGATTTTCATATGAGAAATCTTCAGATGGAGTAAAAACAGGGACTTTAAAATATAAGTTTACTGAAAATACTAAGAATACCTATACCATTTCATTTAAAACTAAACCAGACCTAAATATGGCACAGCATATAAATAAGGCGACAGTGATGAATGGAGATAATCTAATAGCTTCAAATGAAGCAAGGGTTAATATTCAAGTAGGAGAAGTTGTCACATCTATTAAAAAGTTAGGAAAGTATGATGAGATAAATAAAAAAATTGACTGGCAGATAATTGTAAATGAAAATAACCAATCAATTCAAAATGCGATTGTTACTGACACAATCCCAAAGGGATTAGCCTTAGATAAGGAAAGTGTAAAATTAAATGGTGTGTCTATACAAGAAGGGAAATATACCTATATAGATAATAAAATTATCTATAATTTTGAAGGTACTATTACAGATAAACAAGTAATTACCTTTTCCACCTATGTAGACCCTAGTTACTATTATACAAATAAAATTTATAATTTTGTAAATACTGCAAAATTAAATGGTGACAATATACCTGAAGTTACAGTTTCATCTAATGTGGTTCAAGTTGTAGCCAGTGTTATCTCAAAGTATGGAGTTTATGATGAAGACAAAAAAGAGATAACATGGTTTATAAAAGTTAATAGTAAAAGTGCAGAGTTAAATAATCCTAAAGTTATAGATAAAATACCTGTAGGACTAGATTATATACAAGGTTCAGCATATATAAGTAAAAATGGTAGTACCGATAAAAAGTACGATGGTTTTGAATATAATTCTGATAAAAATGAATTAACCTATCAATTTCAAGAATCAATTCGTGAAGTATATACAATCGTATTTAAAACAAAGGTACAAGAAAAATATTATTATACTAACGCCACAGTAACATTTAAGAATTTAGCTGGTATAGAGATTAATGGTTTGTATACTGAATATCCAAGCTCATATATGTTTGATAGTAATTTAATTAAAAAGTCTGCAAATTATACGCAGGGGAATGATTATATTGACTGGACTATAAATATTAATAGTAATGCTATACCAGTTGATAGCCCAACTATAGAAGATAAGCTACAAGATGGACTTGAACTTCAAACAGATACTGTAACACTTAATAAGTTAGTTAAAGATAGTAGTGGGAATATTACAAAGGAAAATATACCTATATCTGAAGGGAGCATTATTTATGATATAAAAACAGGAGTATTTCAGTTTAAGTTTTCAGGAGAAAAAATTGATAGTACATATGAGTTAAACTTTAGAACAAGTGTTACGAAACCTGGAGAGTACAGTAATACTGCTTCATTTAAAGGTAAAGGTGTAGATGAGAGTTCAACAGTTAATAAGGTTGGTGTTTCATACTCTGATGGAGGAGGATGGGCAACTGGAACAACTGCTAAAATAAAGATTATAAAAGTGGACTCCGAGGATAACTCAAAGAAGCTAAAAGGAGCAGTATTCGAGCTGCTAGATCAGTATAAAAACCCTATAAAGATGTCCATGCCTACAGGGGATGATGGAGTAGTAATTTTTGATAAGGTTAAGTATAGATTAGCTCACTATATCAGAGAAGTTACTCCACCAGAAGGATATGAAAAAAGCGATATGCTTTATGAATATAAGCCACAAAGCGAATCAACTGGGAAAGATATAGAATATGTAGTTGAAAACGGGAAGGCAAAAATAAGAGGTAATATAGAAATAATCAAAGTAGATCCAAGTGGAAATGTTCTTGAAGGTGCAGAGTTTAAGATCTACAAGAAAAGTGACACATCATTTAGTAATCCTATAGATACTAAGATTAGTGATGTAAATGGGCTTGTAAGATTTGAGAATATTGAATCTGGGGAATATATTGTTAAAGAAACCAATGCTCCTATAGGATATTTTCTTTCAACTGAAGTTAGGTTTGTAAGTATAGATGTAAATGGAGAAACAATAAAACTTGGCACTTTTGTAAATAAAGAAGGTATTCCGTTACCTAGTATTGATGGAGAGATAAAACTTAAAAAGATTAATGAAGAAGGAACTCCATTAGAAGGAGTAGAGTTCTCCTTAATAGATGAAAAAGGTAATATAGTAAAAACTGGTTTAACAGATGCTAATGGATTACTAGAATTTAAAGACTTAGAATATGGTAAATATACTGTAAAGGAAACTAAGTCACTTGTTGGATACAATACTTCTAGTGAAGTATTTAATGTAGAACTAAGTGGAAGCAGTAAAATCCATGATATAGGAACAGTAACAAATACCAAGATTAAAGGTAATATTCAAATCAATAAGGTAGATGAAAGCTCAAATCCACTTGAAGGTGCAGAATTCACTTTATTTGATATTAATGAAAAGGCTATAAAAAATAGCGTAGCAGATGCAAATGGTTATGTAAAATTTGAGAATATCGAATATGGAGAATACAATATAAAAGAAACAAAGGCACCAACAGGATATGAAATTTCAGATAAGATTATACCTGTAAGTATTAAGGAAAATGGAAAAACAATTGAGCTAGGAGAGTTTGTAAACAATAAGATTCCGAAGGACGGAATAATAAAACTTAAAAAGATTAATGAAGAAGGAACTCCATTAGAAGGAGTAGAGTTCTCCTTAATAGATGAAAAAGGTAACATAGTAAAAAATAGTTTAACAGATGCTAATGGATTACTAGAATTTAAAGACTTAGAATATGGTAAATATACTGTAAAGGAAACTAAGCCACTTGTTGGATATAATACTTCTAGTGAAGTATTTAATGTAGAGCTAAGTGGAAGTAGTAAAATCCATGATATAGGAACAGTAACAAATACCAAAATCAAAGGTAATATTCAAATCAATAAGGTAGATGAAAGCTCAAATCCACTTGAAGGTGCAGAATTCACTTTATTTGATATTAATGAAAAGGCTATAAAAAATAGCGTAGCAGATGCAAATGGTTATGTAAAATTTGAGAATATTGAATATGGAGACTACAATATAAAAGAAACAAAGGCACCAACAGGGTATGAAATTTCAGATAAGATTATACCTGTAAGTATTAAGGAAAATGGAAAAATAATTGAGCTAGGAGAGTTTGTAAACGATAAAATTGATTCCACTAATAATGATACTGAAATTCTTGATGATGATGGAATAATAAAACTTAAAAAGCTTAATGAAGAAGGAACTCCATTAGAAGGAGTAGAGTTCTCTTTAATAGATGAAAATGGACAAGTAGTTAGAACATTAACAACAGATGCTAATGGATTACTGGAATTTAAAGAATTAGAATATGGTAAATATACTGTAAAGGAAACTAAACCACTTGTTGGATACAAAATATGTACTGAAAGTTTTAACGCTAATCTAAGTGAAACCCAAAAAACCCTTGATATTGGAACAATTATAAACACTAAGATAAAGGGGAGTATCGAGTTTGTAAAGATAGGTGAAGGTTCAGACTTAAATGGACTTAAAGGAGCAGAGTTTACTCTTTATGCAAAAAATGATAGTACATATTCAACTTCAGTTGCTACAGCAATTAGTGATGATAATGGACGAGTACACTTTAAAAACATAGAGTATGGGGAATATAGAATTAAAGAAACAAAAGCTCCATCAGGATATAATCTTTCAAGTGAGGTTATACCTGTAAGCATCAAGGTAGATAAAGAAACAGTAGTACTTAGTAAGTTTGTTAACAATAAAATTACTTCGAATAATAACGGTAGTGGAAGTAGCAATAATTCTGGAGATAATGATGATGGGATAATAAAGCTTAAAAAGATTGGTGAAGATAATACTCCACTTAAGGGAGTAGAGTTTGCGCTATTAGATGAAAACCAAAAGATAATAAAAACAGGCCTAACAGATATTAATGGATTACTAGAGTTTAAGGGATTAAGGTACGGTAAGTATACAGTTAAGGAAACCAGGGCACTTGATGGGTATAAGATAAATAATATAAGTTTTATATCAAAGCTAGATAGTGTCAATAGAATTTATGATATTGGAACAATTATTAATACTAAAATCAAAGGGGATGTTCAAATAAATAAGGTAGATGAAAATTTAAAGCCTTTAAAAGGTGCAGAATTTACTTTATTTGATAGTAATGGACAAAGTATTAAGTCTAAGATATCAGGTTCCAATGGAATAATAATATTTGAAAACCTAGTTTATGGAGAGTATGTAATTAAAGAAACAAAATCACCTAAGGGTTATGCTATTAACAAGAATCCTATAAATGTTTCTATAAAAACATCTGAAACTCAGGTCTTTACTGTAGAGAACAAAGTTGATAAGAATGCTGAGGAAGAAGATAAAGATGAGGTGAAACCAGGGGATGAGGATAGCGATAATACTAATGGGGACAAAGAAGATAATGGAGAAATAAAGCCAGAGGATGAAGGTAAAGATAGTACTGATGCTGATAAAGAAGATAATGGACAAATAAAACCAGGGGATGAAAATACAGATAGCAATGCTGAAAAAATCAAGGGTAAAATACCACAAACAGGATTTGCCTTAGACACAGTTGTTTTATTAGTGGCAGGAGTAGTGTCAGTTATCATAGGAGCTATTATGCTAATTACAAGATATATTTTCTATAGACAATAAAGTAAAAAGAACCTAGATTATAAATCTAGGTTCTTTTTCATTATGTTATCTTTTTTTTACTTTATGTGAATTAATTATAATTCTTATATCCTGACCGAAGAATTCAAAAATGTCAAAGTTCCCAAAGATTCTCGAAACTATTCTTTGATGATACTTTACTTGAAGTTCATCAAGTGATAGGTTCGTTGATATTATGGTTTTTTTACGTCTTAGAATTCTTTCATTAATTATATTAAAGATCTCCGATTGAGAAGATTGGGTTATGTTCTCTGTTCCAAGGTCATCTATGATAAGTAAGTCACAATTAAGTGTATAATCAAGTTTTGATTTATCAGTATCACTGTACTTAATGTTTCTTATATTATCTATTAATGTAGATGATGTATTATATACAACAGACTTTCCCTTTTTTAGAACCTCCATTGCTATACAGTTACAAAGGAATGTTTTCCCAAGGCCTGTACTACCGGTAAAGAGGAGGTTGGTATTATTGTTATCAAATGTCTCACAAAAATCTACACAACGAGCGCTGATTTCCATAATGTTGTCCCTTGGAGAAACCCCATAGGTTTCACTTTTAACAGTACTATAGTAGTCCATTTTAAAGGTAGTAAAATTCTCTCTTTGAAGAACATTTGTAAGATTTGATTGTTTGTAGTAAAGGTTTATAAGCTTTTGCTTAAAGCAGTTGCATTTTTTAGCATCAACGTATCCTGTATCCTTACACTTACTACATTTATAATTTATATCCATGTAATCATGAGCAAAGCCGTTTTCCGTAAGTATAACAGCTTTTTCCTGCTTTAATGATTCTATTTCTTTACGTTTATTTGATATAAACTCCTCAGCATCAATTCCTTCCTTAGAAAGCTTAAAAATGCTTGATGCTATTTCAAATCCAATTGAACTTATTTTACTGTCTATATCCCTTATAACTGGAAGACGAGTATAAACCTCTTCAATTCTTTGTCTTTGGAGGTTTTCATTTCTTAAGCGTAGTGACTCGTATTCCTCAAGTATTTCTGTAATATTAGATTTCATAGTTAATCACCTAATCCTAATAGCTGTTTTCTTATTTTAGACATATCATAGCTATACTCATCCTTCTTAATAGGCTCAAATGATGCAGGTTGCACTTTAGGTGAGTAACCTTTCTTCTTATGAACATCTATATCTTCAGGTGTTTTAACACCTTTTTTGTGCCAATCAGTAAGAATGGTATCTATATATTTAAGATTTGTTCCGTTAGTTTTTAGTATACAAATCTCACAGGCTTTATATATAATATCCGTGGAGAATTTATATACGAATAACCATTTATTAAATAATTCTTCCTGAGGCTTAGTAATGTCTGCACCTGTTTTTCCAAGAAAGCCAAGTATATCTCTGTATTTGCTCCATTTTTTATCATAGTCCGCTATAAGATTCATAGCATCATCAGGAGTTTTGACACCTGCCTCGTGCCAACTCATAGCAACCTTTTCGATATATCTAACATCTGGTTTGTTTTTAGATATACAATACTGAACAAGTATCATTATAACCTCTGGACAAAGAGAGTAATCAGATAGTATAGATTTAAATATATCCACATCTCTAAATGAAAGAGGTCTTCCAAGTGTTTGCTCAAGTTCGGTTAACATATCACGAAGACGGTTATCAAATAAAAGCTCATCATCCCTTTTCTCTGTAAGAGAATTTATTTCTATATGACCTGTATTCTCAAGAGTTAAAACACCAAGCCTGTTAAGCTCTTCAAATGCTCTATAAACATCGGTTTCAAGCATTGCAAGGGTGTTTGCTATATGAGATATATTAACCTGTCTTTCCGCAAAACCTTGTCTTAAACAAAAAAGATATACCTTTAGAAAATCTCCACGTATATCTTTTAGGTAGTTATCTATGAAAGTATTGTCTACAGGGGTAAACCCTGGTGACTTTAAGCTTATTTTTATGTTTGACATGTAATCACATCCTAATTATATCAAGTTCTAAAATTAAAGACTGCCTACATTATAACAAAACGAAAAGCTACACTCAACATCGAATAAACCTTATATAATTCTATAAATTAAGCCTATACCTACATAGGGCAATATAACCTTATTTTTTGTTAGGGTTTGAGAAGATACCTCTTTTATAAGCTGCAAATAAAAATAGTCCAATTGTAAGAACGGATACTCCTACAGACCATAAAATGAAGGTCGGATTGAAGCCTGATAAGTAGCTGAACATAAAGGCAGAGCCAATAATTGTTATAATTCCAAGTATCATAGCGTCTCTTCTAGTCATAATAAAACCCCCTAAATATATTAATATAGTATATCTTTATTCTAATGTATAACCTTATATAAATAAAGTATAAAATTTTCAAACAATTTAAAGGAGACATATTTAGTAGACATAATTATATTCCCCAATAATTTAGTAACTAATCATTTAAAGTTGCATAATCAGTGACAAAGCTTTCGGTTTGTCTTAAAAATCTTAAAAGTATAATTTAATTAAAACTATAAAAATTTATAATAATCATCTATTATATGGGAACACTACTTTTGTGACTAAAAATCAATTTTTACGAAAGGTAGTGTGTTCTATGAGAAGAGGTAAAGCATCTAGAAGAGGAAGTAGTATAGCCCCAAAGGTTATAGCTACAGCATTTTTACTTATAACTATAGCAGCTATGATAGTTATAGTTAAGATGCCAAATGAAACTTTTATGAAGGTGCTACCAGACACTGTTAAGACTAATATTAATGTCCTAAAGGAGGAGATTTCTGCTTTAGGAGAGGAGAAGGAAGGGGCTGTTGAAACAGGAACAAAGCCTGTAGTTAATTATAAAGTTCCTGATTCAATGGAGGCTAGAAAAGAGAGAGCAGAGACATATCTTGAGACAGCTCTTCTTACCACAATCACTAGAAGTGTAAAAACTAGTACCACCATAAATCATAAGGTAGAGGTTATTAAGACAGCGGCTCTTAAAAAAGGAGAGAAGAAGATAATAACTAAGGGACAAGACGGGCTAAAGGAGATTAATAAAGAACTTACATATAAAGGTGATGAACTTACAGAATCTGAAGTAGTAAGTACTAAAACCGTGAAAAAAGTAGTTAACGAGGTTATTCTACAAGGAATAGAAAGCAAAGTACCTATTTTAATGGTACCAGCTAAGGGAAGATACTCATCTTTCTATGGTGAAAGATGGAACAGAATGCACAAAGGAGTGGACATAGCAGGTCCAGTAGGAACCCCTATTAAAGCCGCAGAGGGAGGAGAAGTTGTCTTTTCTGGTGACAGAGGTACATATGGAAAGTGCGTAATTATTAAACATATAAATGGCTATGAAACCCTTTATGCACATAATAGTAAGCTTATCGCAAAACAAGGAGATAAGGTAGATAAGGGAGAGATAATCTCAGAGCTTGGAAACACAGGAAGATCAACAGGGCCTCATCTTCACTTTGAAGTTAAAGTTAACGGAAAACAAATAGATCCGATGAGTTATTTAAAGAAGTAGTTGTTTAAAGATGCTGTGTTGCAATAGTGTCCTATTTAGTTGAAGTCACGAGATACTTAGCAGAGCTTCTAAACCCAATATATTTACCTTAGACTAAGGAAGTCCATAAACTCGCTGCGCTCAAACATATGGACTTGACTAAGTCTAAGGTAATATATTGAGTTAAGAATCTCTAGCCTCACACTCTATACTTCAACTAAATAGGACACTATTGGCATAAAATCATACTTTTAAAAATTTTTGAAGACTTTAGTTAAGCTTTGTTTTATTAATTTAGAAGAAAAGCTGAGTAGTAGTATTTTTAGTGCATCGAACTATTACTTGGCTTTTTTACTTTTAAGTAAATTATTTTAGATAGAAATAATATACCGGTTAATGGGAAAATAAATGTTTTAAATAAATAAAATACATTTTTATATACTTCATGGTTAAATTCTTGAAGTTCCATACGCTGTACAAGATAAAGTACTAGGAGTGTAAGTAATATAAAATGATTAATATTGCTACCATAATCGGAATCAAGCATTATTATATTTAAAGCCATAGTAACTGATAGTATAGGTAGAACGGTACTAAAATAAATGTCATTTAACAGATTGATTTCTACATACTTTGAAAAGTAAGTATAAATACCAATAGACATAAGCCATATAGGTATAGTAGTTAATAATATTTTTGTTTTCCCCTTCATTTTTACCTCGTATATTAAAATTCTTTTAATAAAAGTATTTTTTTTTATTATCTTTTCTGCAGAAGGGAAGTCGGATTAGACTTCCCTTCATTTATGCTTTATAGTAAAGTTGCTTCAAAGCATAGGGCATCATTGCTGTACCCTTTAATAATATTTCCTTCTTGTTTTATGTACACTTGATTGCATCCGTAAACAGGGTGGACATATTTTACTTCTATTTCATTACTCTTAGTTGTGTCACAAAGTTCTTTTAATATAAATAGCCCTTGAACAACAGGGTTGTCTGTTAGGTGAATAGAGTTTGTATCACCTGTTACATGACTAAACTCTGCAATCTCTTCCTTAGAAAAGTTTCTCCATAAAGATCCTGTGGCCTCTACAGTTTTTGTTTCAACAGGTTCCTTAACAACTGCATTCATCATTAAATAAACTGTTAAGGTCTCAGAGGGTTCATTATTAATATATCCACTACAACTAACAACACAAAGTCGTCTATTACTTTTCACAATTTCAACTTTATATGTTTTCTTATCTGTATTTTCTTGAAATCTTTGATATTTTACCTTACCTATAAATGCACCTTCATAGAAGAAATCTTCTTGAGTTGCAAAGGCTCTAAATAAATCTAACATTATTATTCTCCTTATATCAATTTAATAAAGACAATCACAATTAATTATAGTTGGGATTATCCTTATTAAATTATACAAGAATATTAATATAAGTTCCAATACTTAACATTTACCCATATGAAAGGATTTCTCTACTAACTCCCTAATCACAAAGAAGTTCTTCAACCAATCAATCTATAGATCAAATTTTCATAAGCAATGGGGATATAGGTAATGTAGACAGTAGAGCCGAGAATTAGAGTTTCTTGCTTATGTATTTATGCTAAGCTTAATAAGAAAGCATGTTTGAGCGTTAGCGAGTTTGCGTCGCATTTGGCTTAGCATAAATATATAAGCTTAGAAGCTCTATTCAAGGTCTCGTTGTCTAAATTACCTATATCCCCATTGCCTTAGGAGAAAACTTTTATCTATAGCCTACTTTTTATCTTTTATTAAATTACTAAACATTACTATTCCTCTACCTTGGGTATTTCTATTTTCACCGATACTTTTACTACCTAAATAGAGGATTGATCTTATATCCTTAGGGGTTAGGTCACCGTACTTTTCTATTAGTAGGGCACAGACTCCAGCTATGATGGCAGATGATACAGATGTTCCACTAAGCGATGTTGTGCCGATAGTTTCCTTATCTATAAGTTTACCACCTGGAGTGTAGAATATATCTGACCTTAATGATATTATTCCTTCAGATAGTGAAAGTACGTCTGGTTTTAGGTAATCTACCTTAAGGGGTCCCCTTGATGAATAATCAGTTATTCTAAAGTTATCATCCTTTATAGTACATCCACCTACAGTTATTACTTCCTTATATGATGCTGGCTCGTGTATACTGTATGGATTAGGTCCACTATTACCCGATGGAGCTATAAAAACTATGTTTTTGCTATGAAGCAGTTCTATAGTTTCTCTTAAAGGATTAGCCCTAAGGTCTGGCATATCCTTTATTTCAAATGGAAGTAGGAATATTTTAACCTCTGGGGTTGATGCATAAATATCTTCTACAGCTTTTAGGATATTTGAAAGGCTTCCATAGCCTGTTTTATCAAATGCCTTTGCAACTGAAAGTGAACAGTCAGGGGCTATTCCAAGTGCATAGTCGAAGTTAGATGCTATAATTCCACTTAAATATGTTCCATGACCATTATCGTCATAGGGCTTTGAATCTCCATTTATTATATCTTTAAAATACTTTATAGTATTTGGTTTTAAGGTTAGGCCTTTATGGGGAAAGATACCACTATCAACGATTCCAATGGTTACATCTCTCCCTGTTAGATTGAAGCCTTTGCTTAAATCTATAGAAAGTGACTTTGTTGCTCTATGAATACATAGAGACGCTTTATGGTCATAATAAAGTGATCTAACCTCTGGCATAGATGAAATTTTTTCTATTGAGCTTAGTGGAATGCTTGCAGCAAGTGTTTGAGTTAAGACATATTCATGTGTAATACCTGCCCCTGTGTATTTAATTTTATTTTTGACAGTTTTTGTATCACCTTTATATGATATAAGAACAGGCAATTTAGTCCTGGTTGTAAGCTTAGATAATGACTTAAGATAAGGGTCTAATTTCTTCTTTCGATTAAAGGGCCACATAGATACCACCTATATAATTGATGCAATATACATTATATGCTGAGAGAAGAATTATGTTACTTAATGAACATAATTCAGAGTATGATAAAAGTGAAAAATTTTTCATTTACCTTAAATAGTGTGAATAATTTAAGAGAAAAAGTAATATAATAAAAGAAAACTCCAAGACACGTCTTGAAGTTTCTAATTATCTGTTCCAGTTATGTTTTTATAAAATGCCTTTGAAGCTGGTGATAAAGTTCTTTTTGTATGAATAACAGCGAATATTTCTCTTGAAATATTTAAGCCTTTAACTATATGTTTTCTTATAAGTCCAGATTTTATGTAGTCCTCACATGCGAGTTCAGATACTACAGATACACCAGTTCCATTTTTTACGAACTGAAGAACAGCCTCCAGTGAACTTACTTCAGCAAATATTTTAAGCTTTGATGGAGGGAAGCCTTGTGCTTCTAGTGCATCCTCAAAGGTACGTCTTGTTGCTGAGCCTTTTTCTCTAAGTATAAAGCACTCATTGAATATATCCTCAAGTTCAAGTTCCTCTGGTAGATTCTTTTTATTACTTACAAGTACAAGATTATCATCAGATATTTTTAAATACTTTAGTCTACTATCCTTTAGGATTTCTCCTACTATACCTATTTCAGATTCCCCACCGATAATCATATCAACAACATCCTTAGTACTTTGTTCCTTGATATCAAATGTTACATCATCATATAAACTTTTAAATACAGTAACAAGCTTTGGTAGAATAAATCTACATGGGGCTGTACTTGAGGCTATAGTAAGTTTACCTGCTATTTTATTGTTATAGTCTGCAAGGTTAGTTATTGCTGTATTTCTGATATTGATAAGATTGATAGCGTACTCTAAGAATAGTGATCCGCCATGTGTAAGTCTTATATCCTTTCCATTTCTATCAAATAAAGTAATACCCAGTTCCTGTTCAAGTGATGCGATGTGGGCACTTATAGTTGGTTGTGAAAGGTATATAGCATCTGCGGCTTTTGAGAAACTCTTATATTTTGCAACGTTCACAAAGGCTTCTATTTGTTTAAAATCCATGTAATCACCCCACATTCATTATCACCTATATTATAAGTTTTTTCAATACCTTTTATTAAAAATTCCTATTATAAAGTAATAATAAGTTGTTAATATATGTAACTTAAAAAGTATAAATAAACCGTTACAAAAATATGCATTCAATGGTATAATAACAAAGTATAGTTATATAATGCTGAAATTATGTCTATAACACATAGGTTAAAATAGAAAAGGATGGGTGCAATAATGGAAAAATTACTTATAGAAGGTGGAAAGAAGCTTAGTGGTAAGGTTAAGATAAGTGGAGCTAAAAATGCTGCTGTTGCAATACTACCTGCTGCTATCCTTGCTGATCACGGAGTTTGTACTATAGATAATTTACCTGACATAGAGGATACAAATTGCTTAGAGCATATAATAAGAAATCTTGGAGCTACTGTTGAGAAACTTGACGGGGCCATGAAAATAGATCCAACAGGAATAACATCCCACCTTGCACTTAGAGACGAAGTTAAGAGAATGAGAGCTTCATATTACTTAATAGGAGCATTACTTGCTAAATTCGGTAAAGCAGAAGTTGTTTTTCCAGGTGGTTGTAATATAGGGGTTAGACCTATTGACCAACACATCAAGGGCTTCGAAGCTATGGGTGCAAAGGTTAGTATAGAACATGGGGTAATAAAGGCTTATACAGAAAATGGGCTAAAAGGTGCCAATGTTTATCTAGATGTAGTATCTGTAGGGGCTACTATAAATATTATGCTTGCAGCAACAAGAGCGGAAGGTACAACTATAATAGAAAATGCTGCAAAGGAACCACATATAGTTGATGTTGCTAATTTCCTAAATTCAATGGGAGCAAACATTAAAGGTGCAGGAACAGATGTAATTAAGGTTAAAGGGGTAACTGAAATGGTAGCAAATGATTATTCAGTTATACCAGACCAAATTGAAGCAGGAACATTCATGATAGCAGCTGCTGCAACAAGGGGAGACGTAACACTATTAAACGTTATACCTAAACACTTAGAATCAATAACAGCAAAGCTTCTTGAAATGGGTATATCTGTTGAGGAAGGCGAAGATTCTCTAAGAGTATATACAAATGAAAGACCTAAGGGAATAAACCTTAAGACACTTCCATATCCAGGATTCCCAACAGACCTACAACAACCAATGTCTACACTTCTTGCTATATCAGAGGGAAGAAGTATGATTAATGAAAGTATATGGGAAGGTAGATTTAAGCACATTGATGAGCTTAAGAAAATGGGAGCAAGCGGTAAGGTTGAAGGCAAAATTGCAATACTTGAGGGAGTAGAAACTCTTTCAGGAACAGAGGTTGAAGCCACTGACCTTAGAGCAGGTGCAGCAATGGTTATAGCAGGACTTGTAGCTAAGGGGACAACTAGGGTAACTAATCTTGTTCATGTTGATAGAGGATATGAAAAGATAGAAGATAAATTTACAGCACTTGGTGCATCTATAAGAAGAATAGAAGAGTAAACTTTTTTCTTATTACATAGGCTGGATTTAAAATACACTTAAAATGAAGATAATAAGAGGGCTATGCTAGGGATTAACCTTGGCATAGCCACTTTTATTTTTATATATATGTATAAAGTCGTTTTTCACAGAACTTATATCTTCGTATGTTGGTAAAAACCCCATAAGCTTCTTAAGAAATATCATTTCATCCTCATTAAGAGACAACTCATTATACCAAGGCTGACTTTTTTTAGAGGTTACTTCGTAGTTTGAATAGTATAGATATAGAAGAAAATCACCTATTCTTGAAAAGTCATCTGAAAAGTGATATCTATTACTTTGATATCTAGCTAGACCAAAGTCAATAAGATATACATCCTCACCGTTTATGATAACATTAGGTATTCTAATATCTCTATGAACAATGTTTTTACCATGAACATACTCAAGTATTGATAGTAGCTTTAAGCCAATGTTATAGATTTCACTGTAGGAAAATTTTTGATTGTCACCAAAAATAATATCCTCAGCGGTTTTTCCCTCTATATACTCAAGTATATATCCATAAATTTTTGGACTTTTGATAAAGTCAACTAACTTAGGTATGTTTGGATGACCAAGACTCATAAGAATCTCTCTCTCATGGGGAACAGTGTTTGGTTTTTTCTTAAGATATTTTCTTTTAAGTTCCTTTAAGATGTACTTTCTAGAGTCCTTTTCTACGAGATAACATCTTCCGAAGCGGCCTTCCCCTATAAAGTCTAGTATTTTATAGCCGTTTATAATGGAGTCCTTTTTAAGAAGTTTCCTAAAAAAGGGAAACTCTAGGACCATGAACTATATTTCTTTCTATGGTGTTTTCTGTGGTAATCACTACTTGAAAAGCTTGTAAATACATTGTGTCTTTTCTTACCAGAATGAGATTTAGATAGGAATGCATTAAATAATTTATCTAAAAAGCCTGTTTTCTTATAGTGCTTACTTCCATGATGTTTGTGCTTATGATGCTTATTGCTTGAAGATGAGAAAAAACTCATAATCATCCCTCCTATATTTAACTTTTACTATATATTACATTAAAAAGATTAATAAGGGAACAACATCTAGTCAGTAGGTAAAAGTTACTGATTTATCTATTTCTACTAAAGTAAATTAAAGTGTGAAAACTTGAAAATATCCCTGTGGATGGTCACATGCCGGGCAAACCTCTGGAGCTGAATCTCCTGTATGAACATAGCCACAGTTATTACACTTCCAATCTACAAATCTACTTTTTTTAAATAATGTGTTTGCTTCTAGGTTCTTTAATATATGATTAAATCTAGCCTCATGGAATCTTTCTGCTACAAGTATGTTTTCAAATGAAGTTGCAACATCTTCAAATCCTTCTTCACGGGCAACTTTTGCGAACTCTGGGTAAAGGTCTGTCCACTCTTCATTTTCTCCATATGCTGCTGATTTAAGATTTTCTACAGTAGAGTTATTTAGAGATACTGGGAATGTAGCTTCTATAGTAAGACATTCTCCGTTAAGATCTCTTGATAGATAGCGGAAAAAAGTCTTAGCATGCTGAGATTCTTGATCTGCTACTTCATTAAATAGGTTTGAAGCCTCTATATAGCCATCTTTTTTTGCTGCCTTGGCGAAGAATGTGTATCTGTTTCTAGCCTGTGACTCTCCTGCAAATGACTTCATTAGGTTCTCAGCTGTTTTTGTCCCTTTTAGTGATTTCATAAATAATACCCCTTTGTTTTTTATTTCTTATGTATAAGATAAATGATAATTATTATTTATAAATACAAATTATCATAATATGAAATACTTGTCAATATTGGTTATACTCTAAATACATATGAAAGTCCTCCTAAGAAAAGGTTCCTAGGAGGATTTGTCTACTTTATAAATATATATCCATCTATATAGTTGTCTTTAGACTCTAAACTTTCGTACTTTAGGAGAGAAAGTGATACCTTGTTCTTTAACTCATTTTCCTCAAGGCAGTACTCCTTATTAAATCCATTTTCTCTATGATGATTCATATTAAAGGTGCAATAAATAAGCCTTCCACCTGGATTTAGCATTCCCTCAATTGTAGGTATTAGAAAATCATCTATTTTATATTTACTTATTAGTATATTATCAAATTTACCAAGGAAAAGTAGGTTCTCCTTTAATGATAGATCAAGTAGTGCTGTTTTTAGAGATGCATTTTCACTTTTGGAGAATCTTTCAAGGCGTTTAAGGGCCTCAATAGAAAAGTCCGCAGCGGTAACATCAAATCCTTTTTTAGCAAGAAATATAGAGTTTCGACCATCACCTGAAGCAAGGTCAAGAAGTGAACCCTTTAATAAGTTATCAACATTATCCACAACAAAACCCTCAGGTTCTTTTAAGTTATCCCCTTTATTTCGGTATTTGTCGTCCCATTTTTTGATACTCTCCATAAAACCCTCCTAAATAAAAACTCTTCTTAAGAGTAATTATATCCAATTAAGAAGAGTTTCAGTATTGTCTTAGTATTAAGTTTTAGTTATTTTAGTCTTGAAACACCGCTATCTATAGCAGCCTTATGTACATACTCAGCAACCTTCTTTTGAACAGTTATATCAAATGCCTTAGGAATTATGTAGTCCTCATTTAATTCACTTTCTGTTACTGATTCGGCAATTGCAATAGCTGCAGCTACCTTCATTTCCTCATTAATGTCTGATGCCACTGCATCTAGTGCTCCTCTAAATACCCCTGGGAATGCAAGTACATTGTTGATTTGATTAGGGTAGTCTGAACGTCCTGTACCAACTATTTTAGCTCCAGCTTCCTTTGCTTCATCTGGGAAGATTTCTGGAACAGGGTTTGCCATAGCAAAGATTATAGCATCAGAATTCATTGTCTTTACCATATCCTTAGTTAGTGTTCCAGGTGCTGATACTCCGATAAATACATCTGCATTTTTAATAACATCTGAAAGCACTCCATCCTCACCATTTGGGTTAGTGATAGTTGAGATTTCTTCCTTATAGCCAGTAAGGTTTCTCTTTGTGCTTATAGCACCTGTTCTATCACACATAATTATATTCTTAGCACCTGAAGATAGAAGAAGCTTAGTTATAGAAACACCAGCTGCACCTGCACCGTTTACTACTATCTTTAGGTCAGCTATGTTCTTGTTAACGATTTTTAGTGCGTTAAGTAATGCTGCAAGTACAACAATTGCAGTTCCATGTTGGTCATCGTGGAAAACAGGAATATCTAGCTTTTCTTTAAGTTTCTTTTCGATTTCAAAACATCTTGGAGCTGATATATCCTCAAGGTTAATTCCACCAAATGATGGTGCTATCTTAACTAGAGTATCTACTATTTCATTAACTGTCTTAGTGTCTAGTAGTATAGGGAATGCATCTACATCTCCAAACTTTTTAAATAGGATAGATTTTCCCTCCATAACTGGAAGTGATGCAAGAGCTCCTATATCCCCAAGTCCTAGAACCGCTGTACCATCAGAAACAACAGCAATAGTGTTCCACTTTCTAGTGTACTTGTAAGCAAGTGCTGGGTCCTTTTCTATCTCAAGACAAGGCTGAGCAACTCCCGGTGTGTATGCAAGTGATAGGTCTTCAGCTGAGTTAACTGGAACTCTAATTGCAACCTCTAGCTTTCCTTTGCTTTCTTCATGAAATTTTAAAGCTTCATCATATATAGTCATTATTGATCCTCCTATAAATAAGTGTTATATGTAAAAAGGTCTTTTTTACGGGGTTTAAGGGCATTTTATTATGTATTATTTTAAGTAAATTATACTAAATATATACTAATTATAAGTGCTGTGAAAAATTACTTCAACTTACATCTAAATACTCTTTTACTTTAATAGGACATGCTATAATATATTCTATAGTGTACTGTTATAAAAAACTTATTTTTTATAATAGAGAGACATAGAAAGGGGAAAAAGACTAATGCAGTTTTGTTCATTATATAGTGGAAGTAGCGGAAATTGCCTATATGTAGCTAGTGAAAATACTAAGATACTTATAGATGCAGGACTTTCAGGAAAGAGAATAGAATCCGCTTTAAAGGATAGAGATATAAATCCAAATGAAATAAAGGGGATAGTGGTAACCCATGAACATTCAGACCATACTAAGGGAGTAGGAATTTTATCAAGAAGGTTTAATATACCGATTTTTGCTAATACTAATACATGGAAGGCGATGTATCCATCTCTAGGGAAGATAAGTGATGAGAACATTAAGGTTTTCGGAAGTTATAAATCATTTGAGATAGGAGATATAGTAGTTAATCCATTTCCTATTCCACATGATGCAGTTGAACCCTGTGGATATAGTTTCATCAAGGGGAATAAGAAAATAACTATAGCCACTGATATAGGCTATGTTACAGATGCTATTAGATGGAATATGAAGGATTCTGACCTTATGTTACTTGAGTCTAACCATGATGTTGATATGCTAAAGGTAGGGCCATATCCTTACGAATTAAAAAGAAGAGTTCTAAGTGATAGAGGTCACCTATCAAATGAAAACGCAGGTAAGGCGATATTAGAGGTATTGAGTAGTAAGATAAAGAATATATTACTAGGTCATTTAAGTGACACAAATAACTACCCATGTTTAGCACACGAAACCGTAACATCTGTTCTTAAGATGGAGGGAGTGAACCCAGGCAAGGACTTTACTCTAGATGTTGCAACAAGGGATGAACCAACTAAAATTTATTGCATTTAGGAGGTAGAGATGGATTTTAAAGAATTTAAAGGAGGAAGACAAAGGTCTTTCTTTGGATACTTCGTCGTTGGAGTAGTAGGAGCAGTAGTAGGAGCTTTTACAGTACTTTTATTTGCTCCAGCGGGGCTTTTTCCATCATCCTCTGCACCAGTCCAAACACCAACAACTACACAGGTGCAAAAAGTTGAAGGAAGAAGTGAAAAGGTAAGCATTACAACGGATGTATCAACCGCAGCTGCTGCTGTTAGTCCATCTGTTGTAGGGGTTGTTACAACTAAGCTAGAAAGAAACCTTTATGACCAGACCAAGAAGACTCAGGGGGTAGGTTCAGGAATAATAGTAGATGCATCTGGATACATATTAACTAACAATCACGTAGCTAATATGAGTGCAAGTTCAATAACTGTTATGACTTCAGATGGTAAGGAGCATAAGGCAACTCCAGTATGGTCAGACCCTGCACTTGATTTATCTGTTATTAAGGTAGAGACTACAGGACTTTCACCTGCAAAGATGGGAGACTCTAGTGTTATAACAGTAGGAGAACCTGCTATAGCCATAGGGAATCCACTAGGACTAACATTCCAAAGAACAGTTACTTCAGGAATAGTTAGTGCGATTAACAGAACCCTTGAGATTGAAAGAGGAGTTTTTATGGAAGACTTAATCCAAACAGACGCCTCAATTAACCCAGGTAACAGTGGTGGACCACTTCTTAACATTAAGGGAGAAGTTATAGGTGTGAATACAGCTAAGGTCTCAACTGCGGAGGGTATAGGATTTGCAGTACCTATCAACATAATCAAACCTGTCTTAGAAAGCATAATAGCAACTGGAAAGTTTGAAGCTCCATACATTGGTATAACAGGCTTCGATAAGGAGATTTCAGGATATTATGGACTAGATGTAAAGGCAGGGGTATATGTAGCTAAGTTAGATAGAGTAGGACCTGCGGCACTTGCCGGAATTAGAGAAAAAGATATTATCCTGCAAGTTGATGGAAAGCCAACAAACACAATGATGGATTTTAGAGAAGCACTATACCTAAGAAAACCTGGAGAAACTGTAAAGGTAAAGGTTCAGGATTCTAAGGGAGCTACTCGAGATATAGATGTAACACTTAAAAAGCATAGCTAAGGTGAAACTTTAGAATTCACATTAGCGAATATAAATTAAGCTTAATAAAATATGAAATAAAGAGGCCATTTATACTATGGGTATAGATGGCCTTGATTTTTTTAGCCTAGAATTATTGGAGTTACTTGTTGTAGTTCAGTATGATATAGTAAATGTAATTATATAAAGGGGAGGATTTTATGAATATTAAATTTGAATTAACTAAACAAGATTATATAGACTTTAATATTTTTCACTTAAGCTATTCTGATAGCATTAGAAAGTCATTATTTATACAAAGGTATATCGTCTCATTGATTTTTCTAGTTGTACCATTTGTTTTTGCAGATTTTAGTACTATACCTTTATGGTATTGGCTTATTGGATTTGTAGCAATATATATAGGTTGGGTAAGTTTTTATCCTAGATATATAAAAGGTGTCGTGTCAAAACGAACTTCGAAAATGATAGATGAGGGTAATAATGTAGGGATAATAGGACATGGTAGTTTAACACTAAATGATAACGGAATTGAAGGTAAAGGTGAACATAGCGAATCAAAAACAAATTGGAGTGCAGTTGAAAATGTAGCAGAAACTAAGAATCATATATTTATATATATAAGTGGTGTTTCCGCATATATTGTTCCAGTTAGAGGATTTAATAGTGTAGGGGAAAAGAATGAATTTATTGATAAAATAAACTATTTCATTAATAAGAATAAATCTGAGGCATAATATATTTTAAGTATTATTTTTATCAGTGCTAAATTAAGAGAATTATATTCTAAAATAGAGTGCAATATAGTAATGATATAGTAATATGAAAAAGGAGTGTTTCTATGGATATCAACTATGAATTAACTAAACAAGACTTTATAGACTTTAATATTTTTCATATGAGTTATTCTAGTACATTTAAGAAGGTATTGTTTATACAAAGATATATTCTCCCTTTAATCTTTTTTGTTGTACCATTTATTATTGCAAGCATGAGTAATGTACCTTTACTTTATTGGATTATTGCAGCACTGCTAGGCTATCTTCTATGGGCTAATTTCTATCCAAGACTTTTGAAAAGGATCATGGCAAAGAAAATTTCTGAAATGATAGATGAGGGTAAAAGTGCAGAGTTTTTAGGGAGCCGTAGATTAATACTAAATGATGATGGAATTATAGGTAGTAGTGAACATAACGAGTCAAAGACAGACTGGAGTTCAGTAGGAGATGTAGTGGAAACTAAGAGCCATATCTTCATATATATAGATTCTGTGTCTGCACATATTGTTCCAATCAGAGAGTTCAAAAATGCAGAGGAGAAAAGTAAATTCATTGAGAAAATAGAATGCTTCAAGAATAAGAACAAGGCTTAGGCATTAGCATAGGTTAAGGATATAAAAATGGCAATATAAAGGCTATATAAATCGAACTGTAGGTGTTGGATTTATATAGCCTTTTTTCAAGTAAATAGATCTAAATAAATATAGTACGTATAAGAACTCTACCAAGAAAGACACCGATTAAACTTAGTGAAACATTAAGTATTATATTAAGTCCTCCTAGCATATAGTTAGAACTTGAGAATAAATTAATTGTCTCAAGACTAAATGTAGAAAATGTAGTAAGGCCACCCATAATTCCAGTAGTTAAAAATGTTCTAAGTAAAGGTGACATATCTCTAGCATCACTAAACTCCATAATAGCTCCAATTAAAAACCCTCCAAGAACATTAACTATAAGGGTTCCAAAGGGAAATGATGCTCCAAATAGTTTAGCTGAATTAAGTGATATAAGATATCTAAGAATAGCACCTATACATCCCCCAATTCCTACACAAATTATATTAAGTCCCATAATAACCTCCACATAAACAGAATTCTTGAATCAGTATTCCTTTAACTCCCACTGATTCTTAGAAGTCGTTATCCAGGAGCTTAGCTAAGCTAAGCTATCGGACAAACATAAGCTACTATAATTATAGCCTAATTTCTTATATTAGAAAAAAGTTTTACTAGTGGAAAAAAATAAACACAAGGGCATATATTATAAAAATATAGGAAAAATATGATTATATCAAAATGAACTTAGAGTTGATTTTACATTTGAAACAGGATAGTATTGTTCCTATACCTAAATTCAATTGTGTACATGATTAAGGATCATTCCTTGAAAAGAAGATTGAAAGGGGGAAGATAAGTTGAATAGGAAAACCATAATATCTAAGACTATATTATTCATATGTATAGTTGGATTCATAACTATTTTCATGTCTATATTCAGTAAAGATAATACTTTAGTAGGAGTTACTGTAGTTACTGCAACTCTTATGTTTTTACAAAGAGACCTTACACATAATTTAGGAAGATTTTTTCTAGTTTTTCTAGTTATTAATATATCCCAAGGGATGCTGGCATATATATCCCAGGTTAATATATGGATAGGCATACCTGCTACATTTGTAGCTATGTTTATAACTGGGTTCATGTTTACATACAACGTTAAGGCGCCTATGTATATAGCATTTGGGCTTCAGTATCTTTTCATGCTTTACTATCCTGTTACTATAGATAGACTTCCATTAAGGGTTTTATCACTAGCTGTTGGTGCAGTGATTATTATATTAGCTCAACTAATCTTTAATAGAAACAAGCTTAAAAAGGTATCAAAGGCCACTTTGCCAAGGATTACAAAGGGGCTAAGTGAGAAGATAGACCTTATAATAAAGAAAAAGTACAAACATCAACATGATATGGACATAATCCTTTATATTAAGGAACTTAGAAAGGCTATCTTAGATAGTAGAGAGGCTTACTTTCACACTACACTAGAGGGAAAGATTAACCTTAATATATCAATAGCACTTGAGAGAATCAACATACTTGTAGATAGGATTAACTCTGGGATTATTAATAAGCCATTAAACATTACACTAAAGGATAGACAACTTTTAACTAGTGTTATGGAGATTGTAAGTCAGCTAGATATTTGTATAGAGGATAAGGAAGTAACCCATCAGGAGATAGAGAAAATAAATGCATTTATAAGTACCTATGCTATTCCTGACAAAGGTGATGGAGATGATAAGTTAAACGCCATATCAAAGAATCATCTAGAGCAAATTCTAGAGATTATGGACTTTATAAGGCATAACCTAGAAGAGGTGATAAACTTAAGTGGTGAGGAATATAGAAAGATAATTAGAAAAACAGATATACCAAAGGTCTTTAGAGCTGGTTATGTTATGAGGAAGAACTTTCATCTAAAGTCGGTTAAGTTATCCTATGCATTAAGAAGTGCAGTAGTTGTTACCCTAGGTTACTTTATAGTTAAGTACTTTAACCTACCTGAGGGAAGGTGGCTTGTATTTACACTATTTGCTCTAATTCAACCATATATGCAGGATACAGAAATCAAAACATGGCACAGAATAAAGGGAACCCTAGTTGGAGTAATAGTATTTATCATACTATTCTCGCTGGTTAAGGATTTTACACTAAGGTCAGTTATTGTTTTACTTGTAGGGTATATTAACTCCTTCCTAGATAAATCTGGATATGATAAGCAGATGATATTTATAACAATATCAGCACTAGGGGTTGCTGCAATAACTGGAGACATTGGGGCACTTGCTACTGAGAGGATAGTGTACGTTCTTATAGGAGTTTTAATTGCACTTATAGCTAATAGATTAATACTTCCATATAGAGTAGAGGATGCATTAAGCGACCTTCTTCATATATATAGTGAGATACTTGATAGGATTAAGATGGAGATATCACTAGCACATGAGGGCAAGGGTAACATTCAAAACATGAGAAACCTAATAATGCAGACTAGTTTACTTGAGGATAAGATATTTATTATAATCGATACAGAGAATGAAAGAAGTCAAGAGAAGATAAAGGACTATATAGTGAAAAATAGAATACTAGTAAATGATCTTTATGATGAGTACCTAGCAGCACATAGTGCGGTGAAGGTCTAATTCAAAGGCTCTATGTAAGGGAAACCCTATATAGGGCTTTTTTCTGTAATCAGTAGTAGTCAATATTGACTTTAACCTCCCATTAATAATAAAATCAAGCATACAAGGATGTGGTAAAGTGAGTAACTTAAGGGAAGAAAAATACCTATATACAATCAACTATACTAGTGATGAGGAAAGTCTATGTAGACTTGAGATGAAGTCTATTTTTCAAGTGGAAGTTCAGGGAAAATTAATAATATCTGAAAGATTAATAGATCCATCAAGAAGTCCATTTATCAAGGAAAGATTATCATTTATATATGAAGGGGAAAGCCTTGAGAATATAATAAACCTCATAAAAGCGGATAACCTAAGCTATGAAGACTTTAAGGTTAACTATGTGAAAAATGAAGAAAGTACTTTAGAGTATAGTGAAAGACTTAGAGTTATTAAGGAAGTTGGACTATCTATAAATGGAGAGGCGGATATATATAACCCTAAAATAGAGTTCGGTATAACGACTATAGGAGATACATGGGTATTTGGTGAGTATATGAAGCATGATAATGAGTGGCATATACATGATAAAAAGCCTTATACCTACTCAAATGGACTTAACTTTAAGGTAGCAAGATCTATCATCAACATAGCAGTAGGGGATATGGAAAATCCAAGAATAGTTGACCCTTGCTGTGGTATCGGAACAGTACTTATGGAAGGGTTGTCTCTAGGGTATAACATAGTAGGCTATGAGATAAATCCTATGATAGGAGACAATGCTAAGAGAAATCTTCTATTCTTTGACTATAAAGATGTAGTAACCATAATGGATATGCACAAGGTTAAGGAGAAGTACGATGCATGTATCATAGACCTTCCATATGGACTATTTAACCCGATAACCCTAAAGGAGCAGGAAGGTTTAATCTATAAATCTAGGGAGATTGCAGAAAAGCTCGTGCTAGTAACATATGAAGAAATGGATAGCATAATTGAAGGGGCAGGATTCGAAATAGTAGATAGATGCACTATATCTAAGGGTAAGTTTAAAAGATATGTAACAGTATGTATTTAGATGTAGGCTAGTGGTACTGCAAGGATGTGTTGTCTCTAGCTAAAACGACGAGTCCATTTCACAGATCTTCTAATCAATGCAAATTATTAAATACCAAGTGCGACTAACTAAAAAACCGCTTTGCTTAGGCGAAGTCTTCTAGGTATTTAATAATTTGCATCGATAAGAATCTCTAATTCACGGCTCTATTGTTTTATCCAGAGACAACACATCTCTGCAGAGATACTATCAACACAGAATTCTACATTACTTTCTTTAACAGATTGAAGATGCCAAATTAAGTTATAATAGTAATTTTGATATCTACCGAAGAGGGTAGGTATTTTTTTATTTATAGCAATTGCAAAAAATTGAAACCTTTCCTTAGTTTAGAAAGTCTAATATATGTAAGTATGAAAACATTGGAGGGGAAAAAGTGAATAATACAGTTAGTATAGGTGAGTATTATGATGAATCGGAGAATGATATAAAGAGTTATAGTCAAAGAATTATTATTAAAAGTGCCATTAAAGGTGATAAGGACGCATATGGAACTTTAATCAAAAATGAGAAAGCTTATCTATATAAAATAGCTTATTTGTATCTAAAGAATGAAGAGGATGCACTTGAGGTACTTCAAGAAGCAGTTTATAGAGGATTTTTGAGCATACATAAACTAAAAAATCCAGAGTTTTTTAAAACATGGATAACAAGAATACTTATAAATTCAGCAACAGACCATATAAGAAAAAAGGGTAGAGATGTTAGTATTGAAGGTGATTCTAGTGTGCTAATAGACTCTTCTAAGGTAAGTGTTGAGGAGAAGGTTGATCTTTATAGGGCAATTGACTTATTAAATGATAAATATAAAACAGTAATTATAATGAAGTATTTTAATGATATGAAGGTATTAGATATAGCCTCGATAATGGATATTCCAGAGGGCACGGTGAAGACGTACTTAAGTAGAGCTAAGAGAGATCTTAAAAATATATTAAAGGAGGATTACTTAAATGACTAAACTAGATGATATTAAAGTACCTGAGAATATTGATAAGATTATAGATGATGGAATTAACATGGCTTACGAGGAGAAGAAAAGAGTTAGATTAAGAAGGTGTAAGAAAGTATTTAGTGGGGTTGCTGCCGGAATTGGAATAGTATTTACACTTGGAATAACAAACCCAGCACTAGCTAGAAAGTTACCTATAATAGGAAGTGTATTTGAAGCTATTCAGGATAAGGTTAGCTTCTCAGGTGATTATACAAAGTATGCTACTAAAGTTAATCAAAAGATAGTGGATAACGGGGTAGGGGTTACTCTTTCAGAAGTTTTTTGTGATGGGGAATCACTGTTTGTTACATATAGGATAGAAAGTAATGAGCCATTTAAATATAGAAAATATAAGTATGATCCAGTAGGGGATTATGATATCACTAAGGAAATAGCTGATAAGATAGAAGGAGATCAGATTATAGATGATTCAACTGCGAAGTTAAGCTTTACGAATAAGGAACTTGATAATAGTGGGGTTTCAGGATTTGAGGGAAGATATATAGATGAGAATACATTTGTAGGAGTGGAGAAATATAGCTTGAAGAACCTAGGGAGCATTCCAAATGAATTCGAATATGAAATTAAGATTAAAGGCTTAAAATCCATTGCATGGAGAGGGACGGATAAGGACCAAGTATTTAAGGGGAACTGGAATTTTAAGGTGCCAGTTAAAGTAGATAGGTCAGTAGTGAAAGAAATAAAAGTTAATCATGTAAAAAATGGTATTGGGATTAAGAAGGTAACTATAACTCCATTTGAGATAAGTATAGAAACTATACATGATAAAAATAGGAGGCCGTGGAGTTATTTTCTTAGAGTTAAAGATGAGAATGGTAAAGAAGTTGCACTTGAATCATCTGGATGGGATAAAGAAGGTACTTTAAATACATTAATGAGACAAGGTAAAAATCCTAAAAAGTTAGTTGTTGAATTATATCGTGAAATTTTAAAGTCTAATGGGAAAGGTGGATTTGAAAGTATAGGTTATAAGACTCTTTATACTAAGGAAATAGAAATAAAATAAATATTATATTTAATGAAAAGAGCTGAAGAAAATGAATTTCCTCAGCTCTTTTAGTATATGTATAGAAAGGGTATATGACACAATCTATGGAATAATCATAACTGGTACAGGAGACCTTTTAAGGATGTGGCTCGTTACTGAGCCTACAATATACTTATCAAAAAGTCCTTTTCCTGTCTTAGTCATAATAACTAAATCAACTTCATTAGAATCTATGGTTTTAAGAATATCAGTAACTACAGATGAGTGTGAACCTAGAACAGCGATTTTCTCTACGTTATATCCATTAAGTAGTGATTCGCCTTTATCAAGGACATCCTTACTTAGATCACTTGCAGTGTTTGGATTTCTTGCATCTATTCCACGAACATCATAATTATCAACAATATGTAGAAGCTTTATAGCTGCTTTATCCTTATCAAATAGAACTTTAGTAGTGTTTATAGATTCTAATGTTCTCTCAGAATCATCTAAAGGTATTAAAATATTCTTTATTTTCATAAAATTCACTCCTTTTAATTATTATACTACTCGAAAAGAGTACAAGCAATGGAAAATCCTATAGAAATACAAATTAAAATATAATTTCACTTTAAGTATCAATATAATTAATACAACTTTAAGGGGTTTTTAAATTATTATGTGCAATATTACAGATTAATATTAGAGGATATAGGTTGGATTAAAGCCTATAGATAGGTTAGAATTACTATATAAGTAGCATGAATATGCATATAGGAATATTCGTTTAGAAAATCCTATGTATAACAAATTAGATACAAGGAGTGAAAAGGTTAATGGTATATGTACATTTAGCAAATGGTCTTGAGGAAATAGAAACTATAACAATAGTTGATATATTACGTAGAGCAGGAGTAGAAGTTAAGACGGTTTCTATAATGGGAAAGAAGGAAGTTACAGGTGCCTGGGGAGTTACAATATCCTCTGACTTATTATTTGAAGAAGTAGATTATTCAAATGGGGATATGATAGTACTTCCAGGGGGAGGCCTTGGAACTGAGAACCTAAAGAGCCACGCGGGAATCAATAAAGAAATTATGAATTATCATAGTGAAGGAAAGTGGGTTGCAGCTATATGTGCAGCGCCTATGGTATTTGGAAGTCTTGGAATACTTAAGGGGCGTGAGGCTGTTTGCTATCCTGGCTGTGAAGAAGAATTAACAGGTGCAATTCTTAAAGGTGATAACGTCGTAGTTGATAAGGATATCATTACATCTAAGGGGCCTGGAACTGCATTTGAATTTGCCCTTAAGCTTGTAGAGGTTCTAAAGGGAATAGATGAAGTTAATAGATTGAAACAAGATATGATATATAACCTATAAATGAGTAGAGGCTATCTCAAAGATTTACTATGAGATAGCCTTTTGACATGTATAATTATGGGGCATTATGGGATTATTGTAACAGGTACAGGTGATATCTTTAGGAGGCGGCTTGTCACAGAGCCGAGGATAAACTTATGATAGAAACCTTTACCTGTTTTGGTCATAATAACAGCATCTATATTATTCTCATCTATTACATCTACTATATCCTTAGCAATAGATGTGCCAGTAGCAAGTTTAGAAATCTTATTAACATTATAGCTTGGAAGCATTTCCTCAGCCTTATTTAATATATTCATACTTAGAACCTTCTCTTCGTCTAAGTTTCCGAACTCTGATAGGGCAAATTTATAATCATCTATAATATGTAAAACATAAATTACAACTTCTTTATCACCAAAAAGAGATTTAACAGAATTAATTGATTCTAAAGTTCTTGTTGAGTCATCCAAAGGTATTAAAATATTTTTTATTTTCATAATATTCTCCCCTTTTGATTTTAATTATACTATGAGAGTTTGCATTTTTCAACACTAATTGACAGAAAATTTTTGTTATTGTAAAAAGTTAAATTTATAATAGAAGATTATTATTTATAGAGTTCATAAACAAGCTTAGGCTATTGTAAAGTGATTAGGGCTTTACAATAGCCTTTTTAAAATGTATAGATATAAAGTTAAGAGGTCACGGAGTTACTATTACAGGTACAGGAGATATTTTTAGAAGACGACTAGTTTCAGAGCCTATAATATATTTATCAAAAAATCCTTTTCCTGTTTTTGTCATGAAAACAGCGTCTATATTATTTTCATTTATTACCTTTAATATATCCATAGCAATAGATAGTTCAGTGGCTATCTGTGTAATCTTATTAACCTTATATCCAGAAAGCATCTTTTCAGCTTTATTTAGTATATTAAGACTTTTTAATTGGTCTTCGTGAGGATTGCTAGGTTCTGATAATGCAATCTTATACCTATTCACAACGTGTACAACATGAATGACAACCTCTTGATGGTTAAAAAGTGACTTTACTGTATTCACTGACTCAAGGGTCTTTTCAGATTCATCTAGAGGTATCAAGATATTTTTTATTTTCATAGTAATCACCCCTTGAGTACATTATACAAAATAAATTTGTAATACTCAATACAAATTAACTGAATATTATAAAACTTATCCGATAATTAATTTTCCGTAGTATACTCACTTTTACAAGTGATAGATAAGGGATCCTAAGTTCATTGATAATGATCTCTAAGAATTAAAGAGAGTTAAAACTCCATATAATTTAAGAATTTTGTTTATGTGGTAAAATAACAGGAGAAAATAGATAAGGGTAGGTTAGATTATGAATATAAAGATAATTACAGTTGGAAAGATAAAAGAAAAGTTTATGAGGGATGCAATAGATGAGTATGCGAAAAGGTTATCCCGTTATTGTAAGCTTGATATAGTGGAACTTCAAGACGAGAAAACACCTGACAATGCATCTGAGAAGGAAGAGGATGCAATAAAGGAAAAAGAAGGTGTTAAGATAAGGGGACATATAAAGGATAGTGATTATGTGATAGCTCTAGATCTTAAGGGGAAGCACCTGACTTCAGAGGAGTTCTCGGAGAAAATAGAGACTCTAGGTATAGAGGGGAAAAGCAGTATAGTGTTTATTATAGGGGGATCCCTTGGAATAAGTGCAGAGACGCTGAAGAGGGCAGATTATAAGATGGCTTTCTCAAAGATGACTTTCCCTCATCAGCTTTTTAGGATAATGTTACTGGAACAGATATATAGGGCGTTCAGGATTATGAAGGGTGAACCGTACCATAAGTAACGGAGATTTTTTTGAAAAAGTATTGCAGAGTTTGGAATTCAAAATAATATTAATATAGCCGATATTTTTAAAATAAGATTAATATAATGGGAAGTACATCAATCGAGATTATGCAACTTTATATGGATAAAAGAAATTGGAAAGCGATTAACTTTTAGAGTAAGAATGAACTACTTTTATTAACTCAGCACGTTTTTTAGGTAAAGCAACAATCTTCAATTTGATTCCTGACCTTTGATGACGAGTATCAAAACTGTTTATCATAGCCATTAAACACTTAAATGTCATTGCTGAACTGTCAAATCCCGAATCACTAAGATTGTTGTTATCTCCTATTAATGGGACAGCGATTGTTTCACCATGATTTTCATTAACAATGGTTTCAAACAAACCTTGTAATGACTTCTCATAGAAATCTTTTGGTTGCTTTGTCTTTTTTCTATCAGTAAAAACTAATAAATAAACTTTCTTATCATCATGCTGTATCTTAATTGTTTTTCCGTACTCATGCGGTGCAACACTGCTTCCTAATTCTGCGGAAATTAAAGATTCAAGCCGTTCAGTATCGTTAAGAAAATATCTATTTACATAAATTCCTAACAACGAATCAGGAGCTATCCATTCACCAGTTGGGTTCACATCATAATGGCGGTTTGTTGTGATGACAAAACATTTTTCTTCAAATAAATCCCCAAATTCAAACGATATGTCGGATTTTCCAACCGTTATTAGCTTGAAGTTACGTCTTACCATAGCTATAATAAATGGAATTATAAACGCTAATGCAAAAAAAGCAATAACTATTAACAGAGCAATATAGTTATATTTTTCGTCAAATGGAACAACCGCCACTAACCCTATTATAGTAGCGATATATCCAAGCCAAGTAAAATATTGTGAACAAGCATACTTTATGTAACTCATCATATAGGCATAGCCAACTTATCAAATGCGTCTTTTACGCTTTGATAATCCCAATAAAGTTTGTTGTCTGTACCATACATAACCATTTTTGCGTGAGCCTTTGCAACTTTAACAACCGAATCGATACACTTGCTTTTGTCAATTGTTGTCGAATTATAAAGAACAATAATCGGTAGATTATTTCTTACAGCATAATCGCACTCATACTCAACATACGACTTATTGGTTTTGTATGTATACTGGCAATAGCTATATGCTTTACAATACATACAGTAACCACTACGTAAACTTTTTGTTTTATCACCAACGATAAGTACAAAAAATTTAGAATGGTCAAAGTTTTGTGAACAGTTCTTTTTAATGTTACAGTTATTTGTGTCATCACTTAAACACTGACTTAATTCGTGAGCATCACCGAAAGTCAGTCCCCAATGTTTACTACTGTTCCATTTCATTAACTGGTCAACAGCGTCCTTGTCGTCAGTCCAATCAGCAGCAATGTAAGTTCTTGTTCTGTAAATCATAATAGTTCTCCTCATATTTATTTTTTCTTCGCTTTATAGTCATAATCTAAACACAAGCAACTTCCCTTTATTACTATAATGAGACTTGTTCAAATCGTCAAATTACTATTTATCGGTTAGTTTATAAATAATTCATATGCCATATTATAGAAACATTTGGAAATGAAATCTTAAATTTATTATAACATAAATCGCCAACAACATAGTATAAATGAAAAAAATAGTATATGACGATATTAGCCAAATAATGTTGAAGTAATAAATACTATTTTGAAATATATATTATAATATTGAAAACTCTTACCTTGAAAATGTAGGTAAGAGTTTTTTTATTTTTAGAGGAGGTTACTATGGCACATCTTTCAGATAGTAAGGAACAAAGGATAGCTGAAAAACTAATTTTAGAGGGGTTAGAGGCTTATATAGGTATTCCAAGTGGGGCACTTAAGACTAAGAAGATTAAGCTAGATAACGTAGTTAGTGTAGAAATAGATGGATACAGTGATGAGTATAAAATTATGGTAGAGGTATTTGCTAGAATAGGAAAACTAGCACCAGCACATCAAGAAAAACTTGCAAATGATATACTAAAACTAAATCTAGCTGAGAATATTTTAAAGATTCCGTATAAGAAATATCTTGCTATATGTGGAGAGGATGCTGAACGATATCTTACTGGCTCTTCTTGGAAGGCGTTTGCTGTTAAATATTATGATTTTGAGGTTGTTAGAATAGATTTATCAGAAGAAAATAGAGAGATGATTCTTAATGCTCAAAGACGTCAAAAAGAAGGTATGAAGCTTTAAGTTTAAGTATGAATAAAGTTAAAAACCGCACTTGCAAGTAATACGGAGAACCATATCATAAGTAAGTGAAGAAATATACCTAATTATTTATATTTACCAGTTAAGGCGATTTATGTAGAATAGAATAGCGTATAATAGGTGTTGCTAATATCAGGGTTTACAATAAAAATCGTATAATATTATGAGATAAAAGAAAAAATTTTGTATAATATGTTATTTATTGAAAAATAATGATATAATAATTATCGAAAATAAACAAAGTGGTAGGGTGATTTTTTGGCTGGTATAAGAGTTTTTGTGTCATCAACTTGTTACGATTTAAATATTTTAAGGTCACAGTTAAGAGTTTTTTTAAACTCATTAGGGTATGAACCTATGATGAGCGATTTTAATGATATTTTATATGATCCGAGAACTCATACACATACTAGTTGTGTGGATGAAGTTTCAAATTGTGATATTTTGGTATTGATAATAGGGTCACGGTTTGGGGGACAGGCTGTTCCTGAGGCAATAGATAAAATAAATTTTGAGGGAATAGAAAAAAATGATATTAATGTGGAGATGTTAAAAAACCAGGATAAAGTTTCTATTACTCAATTAGAAGTATTGAAAGCAATAGAGCAGTCTATACCTGTCTATACATTTATAGAGCAGAAGGTTTGGCATGATCATCAGTTATATCAAAAAAATAAAAGTAAAGCTATAATTAAACAAATTGATTTCCCTTCAATTGAGAAGCAAGATACAGCAGAATATATATTTGAATTTATTAATTTTGTTAGATTAAGATCTAAGGGAAATAATATATTTACGTTTAATAAAATTGATGATATTGAAAGTGTGTTAAAAAAACAGTGGTCAAGTTATTTCCAAAGGTTATTAAGTGAACAAAGGTATAATTATATACAGGGAAAAAAAATAGAAAACTTAACTAATCAATTTGAAGATTTAAAGACTGCAATACTTACTTCGATAGGCTCAAACAATCAAAAAGAAGTAGCTATGGGAGTTGTAAAATATAGAAGATTGTTTGAATTTATCCAAGCATTAAGAATTATAGATTTTAATTCAATAAAAACGAGCATTTTAACTTGGGAAGATTTGCTTGAAGAATATGGAATTGTTAAAGTTTTAGATTGTAGAGAAATAGATGAGTTGAGAGAAAGAGGCCCTATGGGAAGAGGAAGTATTTTACTTAAAGATGATGATACTTTTTATTTGTGTAGATATTCAATAGAAGTGATAAATGAATTGTCATTAGATTGGGGTACTTTTACTAGACTAAATAATGATACAAGAAGTATAATTGCAGATGCACTATCAGAGATACCTAACAGAGGTATAATGATGTCTTATTTTAGAGAAAGTTTAAGTGAATATATAGAGAGAAAGTATAAAAAGTATTCAATTTCTGAATATGTAGTGGTAGAATAATCAGGAATATTAAAGTTGATGATTATTTCCACATGAATAAAAATGACTAAAATATCTAAACTTATGATTATGGAGTAAATAAAAAAAATTTTTATATAATGAGGGGGAAGTATGGCTGTAGATGCATTAATTGGAGTTGCAGGAACGTTGTTAGGAACTTTATTAGGATACCTTTTGAATGAATATTCTAAAAAAGGAAAAAATAGAATTAGATTTGAGAATGTGGATATAGTTTGCAAATACTATGGTATTGCAAATTGCACAATAGGAATTTCTTTAACCCTAAATACTATCAACTCATCATCAGAAATAAAAAATATAATAAAACCTAAAATCATTCTTAAAAAAGATAATATAATATTGGTGGAAGAGTATGTTAAAGTATACACTGAAAAATTAGGGTATAATAATCATTTTTGCTGTCATCCCAAAATATTTAATGCTATTAAATTAACTGAAGTTTCCAAGACTATTCAGTTTAACAATCGATCATCCAATAAGTTAACAATAATGACTGAATGGTTTCAAAATTGCGAGTTGTTTTTTAGTTACACAAATGACAATGGTAAAATTAAAAAGAAGCGTATTTTTAAAGACTGTTTGAATGAAAATGAAAAGTTTAGAAATTCACTCATAGAACAGCAAGAAAGTGGAAAGTTAGTTATTTAAATATGCTAGAAAGTGTTATTACTTAAGCATTGGTTAATATTTGGTGAGGAAAAACAAGAAGTAATTAAAACGTTTGCAGAAGAAGAAGTTAATATGCTTACTAATTTCAGAGATAACACTTGATGAGAAAAGAGAAATGTATAAGATAAGTCTTAATATAAATAATCAACTTATAGAATACTTAAATATAAAAGAGGGAGTGTCTAAAATAGTCACTCCTTCTTCTTTTTATACTAAATTAGATATAAGTGTAAAAATGATCTAATAACTTAATTGAAAATATAATTTTTGTATTTATATAATTAAAAAAAGAATGATGTAGTCGGATTGAAGTCAGAGTAAATATGTGGAGATAATTTTTAGAAAGAAAGAAGGGCAATTTAAGAAATTAAAGCAAGCTTGTAATATAAATAAGAAAACCGCACATTAATATGATACGCAGAACCATATTATAAGTAGTGACGCTTTCTCCTAAAATTGGATTTAGCGTTTTTGGCAGAAATGTATTGTAAGTGATGCAGATTTTAAAATAGGACTTAACATTAAAAAGAAATCCTTGATGCATCTTATAAGGAGAGTGTAAATAAATTCCCTCTTAGTATTGAGATTTTGTTATATAATCTGAATGCTAAGAGGGGATTTTATTTACTGTTATAGAGAATACAATTTAAAGCAACTTAACAAGCTCTTCTAACTCTTCAGATAAAGCTTTTGCAAGTTCAAAATTGGTATCTTTTAAAGCCAATTCTATTTTCGTTTCAATTGATTTTTTCTTTTGTTCAACTTCTAAATAATCCCTATCAAAATGATTAGCATAAATCTTCCTTCTAAATTTCTTCATAGTCATTTTTCTAAGGTTCTTATCTTCAATGATTAAAACATAATCCATGCAATTGGATATAAAATAGTAATCATGAGAGATCATTAGAATAGCGCCTTTATAGTTTTCTATGGCTTTTTCAAGGGCTATTTGTGAATATGTATCTAAATGACTTGTAGGTTCATCAAGAAGCAACATGCCTGCTTTAATAGCAGAAACCTTAGCTAATTGAAGGAGATTTTTTTCTCCGCCAGATAAGGAACCTATTTTTTGATTAACTATTTCTCCCTCAAAACCATACTCTGAAATATATGACTCAATATCTGTATAGGTTTTAAAACCTACATCGAAAAATTCTTCAAGTATTGTATTAGACTCATTTAGTGTTTCATCTTGATGTTGAGATAAATAAGCCATTTTAATATCAGGACTAATTTCAATTGAATCACTATTATTCTTAAAAATGGCTCTCAATAAAGTGGTTTTTCCAGTACCATTTGAACCTATAATAGCTACCTTATCAGTAGGTTGAATCTCGAAATTAATATTTTCTAAAAGCATTTCATCATAGGAAACACTGTAATCATTAACTTTTAAAGCGATGGTATCTTCCACATCAATATCAGTTTCAAAAATGATATTAGGCTGCGCAATATCTAGAAAAGGCTCTTTAATACGTCTTGCTTCTAATCTTTCTTGAATTTTCACTCTAGCCTTTAGAGATCTTCCTCTAGCAGCTTCAGCATTATTAGTTGCAATATATCTTAGTTTATCTACTAACTTAGCATTTCTCTCAATTTCTTCATTATCCGCTATAGCCAGTTCTTGCAGTTCAATTTTAGTTTGAAGTAATGAAAGGTTATAATCAATAAATCTTCCATCAAACTCTTGAAGTTCCATATTTTCAAGGTGCAGAATTTTGTTAAAACAATGATTCAGCAGATATCTGTTGTGGGTAATAATTAATAGTGTTCCTTTATGTGAATTAATTAGGTCTTTAAGGGAATTAAGGTTTTCAAAGTCTAAAAATACATCTGGTTCATCCATAATCATTAAGTCTGGATTACTTAGCATTTCCTTAATCACCTGTATAAGTTTGAATTCTCCACCACTAAGCTCAGATATCATTAGATCTTTATGCTTAGTTAGGTTTGCAAGATTTAGTTTTTTATCTATGATGCTTTCGAAATCATCCCCACCAATTGCATTAAATGCGTCTAAAGCTTGCTGGTATTTTTCTAGTAAAGTATCAATATCCATAGATGTTTCCATTTGAGTACAAATAGATGTTATTTCATTTTGTAATTCAATAAATTCTGTTCCTATATATTCGTAAACTGTAGTATCTTTTATTTTCTCTATTTCCGAGAACTGACTTACATACCCAATTCTACAATTAGGGTCCATGTCTAATTTACCATCGAACATGTACTTTTCTGGATTCATAATTATATCTATTAATGTACTTTTTCCATTTCCGTTTCTCCCTATAAAAGCGCAATGTTGACCATCTTCTAATGAAAACGAAATATTATTATATAGATCTTTTTGCGGGAAGGAGTAAGACAAATTATCAACTTTTATCATTTTATTACCTCTCTTTATCATTTGAAAAGAGCCTATAAAATAAGCTCTTTAATATATAATATTGCCAATCTTAATTTTGAAATTCAGTATTACACAGCAATAATATTATTTTTGATTCCAGTGGATAACATAACACTTTTTTTTACTAGTTACAATAGGCCTAAATAAAATACCAGTTTAAATTAAGTTTACTTTTAGACTTCTATACAAAATTCGATAAATGTACTAATATGGATTTATTACAATAATATTTCAATTTTAGATAAAGTCTTACATAAGGTTGCTATTTAGAGGTTGGTATATAAATAGCATTTATTCATTACTATATATTAGTTTTAATAATAGAGAGAATCATATTTATAAAAATAGAATAATAAATTTTTAGTTTAAAGAAAACATATAAGGGAGGTATTTATATAGAGTGGGTTTAATGAAGGGCATATTTAAAGGGTTAGGGAAAGTTGCCGGCACTGTTGTTGAGTATGGTGTTAAGGCTACTGGTGAGACTGTAGGATTTATTGCGGATATAACAGATAATCATGAAATAGCAGAAACATCAAGAAAGGTCGGTAAGTCAGTTGGTGAGTTTATGGGCAATTCCACTAAAACAGTAGCAAATGCAACAGGGTCTGTTATAGAAAAAGCTGTTGAGATTGGTTCTGAGTTAGGCAGTGGAGTAGCAGGATTTGCTGCTGAAGTATATGGAGCTGATGAAAAAAATATACAAAGAGCAAAAACAGTTGGAAAGGTCATAGGTGGAGGTGCTGTAGGATTAGTAACTGGTGATATTATAGGAACTGCTGTTTCAGGGGTTACTGCTGCTGTAGGTGTTGCAAGTACAGGTACTGCAATATCCTCTTTACATGGTGTTGCTTCAACAAATGCAACATTGGCAGCTTTAGGTGGAGGAGCAATTTCAGCTGGTGGCGGAGGTATAGCAGCTGGACAAGCTGTGTTAACAGGTATTAATACAGTAACCACTATAGCCGGAAGTGTTGAAGGTGTTCTAAAAAATGATAATAAAAAATAAAATAATATATTAATAAATGGAGGACAAATTATAATGGGACTTTTCGATAATTTAAGAGTTGCAACAAAAATAACAACTGAATCTATAAGTAAGGCTGCAACGAATGCAGTTAATACTGTTGTTACTGCATCTAAGGAGACTGCAAAAATAAATAGTTTAAAAACAGAGTTAACAGCAATTAATGGTGAACTTGATGCTGCATATAAACAAATAGGAGAAAAATTCGTTGAATATGTTTTAACAACTAATGAGATGCCAGGAATCAATGTAGAAAATATACTTAAACTTATGGAACCTAAATTAGAAAAGAAAAAAGAGCTTGAGATAGAATTAATTGAAATAGAAAAGAGATTAAAGGATCAGGTTATTATTCAAGAAAAAGCTCAATTAGAGAATGAATTTAGACAACAAAAAGAAACTCTTGATAAGGCGATAGCAATGGATATTATATCACAAGAAGAGTACAATTCAAAGATTGAACAATTTAGAAGAAAAATTGATAATTTTGAGGCTATAAGAAATGTTAAAAAGCAACATGAACTTGGAATAATTAGTTATGATGAATTACATATGAAATTAAGAGAATTAAGTTAAGTTTATTTATTATAATCTTTTTATAGATTTAGATAGATTATTTTAAAGAAAGTAAGCCGTGTTGGAAATATGGAAAATAAGCAGTAGAGGAACTAACCTAAGAGAAACTTTAGAGGATAATTTAACAGGTATGTTTTTGGAAATAGAGAAAAGAACTGCTTTATAGGCATAATAAAAGACAGCACTAAGTTTTTAGTGCTGTTAAATATGTTATGCTTAATTTTCTAAAATGCTAATTACTATAAATTATGCTTACTATTATATTAGTAATTTCTGAGGTATTATTAGAAAGCAAAAATTCATTAATAGAGCTTGAATCTACAGAGTTAATTAAAATCAAATCATTTTTAATAGTTTCAAAAACCTTATCATTAATAGTAGAGGTAAATCCACCATTTACAGTGTAAAAACAAATTGCTTCTAAATCTTTATTTAATGAAGTTTTATATTCGAATTTAAGCTGTTTATTAGGGCTAATATTAATATGAAGTAATTCACCATTATAATTTTCTCTTGTCATTAAATTAAAAACAGAAGCTTTACCATAGGTTTTAGTTGTCCAATCCCCCATAAAATCGTCTTGCTCAAATGGATTAAGTAGTTTTTTATACTTATTTTCATGGTCCAAAGTTATTTTTCCTTCTATAACCATGAATTTACGAGAAACTTTTGGTAGGCTACTAAAAGTAGATTCTGGTATATCAATTTTAGCAACCCCTAGCCTCCATAAAAAGTTTTTGCTAGCATAATCAGAATCTAAGGGATATGTTGTCAGTTCTGTAGCTACTCCTCCAGACCAAAATGTTGGCTTATAATTTTCTTGCCTTAGTAATTCTACATTATAGTTCATGTATTAATACACCTCTTCTTATATATCTTTTATGTTCATTATATTTAAAGATATATATATATTCAATTAAGTTAATGTGAGTTCAAAATATTAATTGATTTATGGTTTGAGTTGTTTAAAAAGAAAGCCTCAGAAGTATTAGGTTTTGAAATTATTTATGTTAGAGTATAATTTTAGTATATAGAATCAGAAGACAAAGTTAAGATTCATATAATTAAGATATTTATTGAGAAAAATTAGAGAGGTTTGAACATATGATAAGGTCAATTTTAAAGGATGAAGTTTTTTTAAGAGAGAAATCAGTACCTGCAACACAAGATGATATAACTGTTATTGATGATTTAGTGGATACATTAAGAGCAAATTTAGATGAGTGTGTTGGTATGGCTGCTAATATGATAGGAATAAAAAAACGTATATTGGTATTTAGTGTAGGGGATAGCATTATTTCTATGGTGAATCCAGTTATACTAAAGAAAGAGAAAAGTTATGAGACTGAGGAGAGTTGTTTGTCATTAACTGGTTTCAGAAAAACAACAAGATATGAAACAATAGAAGTAGAGTATCTTGATAGAGACTTTAAGAAGCATAAAGAAATATTTAATGGATTTACTGCTCAGATTATTCAGCATGAAGTAGATCATTTCGAAGGTATAATAATCTAAGAAGTGAATTTCAGTAATATAACTTTAAAAGGGTTAATAGTCACTTAGCATTAATAATTAAATGATGAAGCACATATATAAAGCGTGATAGAAAAGTACTATCACGCTTTTGTATTATTATAAGTTACTTTACCATATCTAATATTTCATCTTCTGGAATTGAAGAATCACAACGAACCTCTATTTTTCTGTTTTTACTAACAATAAATCCTGGTACAGTTACAATATTATATTTTTCTCTAAGTGAGCTAATTCCATTATCTGAAAAGTTATCAGTATCCACATAATAAATAGTTGTGTTAATTTTATTAGCTAATCCACTTAACTTATTAACAAATTTACGGCAAAATGGGCATGTTCCACGGCCAATATAAGCAACAGCTAAGTCTTCATTAGATAATAATTCATCTGCTTGTGTAGAAGTTACTTTTTCAAATAACTTTACATCTTCTTCGTATCTATCATTTTCAAACATTTGTATCCTCCTAAGTTTTTAAAGTATTATATCAAAGCTAAATTATTACATCAAATTTAGTTAGCTTCTATAGTAGTTAGTTTGTGAAATTATAGAAAGTATTATAAGTATACATAATATAATATTGACCATATTTTAAGGTATAAAAGTATTATCGCTTATTGTTAAGATATAGAGAAAAATCCAAGTTTATCTGGAATATATGGTATGGAGTGGCATAAACTTTTATAAAGATTGGATATGGGGGTAATAGATATGTCTGAGTATTCTTTAAAAATTCTTATATGTGATGATTCAATGTTAATGAGAAAAAGATTAAAAGAAAGTTTATCTTTATGCGGTTGCTTCGATATTCTAGAAGCAACTAATGGCCAGGCAGCAGTAGATATTTATAAGGAAGAAAGTCCGGATTTAGTATTTATGGACTTAGTTATGCCAATAAAGGATGGGATAACCGCAGTTTTTGAAATAAAGGAATTTGATAAAAAGGCTAAAATTATTATAGCTTCTTCTTCGGGGACACAGGAGAACCTAAAGAAAGCTATTAAGGCTGGGGCAATTGAATTTATTCAGAAGCCATGGGGACAAGATCAACTTAATAGGATAATTAAGAACTTTACGAAGAAGGAGGAATAGATTATGTTTACTCAATATTTTGGACATTATTTATTGAATAAAGGATATATTAATCCAGAACAATTGCATGACGGATTGGAACACCAGAAGAATACAAGGTTAAAATTAGGAGTTTTGGCTGTAAATGCAGGATACATGAATGCATATGAGGCTGATAGGGTAAATGAGGCGCAAAAGAGGCTGGACAAAAGATTTGGTGAACTAGCAGTAGATATGGGATACTTAAAAGAAGAACAAGTAGAAAAATTGTTATCCTCACAAAAACTTGGACATCTTTTATTAGGTCAGGTTCTTGTAGATAAAGAATATATGACTCTTCAAGAATTTGAAAAGGCAATAAATGAATATAAAAGAGACTACAGCATTTCAGATAAGGAATTTGAAGCCATACAAAGAGATGATGTAGATAAAATCATAAACACATTTACAAAATTTCAAGGCAGTAAAAATGAAGAGACACTTAAAGATTATTTAGCATTATTTATAAGAAATTTAATTAGATTTATAGATACAGAAGCAATGATAGGTGAAGTAGTTAAATTAAAAGATTATGAATGCAAATTCACTGCTAAACAAGATATACAAGGAAAAGTAGCTCTATCTACTTATATTGAAGCAGAAGAGAATTCTTTTATAAGATTCGCATCTAAATATGCGGAGGAGGAGTTAAGCTCTATTGATGAAATGGCAGAAGCTTCCGTTGGGGAATTCTTAAATTTGCAGAATGGAATCTTTTTAGTTAATGTTTCTAATTCAGGAGTAGAATTAGAATTGACTCCACAGGAAGTTTACTCCAACATAAAGGTGCATGATGTTTATAAAATATCTATAGATTTATCCTTTGGTAAAATTAGTATTTTGATTAAAGAGGAGTAAAATATCATAGGGTTCTTTACTTAGACTCAATTTTCATAAGTGACAATTCTATATTTAAAACATTATCTTTAAATGAATCTTATATGAATGCTATTAAATGAGCAATATATAATAGATGGGGTTCCTGATGGAAGAATAGTATAGAAATATAAGGGGGTTTTCATAGAAAGCCCCCTTAATAGTTCTTTTCTTAATATGAATTTTTTATTATTTAAAAGCTTATTAAGGTTAGGGTATGCACCTAGAGATTTCCTTTGATGATTCTGATTTAGAAAATAGAATATAATCTTCTTCAGTTAAAGGCTTGGAGAAATAATATCCTTGAATGGTGTCTACTCCTAGTTCCTTTAGTAGCTTGTATTGTTCAAAGGTCTCCACTCCTTCTACTATTACCTTCAGGTTTATAGAGTGAGAAAGCTTCAATACTCCTTCTATTAAGGATAGGCTGTGAATATCTGATCCAATATTGTCTACAAAGGATTTATCTATTTTCAAAGTATCAATTGGTAGTTGACTTAGATAGCTAAGTGAGGAATATCCTGTTCCGAAGTCATCTAATGAAATTTTAAACCCTTTAGCTTTTAGTTCATTAAGAATTCTAACACAGTCTACCATATTATCTATAAAAACTTGTTCTGTTATTTCAAGTGTTATCTGAGAGGGAGAAATACCTTCTTGCTCAACAATATGAATGATCTTCTCTACAAAATTAACCTGTCTAAATTGTTTAGGAGATATATTTACTGAAATGTTTTGTTTTATTCCAAGTTCTGATTCTAGTCGCTTTAAGTAGTGGCAGGTTTCTCTTAGAACCCAGTTTCCTAGTGCATCTATCGTACCACTGTTTTCAGCCACTTCAATAAACTCAAGGGGAAAAACAAGTCCTAATTCTTTATCATTCCATCTAATTAATGCCTCAGCCCCTTTAAATTCAGATTCCGAGGAAATAGGAACCTGTGGTTGGTAGACTAAACTAAAAAAGCTAAAATCATTTCTAGTGATTAAAGTTCTAAGTCTAGATTCTACAAGGGCTCTTCTTTGCATTTCTTCTCCCATTTCATCTCCGAAGAAACTATATTGACTTTTTCCCTTAGCTTTAGAGTTATACATAGCCATATCAGCATTTTTAAATAGTGTATCAACATCGAGTCCACTTTCGGGGAAGAAACTAACCCCTATACTTGCTGAAATATTAATTTTTTTATTGTTAGTTGAAGACATATTACTTAACCTATTTAGAATATCTTTACAAAAAGAATGAACTTCATCTTCTAATACAATGTCTTTAAACAAGGTGATAAATTCATCTCCTCCAATTCTTGAAGTTACAATTCTGTTATCCATATAGGAGATTTCTTTAAATATTTTGGCTACAAATTTAAGTAGCTTATCTCCCTTTTCATGTCCAAACACATCATTTACATTTTTAAAGTCGTCTAAATCTAGAAATATTACTGCACATCTATCTTCCTTTTTTGCATTCTTTATATAATTAGATATTTGATTTGTGATACTAAGTCTATTACATAAACCTGTAAGTGAATCACTATATGCTATAATTTCTATTTCACCTTGTAGTCTTGTAAGCTCTGTAATATATTCACCTTTATTTAACAGTTGCCATTCTAGATAGATAACGAAGGAAAGAAGACATGTAAGTGCTAAAGCAAGTAAGATTGCCTTTTTCATTACAACTCCCATAACATCTTCTTTACTTTCTATTTGGACAATCCAGGTAACCCCTTCTATGTTTACGTTTTTAATATAAGTATTTTCTCCATTAAATCCTTTAGATTTAAATATTGTTTTTCCATTTGGAGTGCTAACAAGCATCTCATTTTTGTTAAGTGTACTTTTAAACTTTACTCCTGAGAACATACCATGGGCATCTATAGTAATAGAAAGAAAGCCTATTAACTTTCTATTTTTATACATTGGATATAAAATATCGATTTCTTGATCCGAGTATATGGATGGTTTCATTTCTATGTCTATCTTTGATGTTTTTACAGAAGAATTCATTTTAAGTGAAGAAGCTTCTATAGATTTTCCTTTATATTTATATGTAAGATCTGATCCAGAATTATTTAGTGAAGAAAGAATTCTTCCATCTTTATCTGCAAAGGATATCTTACTTATTTGTGGGTTGCTAGATAAGTATCCTTTAACTATAGGATAAATATTATTTTGATGGAAATTAGGTGTGGTTTCTAAATCGTAGACTATGGCTTTTAATATACCATAGTTATTGTATAAATCACCTTTTGATTTTTCAAACACCTGTTGAATGCTCTCCTCCATGTTTATAGCATGCTTGGCTTCATTTGATTTATAGTAATTTAAAACTAAAATAACACCTATAATAGAAAGAATTATTACTTGTATGAAAATTTTCATGGGATTATTAAGGTTCTTGATTTTTTTAATCATTAAAAATTCCTCCTTTCATTTTTTCAAGGTTAGTATTCATACAAATCTACACTAGAATTGAATATAGAAAATTCCATATAGGGTAGATATGAGTTTACCTTATAACCTTTGAAAAATTATTTTTAAAATTAAAAAGAAGAAACCATTCAGTGATAAAGCAAATTTTCAGGATTAAATTTTCTAGATTAATTTTTCAAGTTAAACGTTTTCAGTATAGGACTTACTTCGTCTTGGATTTAGGAAATCTTGAATTTTACTATGAATATGTGAAAGATTATATGATAGGTTAATTAACAACAGCCTAGTATACAATAATTTGTATACTAGGCTGTTAATCTTGTTATCTTATTAGATTAGAAAGGTTCATATCCTATTAATAATGCTTTGTATAGCACCTACCGTAAAGGAATTAATAGTTAATGATGAAAAATCTACTCCTACCAAAAGGTAAGGAATATTATTTAATTCTTTTAAATTTAAGCCTGTATTGATTCTAAATGATCAATAGCAAGTTGGATATATAGTTTTACTCCTATAGATAGAGCATCTTCATCAAAGTCAAATTTAGGATGATGCATAAGATTGATCAGTCCCTTTTCTTCATTTCTAGCTCCGATCATCATCATAACTCCTGGTACTTTTTCTACATAATAGGAGAAGTCCTCTGATCCCATATTAGGCTTATCTAATATAATTACATTTTCTTTTGTTACTATTTTTGCTACAGTTTCCTCTGCAAATGAGGCCTTTTCTATATCATTAATTAATGGAGGAACCCCAGGGATTATATTAATTTTATATTCCCCTCCTGACCCTTCCGCTACATGTTTTACAATTTCACAAATTCTCTTTTTTGCTTTAGCTCTTACTTCGTGGGAAAGTGTACGAATTGTACCTTTTAGCTTAGCATTTCCTTGAATAACATTACTTGCTGACCCTGAATTAAAAGCACCAACTGATATAATTACTGAGTCTACAGGGTCAAATTCCCTGCTTACCATAAATTGAAGATCATTATATACTTTAACTGCCATTGAAATAGCATCGATACATTCATGAGGCATAGATGCATGCCCACCTTTTCCTATCATCTCAATCTCAAAGTCATCAGATGAAGCCATAGCAGCACCTTTCTTAATTGATACAGTTCCAGTAGGATGCTCTGTTGTTAAATGTAATCCAAAAATTGCATCAACATCTTCCATAGCACCATCGTTTACCATATTTTCTGCACCTGAATTTGGGCCCTCTTCTTCTGGTTGAAAAATGAACTTAATATTACCCTTTATCATGTCTTTGTATTGAGATAATACCTTTGCTGCTCCAAGTAACATAGCAGTATGCCCATCATGTGCACAGGCGTGCATCTTACCATCATAAACTGACTTATAGCATACTTCGTTTTCTTCTTGTATTAAAAGGGCATCCATATCTGCTCTTAAGGCAACTGTATTTGAGGAGTTAGGATTTTGACCTCTTAAAATACCTACTACACCTGTTATACCAATACCAGTTTGAACTTCAAGTCCCCATTTCTTTAGTAAATCTGCAACAATTCCAGAAGTTCTTTCTAGATCTGAACCTACTTCTGGATGTATATGGAAATCTCTTCTAAGATCAATAATTTCTTGTTTTACTCTGTCTACTGTGTTATATATTTCTTGAATGTTCACCTTGTAACCTCCATTTAACTTTTAAACTTAGAAAATAAAGCATTAATCATTATACATTTAAATGATTATTTTTTCAAACAAGTTCTAGTGATGAAATCATTAATTATAATATATCTAGTTGTTTGACTATGTTAATTATTAGTGTTAATGTTAAGGTTAAGAAAAACCTTTTCTATTGAGGCTTTCAGATTAAACTTTTCCGTTAAATCTCAGTTAACAAATGAATCTAGCCAATCAAACAATCATAAATTTGTATGGTATTATTCATTTCCGTTAATAATCATCTTTGAATACCACTAGAATAACTACGAAAGAATTTGGCTATTAGTCAAATTGATAACTTTTACAGAAAAGAGGTGTTAATTTGTGCAGAAAACAATAAAAGAACAAAGGATGGAGCTTCTTATCCTTCTTAGTAATATATTTATTGTATTTCTAGGGGTAGGACTCGTTATTCCTGTTATGCCAGCTTTTATGAATAGTATGAACTTATCAGGGAAAACAATGGGTTATCTTATTTCCGCATTTGCTACGGCACAGCTAATTATGTCGCCATTTGCAGGAAGTTGGGTAGACCGTTATGGTAGAAAGAGAATTATCGTTATTGGACTTGTTGTATTTAGTATTTCGGAACTTATTTTTGCTCTAGGTACTCATGTATCAATGCTTTATATATCAAGATGTTTAGGAGGAATAAGTGCCGCCTTTATTATGCCAGGGGTTACTGCATATATTGCGGATATCACATCAATTGAGAATCGCCCAAAAGCCATGGGTTATATGTCAGCTGCTATTAGCACTGGATTTATTATAGGACCAGGTATTAGTGGTTTTGTTGCAGGGTATGGTATACGAATGCCTTTCTTTGTTGCATCAGCTGTTGGCTTTTTAGCATTTATTTCATCGATATTTTTCCTAAGGGAGACTTTAAGCAAGGAACAGATTAGAGAAAATTCTTTAGCTGTGAAAGAAGGAAACTTTATAAGTGATATGAAAAAGTCACTTAATCCAGTTTATCTTGTTGCCTTTATCATTGTATTTGTACTTGCTTTTGGTTTATCAGCCTATGAAACTGTTTTTACACTATTTTCTGATCACAAGTTTGGTTTTACCCCAAGGGATATTGCTCAAATTATCACTATAAGTGCAATTTTTGGTGCTATAGTTCAGATATCTATGTTTGGCAAGATAGTTAATGTAATTGGTGAAAAGAGATTAATCCAATTATGTCTGATTATTGGAGGGATACTTGCAGTGGTGTCTACTGTGATTTCTAGTTATATTGTTATATTAATAGTTACTTGTCTAATCTTTTTAGCATTTGACTTGCTTCGTCCAGCATTAACCACGTTTTTATCAAAGGCTGCACAGAAAGAGCAAGGATTTGTTGCTGGAATGAACTCAACTTATACTAGTTTAGGTAATATTGCAGGTCCTGCAATGGCGGGAGTGCTATTTGATATAAATATTAATTATCCTTATCTTTTAGCTGCTGTGGTTATGGTTATTGGTCTTTGCATTTCAGTTATGTGGAAAGAAAATCGATTAATGGAATCTTAAAGATACTAAAGTCATCTTAGAGGAGCTTCTAAGATGACTTTAGTAATGTAAATGTTTAACTTGATTGAGTACTTTGAGTAGAGGTTGATTCATTTGATGAACTACCTTCAGTAGAACTTTTTTTCTTTGATTGACTGCCTTCAGTAGAGTTCATTTCTTTATTTAAGAAATAGGATATTACAGTTCTAATTACAACTATAGCCGCAAGTCTAAATATATCATTAAGAGTAGGATTTAATATAGATCCTATAATATCTGCACCTATTAAAATCTCAAGACCTAACAATATATAGGAACCTAGATAATTTTTTACAGATGTAATCTTTTGAACTATAGTTAATCTATTCCCAGCGGATATTTCTACTTTAATAAAGTTTATGAGGCAAAGAAGAACCCCCCAAACTATTATTATTATAGACAATCCTTGTAAAGCTATTATAAGAAATTCGAGAATACGCTTAATATCCAAAAAAACACCTCCTTCATTAGAATATATTTTGGCCATAATTTCAACAGAGTAAACAAATCATATTTTAATGCTTAGGAAGTTTAAGTTTTTACATAGTAAAAAATTCTTGACTTATAGAAAAAAAATTTGGTATATTTTAAACAGACCGGTTGGTCTAGAGGAGGTAGATTATATGAATACAAAGTCAATGATTATAGATATTGCAACGACCCTATTCCAGCAAAAAGGATATAAAGGGGTAGGGTTAACCGAAATCTTAAAAGCATGTGATATTTCAAAGGGTTCACTTTATCATCACTTTCCAAATGGAAAGGAGGAATTATTAATCGCATGTCTTCAATCTCTAAATGATTTTATTACTAGAGAGATTGTGGAGATTTTTAAGAAGTATCCTACGACAGAGGAGGCTACTAGGGCAACTATTGATAAGCTAATTCTTGATTTCGAGACTAAGGGAACAATTACTGGATACACATTTAGTAGTATTGTTAGTGAAATGGCTTCACTAAGTGACCCAGCAAGAGAGGCATGTGCTAATCTATATCATAAAATACAGGATATATACTTTAATAAGTTATTAGCAGATGGATTTGAAAAAGAGAAGGCGAGTTCAATTGCTCTTATGATGACAGCTTCTATAGAAGGTGGAATGATGCTTTGTCTAACAGAAAAGGCGACAACTCCACTAAAAGTTATTTCACAGGTTATAACTAATCTATTAAAGGAGTTTTGATAAATGAATCAATCAAACATAGAATCAATAGCTGAAAAGCAATATAAAACAGGGCAAATAATGGCAGCACTTTTAGTTGCAGGATTTGTTGGGCTTTTTAGTGAGACAGCATTAAATATTGCATTAGGTGACTTAAGTAAAATATTTAGTGTAAATGCTACAACTATTCAATGGCTAGCAACAGGCTATTTTCTAACACTAGGTATTTTAGTACCTGTTACAGGTATATTGATGCAAAAGTTTACTACTAGGCAAATGTTTATAACATCAATACTTTTATTTATATTAGGTACAGTTTTAGCAGCAGTAGCACCTGCATTTAGTATTTTGCTACTTGGACGTTTTATTCAAGCAGCGGGGCTTGCTATTAATTTACCTTTAACTCAAAACGTTATTTTTACCATTTTCCCTCAACATAAAAGAGGGGCGGCTATGGGAGTTATGGGTCTTGTAATGCTTGCAGGTCCAGCGCTAGGGCCAACACTTGCAGGACTTATTTTAGATACATTATCATGGCATTGGGTTTTCTTATTTACACTACCTTTTTTACTGTTTTCTCTTATATTTGGATATATATATTTGCCGAATGTTAACAAGGTGAAAAAGGTATCAATTAATATATTTTCACTTGTTCTTTCAACAATAGGATTTGGTGGCATAGTTTACGGAGTTAGTATAGCAGGAGAAGCTGGATGGACAAGTTCAAGTGTTATTGCATCAATTGCAATTGGATTTGTAGCATTGATATTATTCTGCACTCAACAAAACAAAATGGAGAATCCTATGCTTAATCTAAAAGCATTTAATTATCCACTTTTCCTTCTTGGAGTTTTCATGAGTTTTATAACATTCTTTAATATGTTATCACTACTTGTAGTTCTGCCAATGTATATGCAAATGGCACTACTTATTGCTTCATTTACAACGGGGCTTATACTTTTACCAGGTAGTTTGCTTAATTGCATACTAGCACCGAAAATAGGTAGATTATTTGATGAATATGGACCTAGGGCAGTTATTACACCTGGAACGATTTTAGTAGCTATTGCATATTCAGTATACTCACAGTTTGATACACATACAGCTTCATGGGCGATTGTGTTAACTCATATAGTAATGATGCTTGGAATAGGAATGGTGCTTGCATCGGTACAAACAAACACGCTAAATTCTCTTCCAGCTAAATACTACCCAGATGGAATAGCATTAACCCAAACAGTCCAACAGATATCAGGGGCTATAGGTATCGCTGTTATGGTATCTATTTTATCAGCAAAGCAAAATGCCTATCTAGAGGTGTTTTCGAATAATATGCCCTTGGCAGTGACAGAAGGGTCTACGCTAGTATTTAAAATAGGCTTACTACTAGCAATTATTAATGTTGTACTATCATTATTCATAAAAGACCCAATTAAAGAAAGAGGAAAATGTTAATATAAGTTGAAATTTATGCTCCTACCTAACAAAAATTAAAATATGAATGTTAGGTAGGAGATTTTTTATTATAAATAACTATAGGCAACTAATAGGATATATATAACATTAATACAGTATTTTGTATAAAATTTAATTGACACAGTAAATGGTGAATAGTAATATATAGAATATAATAAAACATATATGTTTAGTAGGGATTAATTAGATACAGTGTGGAGTACTAAAAAGGTTATTGAATATAGGGGGGTAAAATATGAAAAAATTTACTGATTTTAAATTATCCACTAAGTTAGTTATAAGCTTTATGGTTATGATCATTTTAATAGGGATGATAGGAATAATTGGGGTTATAAATGCAAACAAAATGGGTAATGCCTCCGATAAAATGTACAATAATAATATTGCATGTATAGTATCTATTAATCTTATAGATAAGAATATATCTAAGATTAACCTAATTCTACAGGAAATAGCTAAAGTTAAAGATTCCAATGAAGTTAATATGATGAAAAGTGATATTGAAGCCCTCAAAGAAGAAAGTAATGATGGAGTTAAAAAGTATAAGTCAGGAATTATAAGTGAAGAAAATAATTCTATGTTTTTAGACTTTGAAGAAAAGTTTAACATATACAAGAAACAAGTAGATGAATATATAACATTTGTATTAGACAGTAAGACTTTAGAGGCTTCGGATAAGCTTTCAGAGGTTAAACAATCAGGGGCTAATATGGATATGAAGTTAGAGGAGTTATTAAGTCTAAATAATAAGTGGGCAGAACAAAGCATGGCATCGAATAAGGCATCACTTAATAACATAATTATTTCATCAATAACTTTTACTGTATTAGGTGTTGTTATATCCATAGTATTAGCTGTTTCTGTAATAAGATTAATAACAAAACCTTTAAATAAAACTAGGGAGTTTGCAGATAGACTAGCAGAATATGATTTTTCGACTCCCCTTGATATAAAATCTAAAAATGAATTTGGTTATATGGCAGATGCATTAAATAGAGCTAGGATTAATGTAGCCTTTCTAATAAAAGATGTTATAAATAGTGCAGACATAATTAGTAATTCAAGTGCAGAATTATCAGCAACCGCAAGTGAAGTATCCTTAAAACTAGAGTCTGTAAATGAATCAGCTATACACATAAATGGTATGATACAGGAAACAACTTTTATAGTAGGAGAGGTAGCAGCTTCATCAGAGGAAGTAGATTCTAATGTGGAAGGTCTTGCAAGTAAAGCTAGTAATGGAAATGCAAGTTCTATAGAGATAAAAGAAAGAGCTTTTAAAATTGAAGAGGAAAGCAAGAAAGCCTTTGAAAATACAAGAAAGCTTTATGATATAGTAGAAAAAGAAATAATAGAGGATATTGAAAGAGGAAAAGTTGTTGAAAAAATTATATCTATGGCAGATACAATAGCAAATATATCTAATCAAACTAATTTATTAGCACTTAATGCATCAATAGAAGCAGCAAGAGCAGGTGAACTCGGTCGTGGATTTGCAGTTGTTGCAGATGAAGTTAAGGGTCTTGCACAAAAGTCCGCTGAAGAGGTTACAAATGTAAAGGATACTATAGAAGAAGTTCAAATGGCATTTAAAAGTTTATCAGGAAATAGCAATAAACTTCTAAGATTTATAAATGAAAATATTCTTCCTCAATTTGAGGAATTTGTAGAGGTAGGAGAGACCTACGGTAAGGATGGAGATTTTGTAAATAGTATGTCTGAGGACTTAGCACTAATGTCAGAGGAAATTTCAGCAACAATTAACCAGGTTGTAAATAATATACAAAGCATTTCAGAGGATGTATTAAGATCTTCACAGGATGTTGCAAGTATCCAAGAGGGTATTAGCCTTTCAAGTGAGGCAATGAACCAAGTAGTAAATGCTGCAAGTCAACAATCAGATTTAGCACAAAGTCTTAATGAAATGATTGCTAAATTTAAAGTTTAAAATATAGTAAAACAAAGGAGTCTATTCTAGCATTTAGAATAGACTCCTTTTGTAATTAAGAAAATATAGTTTAAATTAAATCATCTAAAACGTTAACTGTAGTTTGTTCATTTTCATTAATAGGAATAACTATACAGTTTTGACCATCAATTATTTGAGATTTTATTTGAGGTACTTTTTCAGATTTTACTTGAAGTATAACGTCATATTCAGGAGTAACTTCATTATCTTCTGAAGTTGCATCTTGAGTTTCTTCTGAAGTAACCTCTGAAGCTTCCTCTAAGTTAGTTTCTGAGTCCTCTCCTATAACTTCTTCTAAGTTGGCCTCTGAATCTTCTTCTAAAGCTAGATTATCATCACTAACTTCTGTAGGCTCTGTAGGCAGGGAAGCTTCATTAGCTGCAGCAGCTTCTTGCTTAACCTCTTCAAGTCTAGTTTGAAGTATTTCTACCTGCTTTAAAAGATTCTCTTCCTTTTTTCTTTGCTCATTTGCTTTAAGCACCTTTGGGTCAATTAGACTTTCTGCTAAAGGAAGATCATCACCAAAACTCTCCACATAGTATTTTTCTATTTTAGCAGTAGCTTCTTCTGGAACACCACTTTCTATTAAAATATTTTGCATAGCATCCTTTGTTAAGGTGATAGGTTCAGAGTCTAGATCATCAGACATAGAACTATATTCATCTATCATATTGTTTAGGTTTTCTTGTATTTCCATAAAAACTTTTTCAGACTCTTCATCATCAGCACTAACTGAATCTTTGATAATTGATTGGAATGTTTCCTTTTGTATAGTAGCTGTTTGTCTTGAATAACAGCCTAATACATTTTCCATTAATTCAGGATGTGTATCCTTTGCATTTTTAGTGTAATACATAACAGAATTAACATCTGAACTACGCTCAATAAAGGCAGGAAACACAAAGCCATTACTTGGGACATCAACTACCCAATCACGATCTCGTGCTGCTATTTTGTTTTCTTCTTCAAAGTATCTAAGACCAGCATTTGAAAGTGAAACAGGACATATTGCACATAGCACATATTCATATACTTCTTCCGATTCATCTATCTTTGCATTATCACTTGTTTTAGTAATAACATCATAGGCATCATGAAAAACAAGTATTAAAAAGTTATCAGAGCAAACATAGTTATCTATAATTAGTTGGTAAAAACTATCAAGGACAGAGTCATCCTTTAATTGACTGTTTCTAAGATGTAAAAGTGAAGATTGACTTTCATTTGTAAGGTCTTCATTCATAGGAAAGTTAAGCTCTAAAATATTATTGCCGATAGTCCCAGAGAGCACTTTTTTAGCGATTTCTAGGTACTTATAATATTCATCCTCTTCTAAGTTTAGAAAGGTTTCTCTAAATTTAAGAAGAATATTTTTTTCTCCATTAACATAGCAGCCACACATTTTGGTGAAGGTGCAATGATCCTTTTTTAAACGTCTCTTAAGTTCAAGTATATCTTTTTTTCTCATATATAAACCCCTCAATCTAGCATTTTCTATTCTAGGTATTAATCGATATGTATCATTATTAAGTATAGTATTTTTTTACATTTAATTAAAGATTTTATTAGATGAACTTAAACAAGATGATATGAAAACAATGAGCATTAAACTTTTAAAACAATATAGTTAAGGATCTAGTAAGCCTTATGGTAAGACCAACCACAACTAAAATGTTATAGTGGATTTTTATATTTATAAGGCAATTAACAAATTAATATTAGGTTTAATATAATGTAATATTAATTTAAGGAGAAGTTATAATGTATGATGGTATAAAAAAAGATTATAAGCCAATAGGGCCAAAGAATTTATATGCTTACTTTATTGAAAAGAACCCAGTTACTTCATTTAATCCTATAAGTGTATACCCTAAAATAAGTGATAGTGCATTTGTAGGACCATTTTCAAGTGTAATAGGTGATGTAACAATAAAAGATAATGTATTTTTAGGTGCTAGTGTAGTGATAAGAGCAGATGAGGGAAGCCCATTTTATATAGGTCATAACTCTAATATACAAGATAGAGTAGTATTACATGGACTAAAAGAAGCTAAATACTTGGTAAATGGTAAAGGATATTCAATATTTATTGGAGATAAAGTAAACATAGCCCATGGAGCATTAATTCATGGCCCAGCTGTTGTAGGAAGTAATACATTTGTTGGGTTTAATGCAATTGTATTTAACTCTATTGTAGAGGAGAATTGCTATATTGATACTGGAGCAATAGTAACAGGGGGAATAAGGATAGCTGCAAATAAATATGTTCCAATTGGTGCTATTATAAATACCCAGGATAAGGCAGATAATCTTTTAGAAGTACCAAAGGAACAATCAGATTTTTCAGAAAAGGTTAATGATATTAATGTAGAGTTTTCACAATCCTACAGCTTAAAATTTGGGGATATGAAATATGGGTTTTAGTTAAGATTTTTAATATAAATGTCTAGGTACAATTAAGTCCTTTGATAATATATAATTAGAAGCCCTGTAATTTTTTAATCCCAGGGCTTCATGCTTTATAAAGTGTATGAATAATAAGCATACTATGGGCACTATGAAGAATACAGCTTTGGAATATACATATCTTTCATACAAAAACGACCATATTTCTATATTATTCCATTGGATAGTGATTGTGTTAAAATAGAAATAATAACATTAATAACAGAATTTATTAGTACATATAAAATGAAGAAGTAATATAATGAAAATTAAATATAGGGGGATATATTATGGCAGTATATAAGTGTAGTGTATGTGGATATATTCACGACGAATATAAACAAGAAAAGCTATTTTCACAAATAACAGAATGTCCTATTTGTAAGCAGCCAAGAAGTGTATTTGAAGAAATAGAAGACAATGCTGTGCAAGGGATAGATAAGGTTACAGATGTAGTATCTGAAAATGAAATAGATCTGTCATATCCAAAGGACTATGAACGCGTGGATAAAGAGTGTAGATATATGTCAGAGATACATAAGATGGCAGTGACTGGAGAGCCTATTATAGAGGCAATGGGAACACAGATGACAATGCCTAGCTGGGATGATATTTTGATTTTAGGAGCTCAGTTAAATCCGCCACCACTAGAGGAACATGCTCCTGTTAGCACTACAACAATAATAGGGAAAAATGCAAAGAAACCAATGATATTAGAAAATCCAGTTTATATTTCTCATATGTCATTTGGAGCATTATCAAAGGAAACTAAAATAGCTCTTGCAAAGGGAAGTGCAATGGCTAAAACTGCAATGTGTAGTGGTGAAGGTGGGATTCTACCAGAGGAGATGAAGGAATCATATAAGTATATATTTGAATATGTACCGAATCTTTATAGTGTAACAAAGGAAAACCTACAAAATGCAGATGCAATAGAAATTAAAATAGGTCAGGGAACAAAGCCAGGTATGGGTGGTCACCTGCCAGGTAATAAGGTAACTAAGGAAATATCAGAGATTAGAAATAAACCAATAGGTGAAGACATTATAAGCCCTTCTAAATTCCCAAGTATTAATACAAAAGAAGATTTAAAGGAGCTTGTTTCAAGGCTTCGTGAAGAGTCTGATGGAAGACCAATTGGTATTAAAATTGCAGCTGGACGTATTGAGAAGGATATGGAATACTGTGTATTTGCAGAGCCAGATTTTATTACTATAGATGGAAGAGGCGGTGCAACAGGTGCTAGCCCTAAGATAATTCGTGATTCTACTAGTGTTCCTACAATATATGCTTTATATAGAGCAAGAAAGTATTTAGATTCTGTAGGTTCAGATATTTCTCTTGTAATAACAGGGGGACTCAGGGTATCCTCTGACTTTGCAAAAGCTATAGCAATGGGAGCAGACGCAGTTGCAGTAGCATCTGCTGTACTAATCGCAGCGGCTTGCCAGCAGTATAGAATTTGTGGAACAGGTATGTGTCCTGTTGGAATAGCAACTCAAGATCCTGAACTTAGAAAAAGACTAAAAGTAGATGTTGCAGCTAAAAGGGTTGGGAATTTCTTAAATTGTTCATTAGGTGAACTTGCTACATTTGCTAGAATAACTGGACATGATAACATACACCATATGAATGTTGATGACCTATGTACAATTAACAGGGAAATTTCAGAGTTTACAAATATAAATCATGCATAGGGAAATAAAATATGAAGTTAGATTAAATTCTCTAACTTCATATTTTTATATACAGTATTAGTAGTAGTGTTAATCTAAAGTTTTATATCCTCTAAGACTTTCTTTATATCAGCTATTATTAAATCCTTTGTTAGGTGATAACGCTTATATAATTCTTCAAGTGATACGCTATCTGTAAATTCCTTAGTAGCACCAAAGTTTAGCACTCTAATATCTTTATCAGAATAGAATCTTGATATCATTTCACCGAATCCACCATCAAGTACTCCATCCTCTAATGTTATTACTACCTTATGGTTGTCTAGAAGACTTGTTAGTAGTTCTTCATCTACTCCAGTTATAAATCTTGGGTTTATTAGTGTAGCATTTATTCCGATTTCTTTTAATCTTTCATGTACCTTTGCTCCTAGATGATAGAATGAGCCAAGTCCAAGAATAGCTACCTCATTTCCATCTTCAACCTTTACATATTTATTTAGTTCACTAAAATCAGCTTTAACCATATCTCCAGTTGAAACTACATTCATACGTGGAACACGAATAGCCACTGGATGCTTATCCTGTTCAATACCCCATTCCATCATTGCAATATATTCTTCCTTAGTAGTTGGAGCGAGGTATATGATATTTGGTATGTTTGATATTAGTGGGATATCAAATACTCCTAGATGAGTTACATCTGAAGCAGTGATTCCACCTCCATGAACCATAATCAATGCTGGGTTATTGTTTATAGCAAGGTCTTGAGATAGTTGGTCATAGGTTCTTTGTATAAATGAGCTTAGGAATGATACTACAGGTTTTCCCCCTCTTTTTGCTATACCTGATGCAAGCGCTATTGCATGTTCTTCAGCTATACCAACATCTACATATTGGTCTTTAAGTTCATATCTAATTGGATTTACTCCAACTATACCTGGAGTTGCTGCATTTATTGCTACGATGCTTTTATCTTTTCTAGCTTTCTCAAGTAGAAACTTACCTGTTATATCTGTGTAGGATTCACTTGATTCAAACTTTACTAAAGGTTCTTTGGTTTCTAGATCAAAAGGCATTACCCAATGGAAAGATTCCTTATTTACCTCTGCATCTTCATATCCTTTACCCTTTATAGTTTGCATGTGAATTACTACTGGATGATCTATATTCTTAACCTTTTCAAAGATCTCTATTAATAACTCAAGGTTATTTCCATCCTTAATGAAATAGTAATCAAGTCCTAATGTTTTGAAGAAGTTATTTTCTGCTTTTCCTTCAGTTTCGCGAAGTAAAGCTAGGTTTTGATATAGTCCTCCGTGATTTTCTGCTATAGACATATCATTGTCGTTTACTAATATTATTATGTTGCTTCCAAGTACCGCTGCGTTGTTTAGTCCCTCGTATGCTTCTCCACCGCTTAGAGAACCATCTCCGATTATGGCTACTATATTTTCATTGCCACCTTTAACATCACGACCTTTAGCAAGTCCACAGGCTAAACTTATTGAAGTTGATGTATGACCTATTGTAAAGAAATCATGTTCACTTTCCTTAGGTGAGGTATATCCTGCAACAGTTCCAAACTTTTCAGGATTTATAAATGCTTCCTTTCGTCCAGTTAATATCTTATGTGGGTAGGTTTGATGTGAAACATCATAAACAAACTTATCTACTGGAGAATTAAATACATAATGAAGTGCTATAGTAGCCTCTACCATGCCTAGGTTTGGCCCAAAGTGTCCTCCAGTTGAACTTACCTTTTTGATTAATACATTTCTTATTTCACTTGATAATAAGTTTAATTCATCCTTTGATAAAGACTTTAAGTCACTTGGTTCATTAATATTGTTTAATATGCTTAGTTCCATATAAGTCCTCCTTATATAAATATGTAATTAAGTATGTTATCCCATAGCTTAGTACTGCTAAGATGTTGGATAACGACCTCTAAGTGTGAGTTAAAAACCCCACTGATTGAAGAATTCTGTTTATGTTATATCAAAGAGTATAACCCCTAGAGTTAACTCTAAGTCAATATATTTTTATTTATAATATATTGTGAAAAACCCTGTAACTTTTTAAGTTACAGGGTTTTATGATTTGTATATGCTTTTTTAATTAAGAAAGAAATCCGATAAATCCGTAGATAATTCCAATGTTTATAAAGTCTATGAACAATGATCCTACTATTGGTACTACGAAAAATGCAGTCTTTGAATATACGTATTTTTCAGTAACTGAATTCATATTTGCCATTGCATTTGATGCAGAACCCATTCCAAATCCAGTTAAACCTGCTACCATTACAGCGGAGTCATAGTTTCTTCCCATAATTCTATAGGATACAAACATACCATAAAGGTACATCATTATACATTGAGCTAAAAGCAGAACTAGCATTGGAAGCGCTAGATCTATTAACTGCCAAAGCTTTAGTGTTATAAGTGCCATACCTAGGAATAGGTTTAGTGATACTTCTCCAATTACTTCAATTTCTTGCATATGAGTTTTGAAAAGATTTGAGCTGTCAGAGATATTTCTTATAACAGCTGCTACAAGCATTGCCCCTATATATGAAGGGAAAGCTACTCCAGTAACCCATTGTCCAACAAATTGATTTAAAGCAGTAGTTAAATAAGTTCCAAGAGCCATAGCTATTATTATTTGAAAGAAAGCCATGCTAAATTTATTAGTATCTAGTGTAGTTTTCTTATTTTCTACAAGGGATAAATCAATATTATTATCTTCAGAAGTCTCAGTCTTTTTCTTATTTACTAGATCATCCTTGATAATTAGGCGGTTTGCCATAGGACTACCAAGTAGAGAACCTGCTACAAGTCCAAATGTTGCTGCTGTTAAAGCTACTGTTAGAGCCTCAGGATATCCAAGGGCCTCAATGCTAGGTGCTACAGCTGCTGATGTACCATGTCCACCAGTTAAAGCTGGAGATGCAGTAAGTAGTGCTAGAAGTGGATTAATTCCTACGACTTTAGCAAGTCCAACAGCTACTACATTTTGAAGAACTGCAAAAACCGCTGCTATAAGTAGAAATATAAGTACTTTCTTGCCACCGATTTTAAGCATCTTTAAGCTTGCATTAAATCCAATAGTACAGAAGAACATAATTTGGAAAAATGTTTGTAATGTTGTATTGAATTCAAATGAAGCAACATTACTTTGTCTTAGAATCATATGGATAATTGAAAATATAAGTCCTCCAATTACCGGTGAAGGTATTGCGTATTTAGAGAATAAACTAACTTTACTTTTAACTGCCTTACCAAGTAAAAGGAAAATTACAGCCAATCCCATAGATTGAATCATATCTAATTGAATTGTCATTTTAAAGCCTCCTAAAAGCTACGAAAATTTTTTTGAATCATTTTAATAACCTAAGATTTTAGTTCTATATAAAAGCCTATTATAGGTGTAGTGTATAGAACTATATCGCTATGTTATTATATGAATAATAGGGTATTATTGTCTTGGTCTGACTATATTAGACAAATAATTTATAAGTTCGACATTCTGTATAATAATTCATTTTTAATGTAAAGTCAATTAAAGGTTTAAATTTATGATATTAATCTAAAAAGGCTACATGTATTTAATATACATGTAGCCTTTGAATAGTATTCCTTAAGTTAATGCTTTTTATATCTCCATGTTTGATATAATGTCGTCTATAGATACGTTTTCTAGTCCCTTAGGTATTTTAAAGTTAGGATTATCAAGTTCTCCTCCAAGACTCTTAAGAACCTGAATTGCTTTTTCAGCATCAGCTTCACTTGTCTCAACAATTACACAGCAATTAACATCTGCTATTTCCTCGAATCCTCCCATTCCACTAGCCATAGGACTTGCGGCTAAAAGAGGGTTAGGATCATCATTCCTCTCTGATCCTAATACAAGTCCAGAAAGGTTAGGTGCACTTTGTGTACCAGCCATGTTCGTAGTTACATTTCCAGTAACATAGTGATCATTTATATCTACATAAGCATTGGAAAATCCAGTGCTTTTCAGTTCTCTTACAGCTTGGTTAGCATTTTTAAATCCTTCAAAAAAGCACTTTATTTTCAAAGAAATCACCTCTCATATTCTAATGACATTATGTCATATTCATATAATATTTTCTCCATAGAGTTATTATAATATGCAGTATTTTTTCCAAGTTACTTAAAGTATAAATAATCTACTTTAGGTTATAAAATAATAACAAGGATTGTAGGGAAGTTATAGTTTTAAATATATAAAGGCGGTGAACAAATGAAAAAGGTATCTAGTATTAATTTAAAGTTTATATTAATAATTATTTTACTTATAGGAGTTATAGTAGGTTCTTTCACAATAAATTTTAAAGGTAACAGTGAAACACAAGCAACTTTTAAAGCGCAAAACATTAATGATATTATCCCAAAGCCTTTAAGTTATAAAAAAGGCGCAGGTAAGTTTATACTAAAAAAAGATGCTTTAATTTATGTAAAGGGAAATAGCGAAAAAGAAACAGAAGAAATTAGGAAAATTGCAGAATTTTTAAGAGGAAAATTAAAGCCTTCAACAGGTTTTGAGCTAAATATTATTAAAGGAGATAATCCTCCAGCAGGTAGTATTTATTTAACTACTGTAGGAGGAGAAGAAGGCATGGGCAATGAAGGGTATAGAGTTATAACCACTCCTGAAAAGGTTGAAATAATTGCATATAAGCCAGAGGGACTTTCAAGGGGAGTTCAAACATTAAGACAGCTACTACCACCTGATATTGAGAAAAGTGCTGTAGTTACTAATGTGGAATGGAGTATTCCAGTTTCAACAATAGATGATAAGCCTGAATATGGTTACAGAGGATTAATGATTGATGTAGCTAGACATTTCTTTACTGTAGATGAAATTAAGCGTCAAATAGATCATGCAGCTCAGTACAAAATAAATAAAGTTCATTTACACCTTAGCGACGATCAAGGATGGCGCTTAGAAATAAAAAAATGGCCAGACTTAACCACTATAGGTGGAAGTACACAGGTTGGTGGTGGACCTGGAGGGTATTATACACAGGAGCAATTTAAAGATTTAGTTAAATATGAATCTGAGAGATATGTGGAAATAATTCCTGAGTTTGATATGCCAGGTCATAGCAATGCAGCATTAGCTTCCTATGGATTTCTAAATCCAGATGGTAAAAAGAAGCCTTTATATACAGGTACAAAGGTAGGATTTAGTTCTTTTATGACACGTGATGAAAAAACATATGCATTTATTGATGATGTAATTAGGGAAGTTTCTGAAATATCACCTTCAAAATATATTCATATAGGAGGAGATGAGGCAGAGGCTACTAAAAAGCCAGAATATGATTATTTTGTAGGTAGGGTATCTGAAATAGTTAAGAAGTATGGAAAAACTCCAGTAGGTTGGGACCCAATTGATACATCCTCTACAATAGATTCAAGTGTAGTACTTCAAAATTGGAAGGATTCAAATACAGTAGCTAGAGAAAAAAATATGAAGATGATTATATCAATTGCGAAAAAGGCTTATTTAGATATGAAATATAATGAAAATACACCATATGGACTAAACTGGGCAGGGTACATTCCAGTAGAAACTGCATATAAATGGGATCCTACTGATTATGCTCCAAAGGAATTAGTTTTAGGTGTAGAAGCACCATTATGGACAGAAACAATTGCTGATGTAAAGGCTATGGACTATATGATATATCCAAGATTATTAGGTTATGCTGAAATAGGCTGGACACCTAAAGCCTCTAGAGATTGGAATGAGTATAAGATTAGACTGGAAAAGCAAGGTGAAAGAATGAAAAACCAAGGAATAAATTACTACAACGATAGTAGTATATGGGGAACTAAATAAGAATAATTAAAAAACAGTCTGAAGAAAGTATTTATCAGACTGTTTTTATTTTGATATATCCTAGCAGGAATAATTAGGGTTATCATACAAATGAACTAGTATAATTTTGATATAATGAAGATAAAGTTAAGACTTAATAATAACTATAGAATTTTGGAGGGTGTTTATGGAATTCGAAGATAAAGTTGTAGTTGTCACAGGTGGAGCTACAGGGATTGGTAAAACTATATGTGATGAGTTTAGAAAAGCTGGAGCAATAGTTTGTACAATTGATAAGGATAATAATGAATACTTCCTAGGTGACATAGCTGATGAAAGAACACTTAAAGAATTTGCTGAAAAGGTGATTTCAGATTATGGAAGAGTAGATTGCCTAATAAACAATGCAATGCTTAGTAAAGGCGGAATATTAGACTGTTCCTATGATGATTTTAATTATGTGCTACGTGTAGGAGTTAGTGCGCCATTTATGCTTTCAAAGCTTTTTTCTGAGCATTTTACACCAGGTGCAAGCATCATAAACATATCTTCCTCCCGTGATAGGATGAGTCAGCCTAATACAGAAAGTTATACTTCAGCTAAAGGGGGCATATCAGCTTTGACACATGCTTTAGCAGTGAGTTTTTCTGGGAAGGTACGTGTAAATTCAATATCCCCAGGTTGGATAGACAATTCATTTACAGTATATGATGATGCAAACGCATACCAACATCCTGCTGGTAGAGTAGGAAATCCAATAGACATAGCAAATATGGTTCTTTATTTGTGTAGTGATAAAGCAGGGTTTATTACAGGTGAAGATATTTGCATCGATGGAGGTATGACAAAACAGATGATTTATCATGATGACCTTGGGTGGAAATTAGATTTATAAGGAATGATTAATTATGATAAAAGTAAGTAATTTAAGAAAAAATTATGAGGTATACAAGCCTAAATACTCTGGTATTAGAGGATACATATTTAAAGAGAAAACAGAGGCTCAGGCTATAAAGGACATAAGCTTTGAAGTAGGAGCAGGTGAGATAGTAGGCTATATAGGTACTAATGGAGCGGGAAAGTCAACTACTGTAAAGATTCTTACAGGAATACTATCATCTACAAGTGGAGATATATCTGTTTGCAATATGGATCCATTTAAAATGAGAAAAAAGCTAGCTCGAGAAATAGGTGTGGTTTTTGGTCAGAGAAATCAATTGTTTTGGGATTTAACAGTTAAGGATACCTTTGAATTTAACAAAAGTATATATGAAATACCAGAAGGTGAATTTAAAAAACAACTAAATGTATTAAATGAGTGCTTTGACCTTGATAAAATATACAATAAGCACGTAAGAAGGCTTTCACTAGGACAAAGAATGAAGGCTAACTTTGCGCTAAACTATCTTCATAAACCTAAGATAGTATTTTTAGATGAGCCTACAATTGGACTTGATTTAGTTATAAAGAATTCTGTAAGGGAGTTCATAAAATACGATAGCCAAAAAAACAATACAACAGTTATGTTTACATCCCATGATATCTCTGATATAGATAGGATCTGCTCAAGAGTTATACTTATAGATGAGGGTAAAGTTAAGTATGATGGTGATAAGGATAGCTTAGCTACGGAATTTGATAAGTTATATTCAATAGAAATTAAGTTTTCAAAGGATATTAGTAAATTAGAAATAGAGAATTTAACTAGCTTAAAAGGTGTCACAGGAGCCCAGTTAAGCGGTGAGAATAGTATATTAATTAATTTCAATAATAACATAACAAGTCATATTTCAATAATAGATAATGCACTTAAAACCTATGGAGATATGGTTATAGACATTGATATTATAAGGCCTCAATTTGAGAAAGCTGTTTATGAGCTATTTCAAAGTAGGGAGGGGAAAAATGAATAAGTATATGAAGCTTATAGCTATGAGCTTTAAAGAAAACACAGTCTATAGGTCAAAGGTCATTTTATATATTATAGGTGGACTCATTCAAGTTTTTATGTACTACTATATATGGAATGCGGTGTTTGATAATGGTGGAAATGTAATTGGAGGCTATTCACGACTGGAATTTATAACATATATAATAGTATCATTTTCATTATCAGGGGTAATGCCAAGTTCAGTATCTAATGCCCTGTCAAAGGACGTAAGGACAGGAGACATAGTTTCATTAATGACTAAACCTATATCCATAGACTATTACTACTTATTTTATAATATAGGAGATGGGATTATCACAGGTATATTTATGGGACTTCCACTATTTATTATAGGATATTTTTATTTAGGGGTAATGCTACCTTACAATATACTCACATTTATAATAAGTTTAGCTTTAGGATTTGTTGTGGTTTTCTATCTAAACTTCATAATTGGACAACTTAGCTTTTTTACAACTAGTGTAGTTGGCATAGTTATAGCATATCAAAGCGTATCTATGTTTCTTTCGGGAAGTATAGTTCCACTTAGCCTACTGCCAGGTAGCGTTAGAACAGTTATAGAGGTACTTCCATTTAAGTCGGGATTTTCTATTCCCTTAAATATATACCTAGGTAAAATATCCGGAGAAGAAGTAGTGTATAATATTTTATTTCAAGTGATGTGGATATTTATATTGAAATTTCTCTCCGATAGAATATATAAACTTGGACTTGAAAAGAATTCAATATTAGGTGGATAGTATGAAAAATTATTTGAAAATTATTATGAAGATAATAAAGGTAAAGTTTTTATCCTGTTATGAATATAGAATAGACTTTTTCACTGGGATAATGTCCTCACTGGTGGTTCAGGTTACGAATATTTTGTTTTTATATATTATATTTGATAAGATTCCAAGGCTTAATGGATGGAGTCTTTATGAGACAGCTATATTGTCCTTTTCTGTAAGTCTTGCTATAGACTTTTATAAGCTTATATTTTCAGGATTAACTTATTTTCCTGATTATTATGTAAAGAGAGGACATTTTGATATTATTCTACTTAAGCCGATAAATGAGCTTTTGTTTCTAATTTTAGAAGGTATGCTGTTTACTAAGATATCAGGTATAATAGTTGACCTCATAATTCTTTTTATAGGGGTTAGTGGTGCAGGTTTTGGTATTGCGGAGTTTTTCGTTTTAGTTCTTACTAGCTTTATAGGGTCTTTAGTTATGGGAGCCTTACTTATCATATTTTGCTATATAAGTTTTTTACAACAGAGGTTTTTGCAGCTATAAAGATAATCAGCAATGTATGTGAGTTTTCTAAATACCCGGCTACAATATATCCAAATGCTATAAATGTTTTATTTACCTTTATACTTCCTTTATTTATAGTTGGATTTATTCCAGTTAGCTACTTTAAAGGTAGTGATATTACTATATTTATAGCACCTGTTTTAGTATCAGTAGCAATTATTGCACTAGCCTTAGTTCTTTGGAAAAAAGGACTTACAAAATATCAAAGTACAGGATCTTAAATATAAAAAGGACTTACTAAAATGTAGTAAGTCCTTAAATGTTTCACCTATCTATTAGTAAAACCGTTAAAGTGAACCTTGTCATACAGTAAATCATTATCTTCATAGGCCTTTTTATCCTCAGCTGGATAGCCTACTGCTATAATGCATTCCACTGCATAAGTATCAGGAAGATTAAACAGGTTCTTTACATAGTCCTCTGACATTCCTTCTTCACTAAATCTTTGTCTAGTTTGAATCCAGCATGAACCAAGTCCCATAGAATGTGCTGTAATATGTATTATAGATGCTGCAATAGAAGCGTCTTCTATCCACACGTCAGAGCGTTCCGTATCTGCAATTACTACTATGCACAGTGGTGCTTCTTCTAGAAACTGACTTCCATGCCTTTTACTTTGGGATAGTTTCTTAAGCAGCTCTTTATCTGTAACAGCTATAAATTCCCATGGTCTTTTGCTTCTAGATGATGGAGCTAAAAGTGCAGATTTTAAAAGTGTATCTACTTTTTCCATTTCTATTTCTTTATCTTGATATTTTCTTATGCTTCTTCTTGATTTTAATAATTCAATCATTTTAAAAACCTCCTATAAAATTAAATCCCTTAAAATATTAAAAATAATTATAGCATAAGTGGCGTAGATTTTTTCAAGGTCTTCATAGGTATCATACAAAAATTTGTACACATTTATTTTATTGAAAGGGGTAGAGAAACCTATATCTCTACCCCTACTTAATATATTAGTTTTTGATATCTGATTTAAGGAATGTAATAAAGCTTGCTACTATAAATATCACAGATAATACTGCAAGCTGAATTGCTCCAGATTTAACATCAAGTGTAACTCCGAAGCTACCCTTCATCATATTAGCGAACTCAGGAATTAACTTAAATATTGATAGGTTAATATATCCAAGTACAAACTTTGTTATTGACCCAAGCTTAAAGTTTGCAATTATAAATGTTATAGGTAGTGAACCTAGGTATAGTATTGAGCTAAGTCCTACAGAAAGTGCAGTACTTTTTACTATAGTTGATATCATAAAAGATAGTGATATTACAAAGATAACACTGATACTTGAGAAAAGTATGTTAGAAAGTAGGTACATAAAGTAGCTTTTCTCTACAACATTTCCATCTACAACAGAAAGTACATTTATGGATAAGCTATCAAATCCCATTACAAATCCACCGGATATTACAAGAACTAAAATACTTAAAAACATTACACCATAACCAATTAAGAAAACAGATACAAGCTTTGATAGAAGAATCTTAAACCTTGAAGCTGGTCTTATTAGTAGAAGTCTAACAGTTCCCTTAGAAAACTCTGATGATACTATTCCTCCTGCAATTATTATTGATATAATAGCAGATAACATAATAAATAGTTCATATGTTGCTTTAGTCATTCCCCTAGCACCATTATCAAAGTCTAGCTGAGGGATATTATTGTTTAGGCTATACCATCCTAACTTAATGTTATCTTGATTTTTCTTCTTGTTTTCACTATAAATTTGCTTATAGTCTTCATATGTTTTTCCCATGCCCATGTACTCAGGAGGGTTCTTTCTAAACTCTTCCTTTGACATCATTGGAGTATTTAATGCATTAATACTTGATGACATTTCTTCTAAGGTATTGCTTCTCCAGTTATCTTTCTCATATGTAATTTTATTTTTTAGTCTATATTCATCTAATTTAAGTAAGCTTTTTTCTGTATTTAAGTTTTCTTTAAGTGAAGCAATTTGATTTGAAATCTCTTTTTTATTAGTATTTAGCTTCTTTTCAAGATTTGCTATTTCAGTATTAGTATTCTTTATTGTTAAATCTCTATTTTTTATAGATTTTTTCACATAAGCTATATAATCATTTGATTTAATAGTCTTTTTAATTTCTTCCTTTTCCTTAGTTAAAGCATCTTTTTTACTTTTTAACTCTTCCTTTGATAGTTTTAAGTAACTTTGCAGTTCTTCTGCTTCAATAGGGTTAGCGCTTTTAGATGCATTAGTCATTACTATATTTTCATTTATCCCATTTAAAATACTATTTATTATAACTATTTTACTTGATATTTGTGAGTAAGATAGTACCTCGTTGTTTCTCCAATCATGATAATCTAAATTATTATCAATGCTTAGTTTAACAGATTCCTTTTCAGCTTCTAAAAAAGCCTTTTCAATTTTGTTTTCAGTTTTATCAATCTTTGATAATTCAGCAATTCTAGATTCTATACTAGTTAAGTTATATTTGTGGCTATTCATCATGAAATTTTTATCGTTATTCTTAGTAGAATTTAATATTAGAGGTAATGCTAATGCGAAAATTAAAGTAATTGCTATTATTACTTTAATACTTATTTTTTTATATTGTTTAGTAAGTTCATTTCTTGTTAGATTTAAAAGCTTCTTTAACAAAATTAACCCTTCCCTTCTATATAATTTGATTTTTAGAACCCTTTGTAACTTCCATAAATTCTTCCTCAAGTGTTTTAGTTACAACAGAACCTGGATAAATATTTATTCCTTCACTAATTAAAAGCTTGTTAATTTCCAGAGTCTCCTCTCTAGTACACTTAACTAAAATTCCATCATCACACTTAGAAACATTAGTGTTGTTAAATTCTTTAATAAGTTTAATCGCTTTATCAGAGTCATCAACATCAAGAAGAAAGGTTTTTATACTTTGTGATTTATCCTTTTTAAGGTCACCTATTGTCTTGAAATCTATAATTTTTCCTTGGTCTATTATTCCAAACCTATCACACATAAGCTCCATTTCACTTAAAAGATGACTAGATACAAGTACAGAAAGTCCTTCACTTTTACATAGGTTCTTTAGAGTTTGACGAAGCTCTTTGATTCCCATAGGATCAAGTCCATTTGTAGGCTCATCAAGTATTAAAAGTTTTGGCCTATGTAGTAGCGCCTGTGCAACACCAAGTCTTTGTCTCATACCTAGTGAGTATGTTTTAACCTTGTTGTTAATTCTATTTTCTAGCTTTACTAATTTCACTATTTCATTAATTCTCTCTATGCTAATGTTTCCGTGCATATTAGCATAAAGTTTAAGGTTGTCCATTCCGGATAAATAACCATACATTTCAGGGTTTTCAATTATCCCCCCAACATTTTCTAGGGCAGCTTCAAATTCATTTTTTACATTCTTACCATTTATAATTATTTCGCCCTCATCTATGCTTAAAAGCCCTGTAATCATTTTGATAGTAGTAGTTTTCCCAGCTCCATTAGGTCCTAGGAAGCCGAATATCTCTCCTTCGCTAATTTTAAAGCTTATGTTATCTACAACTCTTTTCTTACTAAGGATTTTACTAACATTTTTTAATTCAAGTATTGTTTTCATTTATTCACCTTCTTATTTATAAATATTATATTTAATACTAGTATTAATGTACTAGTTGAATTAGTACACCTAAAACATATCATACTAGAATGAAAAATTCAATAGCCTTCTTCATATTTTATATAGTTTTTCTAAATATAGGCATTTTACCGCTATAAGTTTCTTTAATATTCTTCATAGGTGTTTAGATTTATGCCATGAGTAAGAGGAGATATAAGGGATGTAAGTTTAAAACTTTGTTTTATATTAGGTTTAAAAAGTTATTTATATTAGATATACTTTTTAAGTAGACTTACATAAAAGTGACATTATACTTAGAAAGGAAGACTTGAGATGACGTTTAATTACTTTTTTCCACTTGTTTTAGTGATATTATCTAATCTTATTTATCATATAACAGCGAAGAATACTCCTAACAATATAAATTCATTTTTATCATTAACAGTAACATATGTTGTAGGTGCTATTGTTTCAGTTTTAATGTACTTTATTATTTCAAAACCTAGTGATGTACTTAAGGATATAAATAAATTAAATTGGACTACCTATATTTTAGGATTAGTGATTGTAGGACTAGAAATAGGCTATATTTATATGTACCGTGTAGGATGGAATATAAGCAAAGGTTCTATTGTAGCAAGTATTTCTGTTGCTATTTTACTAGTTTTAGTTGGTACATTGTTTTATAAAGAGATTATAGGAATGTATCAAGTTTCAGGTATTGTATTTTGTATTATTGGACTAATTTTAATTAACCTACATTAATGTGTAATATTATTTAATAAATAAAAGGACCTGCTTCATAAAAGCTTAAGTAGACATAATAAGGTAATGAGGTGAATGCAATACAGAAGAATACTCTTTCGAATAAAAGAAAGAAACAACGGATAAAAATAAGTAGCTTAAATGACTTTAAATGTGAATTGAAAAAAGAAGGATATGAGATAAATGAACTTGATGAAGAAGGTTTTAAAAGGGAAGTTGCAAAAATATTTAAGGTAGATAATAGTGTAGTAGAGAGTTTATATACATGCATTAGTGAGGATGAGATTACCTATAGGGCAAATGATATTATGGACTTAATTGACTACATAAAGAAAATGATATTATTTGAGAATGAACATAATAGGTTATGGGAGAAAATAAGTAAAATAAAAACATTAACTGTAGATAGGATTGAATATGAACGAGAACCCAGTGTTCAAGATAATGTTGATGATTTGCTAAGAACTGTTGAAGAAGTAGCAAGTGAAGTATCTAGAGTAATAAGTGAAGAAGATAAAATTAAACTAAGAGATTTGGAAAAGGAATTAGATAAGGAATACCTTTATGCAAAGGATATTGAATTACTAAAGAAGATGGTTATTATTAAGGGGGAAGAGATAAAAGAAACATATAATACTGGAACTAGAACTAAAACAATATCTATAGAAATACCTAAAAAAGTAAACCATCAATATATTACAGCAAAGAGGGGTACTGTACAGTATCATGATTATCTAAACAATAACATACCAAGAATGCAGCGTTTAATTAAGAATATACACAAATATATAAATGTGGATGAAGAAGAATCAGACGCATATAAAATACATCAAAGTGAAGCATTGCAGGATTCTATAAACATAGCAGTAGCAGTATATGATGAAAAAGAATTTAGGGCAATCAGTGGAAGTAATGAGATAATAAATTATTGCAGTGCACCACCACTAGAAAAGGCAAACTTTAAAAGTAGTAAAGTTAATAAGTTAGGTAAACTAGGAATAGGATATGATAGAGTTAATGATAGTGAAAAAAAGATATTTGAAGAAATACACAGACAAATAGAAGAGAAATCATTGAAGAATGAAGGTAGTCTTATTTTATATAGCAAATGGAAACCATGTCCAAGCTGCTATTCAGTAATCAATCAGTTTCGAAAAAGGCATCCAGGTATAAAGGTTCAAGTAAGATATGTAAAGAAGTATGGTGAATAATAGTAGAGGAGATAGCTGAGATTTCTATAAGTTAAGGGAAAATATATATTTAATATTAGGTGTTAGAGATAGAAATCAATCTCTAACACCTTTTGTTTTGTTTGTGACTTTGGGAGATCCTGAAACCTTAACTTTAACTTCTTCTTTTTTTAGTGTTTCTTCAATGTGTTTAATTTCCTGTATCTTTTGTTTATATATAGATACATCCTCTAGGGCAACTTTGTGTTTTGTTAATTCAACTTGTTCTTCACTAAGAGGTATACGGATAGTCTCTGTAGGAGAATCTTTAAGCTTTGAGTTGTTTGAAGAAAGAACTTTCTTCTCAATTACTAGTTCTTCACGTATAACAGGTATAGTAAAACTTTTTTCTTCAGTAAATTCTTCTCTATAGATTTTTACCTCTCCTGTTTTTATTAACTTCTTTGCTATATTAAGTTGTTCCTCTTTAATTTCAAGGGTTGCACTTTTACTAGGGATATATTTTTTCTGTTTACTTGAATTTGTTTGCTGATTATACTCAGAGTTTTTATTTTCAGGGGAGTATAGAGACAAGATTGCTCCAATAAATCCACCAATTATAATACCTAATAAAGTTGCAGAAATAATTTCATTAAGAGGGATATAGGAAAATACATTATATAGTGCTGGAATAGCTAGGATGCCGAATCTGTGAAGAGCTCCTAATAATATTCCTATAATACCTCCTATTATCATTCCAAAAAGTATATCCTTTGACATACCTGTCTTTTCATGTGTAACTGATGAACTTTTAGTCATATATTTACCCTCCATTTATTTTTAAAAACACCTGCGAATCTTCGTTGAGATCCGCAGGTGTTCAAAGTTTTACTAATGGTTATTGGTTGTTACTGCTACTATCAACTACATCTGGGTTACCGATTTTGTTTACCAGAACCTCTTCACGTTTAAGAGTTTCGTCTATACGTTCTGTACTTTCTATAGTACGCTTATGAGCTGAAACCTCACCTGTTACTACTGTACGTTTATCTACATCTATTCTTTCTTCATTTACAGGAATTTTAATTGGTTCTTCGTTAGTAATACATGAATTACTTGATTCATTGTTTATGCATTTTCTTTCAATTACTATTTCTTCACGTGTTACAGGAACCTCAACTGTTTTTTGCTCTTCTATAATTTCCTTACCAAGCTCTACTTCACCTTTTTGTACACTATATTTATTAATATCTAATTCTTCTTTATGAAGACGAAGTTTTGCGTTATCACTATTATTTTGTTTTTTAGTATCATTGTCGTTGTTGAAAAGTCCACCAAATATGCTCATATAGGCACCTCCAATAAATAATAATCTTTTACTGATTATTATATTGCCCTTAGGAAGAGTATATTATTCTACATAAACCTACATATAAAAGGGAATTATAATTTTAATAATTAATTTTTATTAAAAAAGGGATTACAAGCATACCTACTTACTTTATCAATGAAGGAAGCAATTTCCTTTGGGCTTTTTACCATACCACCTTGTATCCAGTTTTGCAGTATTGCAACACTTCCATTTATGGAGTAAATATAAAGTAGTTCTAGTTCATCTCCATTATAATTACCTTCACCTAGAACTTCCTTCCACTGGGTAAGTGTTTTATCATAGGCAATGTTTATAAGTTTTTTTAAAAACTCTTTATCTCCATATTCAGAAAAAAGGATTTTACATAGTTCACTATTTTCAACAATACGTTGACATATATCTTGAATACAATTAACTTCACTATTAATAGATGATTGGATTTTATCAAAAAACTTGTTTTCGATATGTATAAGTAGTTCCTGTGGACTAGAGTAGTGTGTGTAAAATGTATTTCTATTAATGTCTGCTAGTTTACATATATCAGTTACAGTAATTTTATTTATAGGTTTTTCCTTCATAATATCTAGAAGACTTTGTTCTAGAACCATTTTCGTATATCGAACCCTTCTATCTTCTTTTTCTGATTTCATGGTTTTCTCCTTTAAGTTAAAAATTTTACTTTATTTATAAAATAATAGACAGTTTTAAAGTTATTTGTTCGCTAAGTAACAAAAATATAACTAACTGCCTGTTGATAATCGAACACTGTGTATATTATAATTCACTTAAATTAAAAAGGCAAATTATAGATAAAGGAGTAGAGAGATGAGAAAAATTTTAAAACTACCTTGGGTTGTATTTGGGATATGGATAATAGCCACAGTGCTATTTGCATTTAATCAACCAAATCTTAATAAAATTCTACAGGAGAAGGGACAAGCTACAATAAGTAATGATTCTCCATCTAGCATTTCAACAAAAATGCTAAACAAAATGGGAGAATCAAAGGGTGAATCCCTAATTGTTGTTTTCAATAAATCCAGTAAAATGTCTGATAGTGATATGAAAAGTATTGAAAAAGGCATTAAAAATCTTGATTCGCAGAAGTCACAACTTAAGATAAATAATATAATTGATCCATTTAGTACTCCTGAAATTAAGAAGGAATTAACATCTAAGGATGGAACCACACTAATGGTTCAAGTTACCTATGAAAAGGGAAATAGGGACCCAGAGGTAATTATTAATGAGTTTAATAGTGCCCTAAAGGATGTTAAGGTTTCTCATTATTTAACCGGGGAAATGCCAATAAATCATGATTATAGCACTGCAACAACTGAGGGTGTAGATAAAAGTGCGATTATAACAGTTGGATTTATACTAATCGTACTAATGATAGTATTCCGTTCATTTATAACACCCGCTATATCACTATTTGCAGTTGCTATTTCATATCTATGCTCACTAGGGATAATAGGAATATTAATAGATACTGTTGATTTTCCTATAACTATGTTAACCCAAATGTTCCTAATTCTTATTCTTTTCGGTATAGGTACCGATTATAATATACTTTTATTTAATAGATTTAAGGAAGAGTTAGGAAAGGGATTAAGTATTGATGAAGCTATTGTTACTACTTACAAAACCGCAGGAAAAACAATAATATTTAGTGGTTTAACTGTATTCGTAGCATTTGCTAGTCTTAGTTTTGTACAGTTTCCTATATACCGTTCTGCAAATGCAGTAGCTATAGGAATTGCTGTACTACTTTTAGAGATATTAACATTTACTCCTGTAATAATGAAGTTTCTTGGTAAGAAGTTATTTTGGCCATCAAAAAATGCAGCTGGACACAAGGATAGTAGACTATGGGAAAAAGTTACTGCTACAAGTGTAAAGCATCCAGCTATATCTATGATATTAGTTGCTATAATTATTGCCCCAGTAATATTCTTTAATAGTACAAAGTTATCCTTTGATACTCTTAAGGATTTAAGGCCTGATACTCCATCAGTTAAAGGTTTTAACATTATAGCAGAGAAATTCGGACGTGGAAAGGCAATGCCAACTACGATAGTTATAGAGAATAAAGAGGCTATGAATAACAATGAATATCTTACTGTTATAGATACACTAACGGAAAAGTTAAAGAAGCTAGATGGTGTAGGTCAAGTATCCGGTGTAACACAGCCTACTGGAGAACCAATAGATAACTTTTATACAAATACTCAAGTTAACACCGTGGTAAATGGACTAGACTCTACTAATAATGGAGTTGAAAAGATAAACGGAGGACTTGAGAAGATAAATAGCAGTATGAAGACACCAGACTTTTCAAGTGTTCAAGACCTTTCTAATGGGACAGGTTCCATTGAAAATGGAATGGGAGAAGTAACAAAAGGTCTTGTAAAGATAAATACAGGGATAGAACAAGGTGCAAATGGTGCTGATAAGCTTACAAAGGGTATATCAGAACTTAAATCAGGAGTTTTATCAATTAATAAAGGGTTAAGGTCAATCTCAAGTAACCTAACTAGAGTTGAATCTGGATATAATCAAATAGGAGAAGGGTATAAGTCACTACCTGGTTCTATAGGGCAAATTAAACAGTTAGCAAGTGCTATGCAAGGACAGCTAACAGTTATAGGTGCTAAGCTTCCTGGAGATAAAGATGTAGCTCAGCTTAGTGGACTTATTTCCCAGCTTTCTTCAAGCTTAGATAAGGTATCAGGTGGATTAAGTTCTTTAAATTCAAATTATTCTGAGTTAACTTCAGGGCTTAATAAGCTAAATGATGGACTAAAGGTTATAATTCAAAACACTAGCAGTGAATCACAGTTAGTTAAAGGGATAAATCAGTTAGAAGCAGGTGAAGCTGCCTTAGCAAATGGACTTAGACAAGGAAGTGCAGGTCAAAAAACTGTAATTAGTAGCATGTTACAGTTAAAGGACGGGGCAGGTAAGGTAAAGGCAGGCCAGGAAGCTTTATATACTGGTCTTAATACCTTAAGCGGAGGAATGACAAAGCTTAAGGATGGAATAGGTAAAAGTAGTAATGGTTTAAAATCAGTTAGTAATGGTATAGGCAAAACTAATGATTTCCTAAATCAGCTAACGAATTCAAGATCTTTCTATATACCTAAGGAAGCCTTTAAAGCTAAGGATTTTAATAAAATGTTAGATGCTTATATGTCAAAGGACAGAAAGGTAACTAAGATAACTGTAAGCTTAAGTTCAGATCCATACTCATCAGAAGCTATAAAGGTTATAGGTGAAATGGATAATCTAGTTAAAAATCAATTAAAGGGAACAAAGCTTTCCAAAGCTAGCTACGGTATAGCAGGACCTACTGCAACTACAAATGATTTAAACAACATAGCTAACCATGATATAGTTTTCACACAAATTATAGTGCTTGTATCTATATTTATATTACTAGTAATAGTAATAAGGTCATTCTGGATTCCAGTTTATATAGTAGGATCACTTATGGCTGCTTACTATACTGCAATTTCAGTAACTTCATTCCTAACAGATAAACTGTTTAGTGGTGTAGGTGGAATGTCATGGAATGTACCTTTCTTCTCATTTATAGTAATTGCAGCCCTTGGGGTAGATTACAGTATATTTATTATGGAACGCTATAAAGAATATACTGACCTAAAGCCTACAGAGGCAATAGTTCTTGCATCTAAGAATATAGGTGGAGTAGTTATGTCTGCGGTAGTAATATTATGTGGTACCTTTGCTACACTATATCCATCAAACATACATCTATTAATGGAACTTGCTATTTGTATAATAACAGGACTTGTGGTATTAAGTTTTGTACTACTTCCTATTGCTATACCAGCGTTAATATCTATTAATCATAGGTTGACCACTAGGGAAGAAAAAACTAAAGCTGCTTCTAATAGTAGACAAATATTACAAAACTAAAATCTCAAAATATAAAAGAGTTAAGGAATTACTATGATAATGTAAATCCTTAACTCTTTTTATAATTTATAATTCTACTTATCTTTTTCTTTGTCAGTTGGATGATTACGGACTATAAGAATTTCTACTCTTCTATTTTTAGCCCTTCCATCTGGTGTTGAATTATCAAACTTAGGCTTGTACTCTGCAAAAGCTTGAACTGAGAATTTATTAGCAGGAAGGCCACCTTTAGAAACCATAAACTTCATTACATTTAGAGAACGTGTATAGCTTAGGTCCCAGTTAGAATGGAATTTACTATTACTTATTGGCAGATTATCTGTATGTCCTGCAATTCTTATGTCATTATTAAAACCTTTTATTAAAGTAGAGATTTGGGTAAGTGCAGGATGAAACCCTGTTAGTATCTCTGCATCACCTGAATTAAAAAGTACCGTGTCTTGCATAGAAATCAATAGTCCTTCACCATTAAGTTCTACCTTTACTTTGTCGGCATGTCCACTTTTTTTAATTTCTTCTTCTAATGTACTCTTAACTGATACCATTTTATCCTGTTCAACTATTTGGCTCATTGTAGTATTACCCGGTGTAATTGTACTACCGCTATTTTCAAGAACCCCAGTACCCCCAGCAAAAACAATATTAAATTGTTCAGCGGCTTTTTGAAGTTTTTCCTTATCTACTTGACTCATAGCAAACATAACGATAAATAGTGCTAGTAGAAGAGTAAGCATATCTGCATAAGGAAGTAGCCATGCTTCATCAACATGTTCCTCATGATGCTGTTTTTTCTTGCCCATCGCTAATCTCCTTGTTATTATTCATTACTACTATTTTGTTCTAGTCTTGCTCTATCCTTTGGTTTTAGCATAGTTGCTAACTTCTTTTCAATAGCATTAGGATTAACTCCTTGTTGAATAGCTATAGCGCCTTCAAGGATTATTTGCATTTTATTAGCTTCTACTTGAGATTTTCTCTTAAGTCTAGATGCAAATGGGTGACAAACTACATAACCGATGAATATACCGTAAAGAGTTGCAACAAAGGCTGCTGCTATCATGTGTGCAAGTTTTTCCGTGTCATTTAGGTTTCCAAGGGCACCGATAAGACCGATAACTGCACCTAAAACCCCAAGGGTTGGAGCACTACTACCAGCACAAGTAAAAAGCTGTGCTCCTGCACGGTGTCTATCCTCCATGCATGAAATTTCATCACTTAAAACTTCTCTAACGTATTGTGGATCTGAACCATCCACTATCATTTCTAAGGCTGTTTTCATAAACTTATTATCTACACCCTCTATCATACTTTCTAGGGCAAGTAGTCCATTTTTTCTAGTTTCCTTTGACATATTTACTAATCTTTCTATCAAAGAAACAGGATCATCGCCTTTTTTGTCACTAAAAAGAACTCCTAAGAGTTTACCAGTATTAAGGAATTCCTCCTTAGGGAAAGAGTTCATAACAGCAGCTACAGTACCAACACAGATTATTATCGCTGCAGCAGGGTTTAGAAGTACTGCTACATCTGCACCTTTTACAATCATACCTACAATAACTGAAAGAAGACCTGTAATTAAGCCTATAATTAAAAAGATATCCATAGTTCACCTCTCGAAAATAATTAATATGTACTTAATGAAAATGAAACTTGTAGATATTTATATATATTTGCAAGTTTCTGATATACATATAATAACATAACAGTTATTATATAATAAATAGTGAATATTATAACAATAAAACTATTTACTATAATTTATGAAATACATTTGCTAAAAATTAATTCATTATACTTATAAAGTTACAAGCTACTATATTTATCGTATGATTTAATTTAGGAGATAGAGGCTATAGTTGATAAAATACTATATTAATTTAAGTTATTTATGTAATGATATCGAATGCCTTAGATTTCAAGGGTGTTAAGTGGTGCTTAATATAAAAGTAAAGGACTTACGGTTTTGTGTAAGTCCTTTACTTTTAGAAATTTTAAGATGAATAGTTAATAACTAGGAAAACTATGGAGTATATCGCATATTGTGCATTAAAAATTGTAGAAAAAAATCGATAAATATAGTAGACATTTAGACTAATCTACGTGGGAATAAGGTGAATTTATGAAACTTATTAAGAAGGATATTTGTAAGATAGTAGTTTTATTAGTTGTATTTATTATATATGTAATTGGATTAATATATAAAAATCACCTGATAGGGTATATATTATCTCCTTTAGTTGCTTTTTTTGCAACTTTGATTATATTTAATGTTTATAGAAAAAGTAATAATATAGCTTGGTTAGTTTTGTTACTATCTGGAACTAGTTGGGTGATAGCAGATATGATATGGGGGTATTATGCTATAGCGTTAAAGCTAAAACCACAAGAGTTGTTAATGTTTGATTATATATATATGATCCCAGGATTATTTATATTAGGCTCTCTAATACTATTATTTAAGAATAAAATGGGATATATAGAGAAAGAAAAACTTATAATAGATGTACTTACAATTGTTATACTACTTATAAGTATATTTTGGATTATGATTCTTAAAAGACAGTTTCAACTTAAGCTAAAAACGATTCAAGAAATCATAATACTTATATATATTACAATTGATTTTGCCATAATAAGCGTATTATGTCTGAACTATTTATCATTTAGACCTATTAATGTAAAAGATGATATTCGTTATATATATTTAGGAGCACTTACATATTTTTTTGCAGATATTTGTCTTGAACATCAGTGGATAAATGGTACTTATACCCCAAATTCAATTGTGGACGGAGGATTTATCTTAGCATTTGTTATATTTGCGGTAGGAGGACTTATAGAAACTTCAATTAAAGAAAAAAAGCAAACCTATGAAAAAAACGAAAATAAAGTAGTAAAATCAGTTCAGGTTAACAGCTGGATTATGCTAGGGGTAGTGATAATACTTTATTTACTTGGAGGTCTAGATAACTTGGTGGCTATACTAATGATAGTGGTGATATTTACACATAGGGCAGCAAGTTCATATATTAAGAATCAAAGTATTAATAAAAAGATACTAGAAGAGAAGATAGAAGAGAAGACAAGAAGCCTAAGTGAATCAAATGAAAAGTTAAGTATACTATTACAACATGATTCTATGAGCGGATTATATAATAGAAGGTATTTTATAGAGAAATTAGAAGTGTTAATTTCTGAGAAAAAAGCTGAGGAAGTAATAGCTGTATTATTTATAGATTTAGATAGATTCAAGGCTATAAATGATTACTATGGTCATGATATGGGTGATAACGTACTAAAAATAATATCTAGTAGGCTAAAGTCTATTATGCCAGAAGATACACTATTGGCTCGCCTTGGGGGAGATGAGTTTGTAATTGCAAAATCAGGGATATTTGAGAATAGCAAACTTGAACTATTTGTAAAGAAAATGATTGAAACCTGTAAAGAGCCTATAATAATAGAACCCTATAATTTTAATATTTCTATGAGTGTTGGTATTGCAACTACTGGGATATGCAAATCAGATAGAGGTATATTAATGAAAAATGCAGATATTGCAATGTATGATGCAAAGGAATGTGTAAGTAAAAATTACTCCTTCTATAATCAAGAACTTCATAGAAAAATAGAAAGAAAAAACAAACTAGAATTACTTCTTAAGAGAATATCATTTGATAAAGAGTTTGAAGTTTATTATCAACCTCAATTCAAAACCAAAACAAAAGAGTTAGTTGGAATAGAGGCACTTGTAAGATGGTCTAATTCTAAGGAAGGATCTATATCACCTAGAGAGTTTATACCAATAGCTGAAGAATCAAATCTAATAGTTAAAATAGGAAGTTGGGTTATGAAAAAAGCAATAGAACAAGTATCTAAGTGGAATAGAGATTACAATAAAAGTCTTAGAGTTGGAATTAATATCTCACCGAAGCAAATGGATTCTATTGATTTTGTAAGTAATCTAAAGGAAATAGTAAAAAAAACAGATATGAATCCAAATTTAGTAGATATAGAAATAACCGAAAGTGTTGCTATGGATAAAGGAACAGGTATAAAAAATGTTTTGAATAAGCTTTCTGAAGAAGGCTTTATAATATCTGTTGATGATTTTGGCACAGGATATTCATCATTAGGGTATATCAAAAGATATGATATAGACAGGCTGAAAATAGCAAAGGAATTAATAGATAATATATCTATAGATGAAGTAGAATTTCAAATAGTTGAAGCTATTATAATGATGGCAAGGTCTATGAAGATTGAAACTATAGCTGAGGGAGTAGAAAAAGATTGGCAATTAGAAAGGCTTAGAGATTTAGGGTGTGACGAAGTGCAGGGATATATATGGGAAAAACCTTTAACTGTTACTGAATTTGAAAAGAAATACTTAAATTAAATTTCATGATTATAAGTAAAAGTGATCTATCCAAATGATAGATCACTTTTTAAATAACTATCTATTTATTTCATCCTCATCAGAATCAGAAGGGGTGACATTATTTATACCAGTGTATATACCACTATATATGCCATTCCTTATAGCATTATCAATTTTATCATCTGTACTATTCTTATTTCCTATATTATCAATATCGAAGTCTTCTCCTGCTTCCATATTAAAGCTAGCTCTGTTACTTTGGAATAGGTTAGCATCAGAATTTGGGGCAACTTCCCTATTATTAAGTAGATATTTATGGAAGAAGTATTCTGCCACAGCTATAATAACCCCAAAAACAATATAGCCTGTTCCAGTAGCTCTAAAACCATAGGTGAATAGACCTATAAGATAGGCTGTAAACATAGCAAGAAAACCATCACCTATAGATGCTATTGTATTGCCAAAACTACGAAGAACAATTAAATCTCCTATTACATAACTTATCAAGGTGGCAACTATAGAAACTATTAGTATAGATGTAAAAGTACTAGCACCAAGTAGTGAAAAGGCAATCCAAGTAACTACTAGGGTTATCACAAATTTAATTAATAGTGCTGTTGATGTCTTACTCATTTTATTACCCCTTTCAATATAGTTTATAAGTTCTACTATGAAACTTCTTTAATAAACTTAAAGTTGTTAAATTCTATTTTAAAAGCTTTAAGTTTATTAAAAGTATGTGTAGAAATCTGTAAAATATCCAGATTTCAATAATTTATATATAGTAAGTTGCATATAATTTATAGTTATAAATGAAGAAAAGAAATTCATAAAAAGGGGGATATTATGAATTTTAATCATAACCAAAATGAAGAGATAAGAATTAAAGATTTAAGAAAAAATGCAACATATAAAACAAAGCTTATAAATGAAGAAACATATAAAAAAATAAATTGGGATAAAGTACAAAATGAAAATAATTTAGCAAAGAAAGGAATGCTCCTTAATGCAAACTTACCTGTAATTAAAAGTGAGGACTCTTTAATTCCTGTTTGGGACTTAAGAAGTTATGATTTTTTATTAAATAATGTTATACCTTATACCGTAAATCCAAAGCTATGGATACAAGGTAATCTAAATCTAAATGTGGGACTATTTAAGGTTACAGATAATATATATCAGGTTAGAGGCTTTGATCTTGCTAATATGACATTTGTTAAAGGCGATAGTGGCTGGATTGTAATTGATTGTTTAAGTTCAAAGGAAACTGCAGAAGCAGCCATAGATTTAGTTAATGATTATTTCGGAGAGATTCCTGTTAGTGCAGTTATTATAACTCACTCACATGAGGATCATTATGGAGGAATATTAGGTGTTTTAGGTAGCTTCACCAAAAAGGATGTTAAGATTTATGCTCCGAAAAATTTTATCCATTCAGCTTTAGAAGAGAATGTAAATGCAGGTGTTGCAATGTCTAGACGAGGCATCTATATGTTCGGTGTAGAACTACCTCGAGATAAGAAAGGACAGATTGATGATGGTATTGGAAAAAGGCAATCAACTGGAACAGTAACCTTTACACAAAATCTTTATGAAATTAATGAACAATATGCAGAAATATTAGTTGATGGAATTAAAATGGAGTTTCAACTAGCCTTAGATACTGAGGCACCATCGGAAATGTTTGTATATATACCAAGTGAACGTTCATTATGTATAGCAGAGGATTGCAATGCAACACTTCATAATTTACTAACATTAAGAGGTGCTAAGGTTAGAGATGCAATATCCTGGGCTAAAAGTTTACAAAACGCAATTGACTTATGGGGAAGTAAATTAACTTCTGTATTCGGAGTTCACAATTGGCCTCGATTTGGAAATAAATCCTGCATCGAATACCTAGAAAAACAAAGAGATTTATACCAATATATAAATGATCAAACTTTAAGACTTATAAACAAAGGGCATACAATTGAAGAGGTTGGAAGAATGGTTAAGATTCCAGATAGCCTTTCAGATGAATGGTATAATAGTCAATTTTATGGAACTGTCATTCATAATGCAAAGGCAGTTTATCAAAGATATCTAGGATGGTATAACGGGAATCCGGTGGAGCTAAATAAATTACTTCCAGAGGAATCTGCAAAGAAGTATGTAGAATATATGGGCGGAGAAGATAGTGTTATAGAGAAGGCTAGAAGGTCTTTCTTAGATGGAGAATACCAATGGGTTGCAGAGGTTACAAAGCAAGTGATTTATGCGAATCCAAATAATAAAGATGCAAAAATGCTGTGTGCTGATGCCCTAGAGCAATTAGGATATATTGCGGAATCAGGGCCTTGGAGAAATGAATACTTAATGGGGGCTCAGGAACTACGCTATGGTATTATTCCAATTAAAGGTGAATTTATTTCCTATGACGTGTTAAATAACTTACCTATAGAAGACGTTATTTATCTACTTAGTATACGAATAGAAGGGTATAAAGCTGGAGATCTTGATTACAAAATTAATTTTATTATTCCAGATAGAGAAGAGACAGCTTCAACAGAGGTTAAACGAGGGATATTTAGGTATTTAAATGATAGCCTAGCAGAGGATGCAGCTGTTACTGTTACTATGCCAAAGGAAGTTTTATATAACTTGGCAACAACTAATGAAAAAATAGATAATTCGAAGATATTAGTAGAAGGAGACATTAATAAATGGAATACATTTGTATCTCTAATAGATAGGATAAATCATAACTTTAATATTATGACACCTGTATCTAAATAATTAGTACTATTATGAATGTCTACTTAAAATAAAGTAAGGAATATTCTCTATGAATATTCCTTTTAAATTTAAGATTCTACTTACAAATAGGTTCTTCCCACCAACCAAGTGCTATTGAAGCTTTGGAACTAGAATTAAGTGAATCTATACTAGATAAAAACACTAAAAAGGAACCTCCAGGTGGAAAATAAATTTACCATCTTCTTCGGATACCAGGGTTGAGCCAGGTTGTCCAATTCTAAAGTAAGCTTCATCTCCTCCATTAGGTTCTCCTGTAACATCTTTTGAATACTGAAGTTTTATCCTTGATTTAGGTAAAGGGTGAAGTGCTAAATTCGCAGGGGTTACGAAATTTGATTTATAAGGTACTCCAGGGGGATTCGTATTAAACCAGATTCCAGCACGAAAAGGAGATTCAGATAAATCTGATACAGTCCAAACTGTTACATGTAGGTTTACCCCTGAATCTTTAGGGTTATATAGCCTAGCCCAGGCCCCAGTACATCTTCCAAATGTTAAGTTTTCAACATGACCAACAAAGTATTTTCCTTCTAAAGATTTAGCTAGGCTAATTGGAACAGAAACGTTATAGTCTAGTGAGGGCTTGACTATGCTTGGTTTAATATGATTATCACATTGGTGATGTCTATTATGTTCATGGTAATAATTATCTTCATTATCATATCTATAGGTATCTCGTCTTTCATATTCTCTATCGTAATCATTGTTATAGTAGTTTCCCATAAAATAAACATCCTTTCCTATTATTTTCACATTATAATATGTGATTTACTAAAAAAGGTGCAATTATAAGTATATATCTTAAATGGTGAAGAAAGAGATGACTATCTTAACATGATAATCATCTCTTTCTATAATAAGCCTATTTTGTTTTAAGTTCATCTACTATATTAATAACTTCTTCATCGGTAGTTTGCTGGAAGTTTTCGTAGTATGCCCCAACAGCATAAAAGTCGTAGGGTACTATTAGGCATATAACTTCATCTACAATTTCTTCAAGCTGTGATATTACATCCTGAGCACCTACTGGTACTGCTAGGATAATTTTCTTTGCATTATGTTTTTTAATTGATTCTATAGCAGCTTGTATAGTAAAGCCAGTTGCAATTCCATCATCGATAATTATAACTGTTCTTTTATTTACATCAGGGAAATCTTCATTTCCTTTATATTTTTTCAGTCTTCTTTTAATCTCTTCTGTTTGCTTTGATATCTCTTCACCTAAATAGTCATGGGAGATATTTAGCATATCTAGGTATCTTTCATTAAAAAGATAGGTTCCATCTAAGGAAATAGCACCAATAGCAACTTCTTTATTTTGAGGGGCACCGATTTTTCTTGGTATAATTAAATCCCAGTCGAATCCAAGCCTTTTAATAGTGTCATAGGCTGTTACTATTCCTCCCCTTGGTATAGCAAGAACAATTGGATTATCATCTTTGAATTTCTCAAGAACTACAGAAAGCTTTTCTCCTGCATCTTTTCTATCTATAAACATAATATTAACTCTCCTTAATTTATCCCATAGTCAAAGGTGTTTAATATAATTTAAAAATGGCCTATCCACATGATAGACCACTTTTTAAATAACTATTTATTTTTTTTACGTTGGTTCTTAGTATCCTTATTACAAGATACATTATTTGTATTATTTGAATTACTTGAATGCTCTCTTAGATCTCTAACTATTATATTATCATCAGCACCAAGGTCTTCTCCTGCTTCCATGTTGAAATTCGGCTTTTGATTCTCTAATACGTCAGATTCATATTTGGGGGAAAAGTCTTCGTTTTTAGCCAAGTATGCATGGAAGAAATATTCACCTACAGCTATAATAACTCCAAAGAGAATATAAGCAGTTGCAGGGAATCTAATACCGTATATAACTGCTATAGCATAAGCTGTTAGGATAGAAATAATACCATCACATATACAACCTACTATATTTCCTAAATTACGAAGGATTAGTAAGTCTCCAAGTAAATAGTTTATTATAGTACCCACTACTCCAACTACTAGTACAAATGTAAATGCACCAGTAGCTCCAAATAATGAAAATGCAATCCAAGCGGCTGCTAGTGTTAGTAAAAACTTAATTAATAATGCGGTTGATGTTCTACTCATTTTATTACCCCTTTCAAAGTTGATTTTTAGATTGTAAGGCTAATAAAAGTATGTGTAGAAATCTGTAAAATATTCTGGTTTTAATATTTGGAAGAGTCTAAATATATTTTAGTTTTTAGTCTTTTGCTTATTAATCTTATTATCTGTATTGCTACTATTTATATCTGGATTAATTTCATTTCCTGCTTCAGTATTATAGTTAACTCTATTACTACGAAATAAGTCGTCATTAGGATTTGGTGCAACCTCTTTAGTTCTAAGTATATACATATGAAGAAAATATTCTATAATAGCTATAAGAACTCCATAGGTAATAAAGGAAATTATATTAGCATTGAAGCTAGCAGCAAATGAACCTACTATATAAGCTGTTATCATAGCGAGTCCACTATCAGATATAGTAGCTGTGAGATTTCCAAAGTTGCGAAGAACAAACAATTCACCTACTAAGTAATTTAAAACTGTAACAACTACGGAGAGTGTTAGTACAAATGCAAGGATATTATTAGCAATTAGTGAAAAAGAAATCCAAGTAGCAACTAGAGTAGCAATAAGTTTAGTTAATAAAAGACCTGTTGATTTACTCATTTTTCTACACCTCTCAAAAGCTTTATAAGTTCTATATTAAAAATTTTTATCATTAAAACTTAATTAGAATTTATAAGTTTAGTAGAAGTATGCGTAGAATTATATAAAGTATTCGGGTTAAAATATATCTTATATATCAGAAAAATTAAAATATACTTCCTGTAGCTTTTTAATATCCAACAACTTAAATCTATCTCTATGGTATGAGATTATCCCTTCTTTTTGTAGTTCAGAAAGTTCTCTAGATAGGGCACTACGATTCACTGCTAAGTAGTTAGCAAGTTCCTCTCTATTAAATGGTATAGTTACCTCTGTTTTTTTGTCTATATGCATTTCAGATACTAAATAAAAAAGCAGCTTTTCCTTAGTTGTTTTCTTAGTTATACAGTGTATTCTATTATTTAGGTTAAGATTTTTCTTGGCTACTAGTTTAAGCATATTATCAATTATTTTCTTATGAAAACTACATGCATTACTACATACTGAAGTTATCTTCTCACCTCTTATGAGAAGAACAGTACTATCAACAACTGCTTGAGCTGACACTTCATATGCATCAACCTTTCCTATGCAAAATGCCTCGCCAAATACCTGAGATGGTGAAGTGCTTGATATAACAATTCTATTTCCAAGTATATCTTCTTTTATAATGTTAATTTGTCCTTTAACAACAATTCCAAAGTAGTCAGCACTGTCACCATCATGCCAGATATAAGAACCCTTTGGGAATTCCTTTTCCTTTACGTCGAGACAATTTAAGGCGTAACTTATTTCCTTTTCATTTAGGCCATCAAATAGTGGAGAATTAGTATCATATATATTTTTCAAAAAAATCACCTCTTAAGTTGCAATTGCAACATAAACTTTTATTAGAGTGTATTATACTATGATTAACAAGTCAAGACAACATTACTTAACAAGCAGTAGTTAAGAAGAAATATAAGAAATATTATTAGAAGCAATTAGAAGGAGAAGATATAAATATGATTAATTGTTTAATAAATAAATATAAAAAATACTTCGGTAAAAGTGAAGCTGAAATTCAGCAAATGTTCTGTTTCCAATGCCAAGAAGCAGCAGGGGGAAAGGGATGTTCTAAAGTTGGTGTTTGTGGAAAGAAGCCAGAAACAGCAGGACTACAAGATACTTTAGTTTATACACTAAAGGGAATTTCATACCTAGCTAATAAGGCGAATAATGCAGGAATCAAAACAAAGGATGCTGATGAATTTGTTATGAATGGACTATTTATGACAATCACTAACGCAAACTTTGATGATGAAAGATTCGTAGAAGAAATACTAAAAGGTTTAAAATTAAGAGACAGCCTAAAGGATAAACTAGCAGCTAAGAAGATTAAGTTCGATAAGGCTCTAGATGTAGTAAGATGGACAGCTAAAACATCTGAAGATATTAAGGCTAAGGCAAATGCTAAGGAAGTTGGAGTTCTTTCAACTGATAACGAAGATTTAAGATCTCTTAGAGAACTAATCACTTATGGACTAAAAGGTCTAACTGCATATGCTCATCATGCAGCTAACCTAAAATTTGAAAGTGAAGATATATATAAATTTGTGCACAAGGCTATGGCAGCACTAGTTGATGATTCACTAAGCAGTGGAGATTTAATAGCTCTAACACTTGAAACAGGTAAATACGGTGTTGATGTAATGGCTCTACTAGATAAGGCTAATACATCAAGATTCGGTAACCCAGAAATTACAGAGGTTAATATAGGTGTTAGAAATAACCCAGCAATTCTTATTAGTGGACATGATCTAAACGACATGGAACAACTATTAGAACAAACAAATGGTACTGGAGTAGATGTATATACTCATAGTGAAATGCTACCAGCTAATTACTACCCAGCATTTAAGAAGTATGATCACTTTGTAGGAAATTACGGAAATGCATGGTGGAAGCAATTAGAAGAGTTTAAGACATTTAATGGTCCTATACTATTTACAACAAACTGTATAGTTCCACCAAGAGATGAGGAAATAAGAAAGAGAATATTTACTACAGGTGCATCAGGATACCCAGGATGTACTCATATAGAAGAAGATAAAAACGGTAAGAAGGATTTCTCAAAGGTTATTGAAATGGCTAAGAAATGTAAACCACCAGTAGAAATTGAAAAGGGTAAAATAGTAGGTGGATTCGCACATGCACAGGTATTTGCAGTAGCAGATAAGGTAGTAGAAGCAGTTAAAACAGGTGCTATTAAGAAGTTCTTCGTAATGGCAGGTTGTGACGGTAGAATGAAGTCTAGAGATTACTATGCTGAATTTGCTTCAAAACTACCAAAGGATACTGTTATATTAACAGCAGGTTGCGCGAAGTATAAATACAACAAACTTGATTTAGGTGATATAGGGGGAATTCCAAGAGTTCTTGATGCTGGTCAATGTAACGACTCATATTCACTAGCAGTTATAGCACTTAAACTTAAGGAAATATTCGAACTTGAAGATATTAATGAATTACCAATTGCATATAATATCGCATGGTATGAGCAAAAGGCTGTAATAGTTTTACTTGCTCTGCTACACCTAGGAGTTAAGAACATACACCTAGGACCAACTCTACCAGCTTTCCTTTCACCAAATGTAGCTAAGGTACTAGTTGAAAACTTTGGAATAGCTGGAATTGGAACAGTTGATGAAGATTTAAAACTATTCTTATCATAATAGCATTATATAAATCAAAGACATCTGCAGTATTTGTAGATGTCTTTGTTGTAATATGTTGATATAGATTGAAAAATGAGGAACATTCTGATATTATTTTACAGTGGATATATTTATGTAAATAAATTACTTTATTTCATAAAGTATATAGAATGTATATGCGTTTTAGAAAGGTAATAATTAAGAGTGTTCAAAATGGAGATTACTAATATTAAAGAAAAGTTTTTAGATAGGTTAAGAAGTAGATATCTTAGTGCGCTTATATATATAGTGCTATTTGCAGGGTCTATATATTTAGGTAATAAGAATTTCTTGGTGTATCATACTGTAATAGAGTTAGTTGGGGTTATAATTGGTTTTGCTATGAGCATAATTTCTATTAATACCTATAATTTAAACAAGGATAATAGAATAATATTTCTTGGAGTAGCCTTTGGGTTTATAGCCTTTACTAGCTTAATACATCTACTAGGATATAAAGGGATGAATATAAGTAATATATTGACCTTCAATACTTCTATACAACTATGGCTGGTTGGTACATATATACAAAGTATATCTTTTTTAATTTGTTTTATGTTACCACATAAGAGATATAGTTTAGCAAGATTATTATTTACATATTCACTTATATTAGGGTTAGTTCTTATTTCTATATTTTATCTGCATGTTTTTCCAGCTGTTTATATAGAGGGCGTTGGATTTACTCATTTTAAATTAATAATTGGGTATATTAATTGTGGAATTCTATTAATTGGACTTTTATATCTAATAAAGAACAAACCTAAGAATCTAAGTAAGGCTGATAAAGCTTTGAATTTTTCTATAGTATTTAAAGCAATATCAGAGTTAATTTTTCTTTTTTATAGTAGCGTTGGTGACTTTTATAGTGTTATAGGACATGTATTTGAGTTATTATCTTTTTATTATATATATATTGCTTTAGTTCGATCAAGCCTTCAAGAGCCTCACTATTCTCTTATTGAATTAAATAATATTTTAAGTAATAAGAACGAAAGACTAGAAAGTTTAGTTAATAGACTAGCCTTAGAATGTGAAGAAAGAAAAAAAGTTGAAGTTGAGAGGCAAAGGAAGAAACAAATATTAAATGGAATATTAGAATCTGTAGTAGATGGGATATTAGTTATAAATAATAATGGAAAGATACTACGTGTAAATAATCAATTTATAAATATGCTAAATATCCCCTTTGATGTTAATTCTAAAACTACTAATCATGAAGTTATAGATTTTGTTATGAAGCAAATTGAGAATCCAGAGGAATTTTTAGATCATATTAAAAATGAGTGGAAAATAGAGAAAGAATATATACAGTATATGTATCTAAAAGATGGAAGAATAATAGAAACATCATCTGTTCCTCTTTTCGATAACAACACTATTCAAGGAAGAGTAATTGTATATAGAGATATTACTGAGAAGAGGAAAATTGAAGAACTACAAAAGCAGGTAGAGATAAGACAAGCTTCACTAGAAAAAGCAAGAGAATTTGATCAACTGAAAACTGACTTTTTCTGTACTGTATCCCACGAACTTAAAACCCCAATTAATATTATTTTAGGGGTTATACAGCTAGCGGCATACACAAATGAAGGTAGTTCAGAGTGTGTAAATGGGTTTTCTAATAAGTACATTAAGATGATGAAACAAAACTGTTATAGATTAATAAAACTCGCTAATAACCTTATAGATATTACTAAAATCGATGCAGGTTATACAGAGATGAAAATTAGAAACCATAATATTGTTTCTGTTATTGAAGATATTACATTATCAGTAGCAGAGTACGTTAAGAGCAAAGATATTTCTCTAGTTTTTGATACCGATATAGAGGTGAAGACTATTGCATGTGATGGTGAACAGTTAGAAAGAGTAATGCTTAATCTATTATCAAATGCAATTAAGTATACAGATGCAAAGGGTGAAATAGAAGTATATATAAAAGATAAGGAAGATTCCGTAGTTATATCCGTAAAGGATAGTGGTGTTGGCATACCAAAGGATAAGATAGATATAGTTTTCGATAGATTTAGACAGGTTGACTCTACCTTAACAAGACAAAAAGAGGGTAGTGGAATAGGTCTTGCCCTTGTTAAATCAATAATAGAAAAGCATGGAGGAAGTATTTCACTAAAAAGTGAAATAGGTAAAGGTAGTGAATTTATAATTGAATTACCTGTAAAAGTAGTTGATGAGAACATTGTAGATGAAGTAGCTGCAACTAAGGATATGAATGTAGATAGGATAAACATAGAGTTTTCTGATATATATGAATTAAATGTATACTAGAAAAATATCTTTATAAAACTTAATATAAAAAGCTTTATGTTAAAGGGGGCTGTCTCGCTATAGAAGTTACTTTCTATTTTGAGACAGACCCTTTAATAATTTATTTTAAAGGCAATTCAATTCTCCTAAAGTTTGGTGAGTTTTTATCATCATATTCTACTATAATTTTACTAGGAATTTTCTTCATAGGTTTAAATTTCTCTAAACCACTATATCCCCAGAAGTCATCACCATAACCACTTCCTCCAATAACTTCGATAACATTTTCGTTTTCATTTTTAAATTTTAATTTACTACTATCAAAGTCAGAATTATTTGCACTAAATAGAATAACTGTAGATATTGGAGAGAAGCTTAACTTTTCGAATGTGAAAGTAACATTCTTTCCATTATCATTTTTAATTATAAGTTGCTTGTTAAGGAAATATGTTTTAATACTTTTAGAGATTTTTTCCTTAGAGTAAAAGAAACCAAATTTCCAATTTCCATTAATTCTATTAACTTTTTTAAAATCAATTTCTACATCAAGGTTTTGTGAAATATTTTTTGTGTATATATCATAATCTTCAATTACCTGAACAGTATAATCATTAATTATTTTATAATTAGCCCTTGATGCACCGCCAAAGTCCTTACCATTAAACTTTATACTTTTACCAGGAGTATATGGGTATGAAGTAGTCCAACCTTTAGTGATTTCAGAGAACTTTTTATCGGATTTTATTGTGTATATTAACCTAAAGCTAAAGTCATCCATAACTACTTCATCTATTTTAACCTCATATCCTTTGTCCTTTTTTACTTTTCCTACGACCTGAGTATAATCTTCAAAGTTTCCTCCATATGAGGAATCAAAGCTCTTGAATACTGAATTTAGTATTGGTATATTTTCAGCAAGTGCAGTAAATGAAAGCTTAGGTATAATTGATGAGGATAGAAGAATTAGTAATATCCCAGATACAATTAATCTAGTTTTAAATATAACTCTGTGTTTTTTTACTTTAATTGAATTTTTTATATTGTTTTTAATTCTCTTCTTAGCTATATCATCAAGTTCTAGATTAACTGAATTTATCTCATCTAAATCAACTTCTATATCATTAAATTTCTTGTATATATTGCTCATTAATGGTTTCCTCCCTTTGAGAAGATAGTAATTTTTGTTTTAATAATTTTTTACCCCTTGAAAGCCTTGTATCCACAACGTTTCTTGATACAGAAAGTTTAACTGCGATGCCATTTATGCTTTCTTCTAGGTAAAATCTCATTAAAAATATCTTTCTATCAATTTCATTCATTTCATTAATATAGGCAAGTATCTCTTTCCTATTTTCATTTATGAGTATCTTATCCTCTGTTGTAAAGTCAGAGGCAATTACACAATCATTAATATTAATTACTTCTTTATTCTTTGAAATTTTTCTTTGATAGTCTATAGCCTTATATTTAGCAATTACGCAAATCCAATGAATGAATTTTTCAGGTTTTCCTGAAAACATATTTGAGTTATCCCATATAGCGAGGAGTACATCATTTAAGCATTCTTCAATTATTTCTTTTTCATCGTAACTTCCTAGAACTTTGTATATAACCTTATACAACAGGTTACTATATGTATCAACTAAAAAGTCCAAGGCTTTTAAATTCCTATTTTGCAATTGCTTAGCTAGGTTAGTTTCAGTTATTTTCAAATCTTCTATCTCCTTTACCTGTATTTGAGAGCCTTTATCTATATAAACGAAGTATCTACCTGATTTCTTACAGCAAAAGTAAAAAATATCTTTTAATTACCTAAATTGAAAAATAAATATAGCATGATTTTCCAGGGAATAAAAGATAGTTTATTAATATATGTTTAAATTAATTATATTTCTATGTAAAATGTTCTTAGAAAGATAAAATAATAAACGTAATAGTATGGAGGAATTATAATGGTTTATGCTGATGATGATATCATTCAAGAGTTTGAAGGTGAACTTAGATATTTAAAGCTTTTATCAAAGCAATATCCAACTATAGCTGCAGCTTGTACAGAGATAATAAACCTACAGGCAGTACTAAACCTTCCTAAGGGGACTGAGCATTTTTTAACAGATATTCATGGTGAGTATGAAGCCTTTAACCATGTATTGAAAAATGCATCAGGGGTTATAAAGCGTAAGATAAAGGATTCATTAGGAAACTCTTTAACTGAAAAAGATGTAAAAAGCCTAGCAACACTTATTTATTATCCAGAACAAAAGCTTGAACTTATTCTTAAAAATGAGCAAAATATCGATGATTGGTACAAGGTTACTCTATATAGATTAGTTGAGATATGTAGACATGTAGCTTCTAAGTATACTAGACACAAGGTAAGAAAGGCTTTGCCAAAGGATTTTGCATATATAATAGAGGAGCTTTTACATGAGCGTCCTGATAGGATTGATAAGGAAGAATATTATAGTGAAATTATAAAGACGATAATTAGAATTGGACGTGCTAATGAATTTATAACTGCAATATCGAAGCTTATACAAAGGCTTGTAATAGATAGACTTCATATTGTAGGAGACATATTTGATAGAGGCCCTGGTGCAGATATTGTAATGGATACACTTATAAATTATCACAATGTAGATATTCAATGGGGTAACCATGACATTCTGTGGATGGGGGCAGCTGCTGGAAGTGAAGCCTGCATAGCAACTGTTCTTAGAATATGCGCGAGATACGTGAACTTAGACACTATAGAAGATGGATATGGAATTAACCTTCTTCCCCTAGCTACATTTGCCTTAGAATTCTATAAGAATGATGATTGCAAGTGCTTTAAGCCAAAGGTTGATAACAACATGGATTATAGCGAAAAGGACATAAAGCTTATAGCTAAGATGCATAAAGCTATATCTATTTTACAGTTTAAATTAGAAGGGGAAATAATCAAAAGACGCCCTCATCTAGGTATGGATGATAGACTTCTATTAAATAATATTGATTATAAAGAGGGTACAATTAATATAGATGGGAAGATATATAAGTTAAAGGACAACAATTTCTCAACTATAAATCCTGAGAACCCATATGAACTAAGTCCAGAAGAAAAGGAACTTATGGAAAAGCTTAAGTCATCATTTGTTAATAGTGAAAGACTTCAAAAACACGTTAGGTTCCTATTTGCTAAGGGTAGTGTATACCTAAAGTGTAACTCTAACCTAATGTATCATGCATGTATTCCATTAAATGAAGATGGAAGCTTTAAAAAGGTAAAGATAGGTGCATCAGGAAAGGAATACAGTGGTAAGGCTTACTTAGATAGAATAGACATGTTAGTAAGGGAAGGGTATTTCTATAAAAATAATCCTGAAGCTAAGTTATATGGTATGGATTTAATTTGGTACCTATGGACTGGTTCAGATTCTCCTTTATTCGGTAAGGATAAAATGACTACCTTCGAAAGGTATTTTATAGAGGAGAAGGAAGCCCATGTTGAGAACAAGGATCCTTACTTTAAGTATCAAGATACTGAAGAAATGTGTAATATGATTTTAAAGGAATTTGGATTAAATCCTGAGGTTTCTCATATAGTTAATGGACATGTTCCTGTTAAACTAAAAAAAGGTGAAAGTCCTATAAAGGCAAATGGTAAATTATTAGTTATAGATGGTGGATTCTCAAGGGCTTACCAAAGCACAACTGGAATAGCTGGATATACACTTATATATAACTCATATGGTCTTTTACTAGTATCACATGAATCCTTTGAGTCAGCTCAAAAAGCTATTGAAGAGGAAAAGGATATTCTTTCAACTACTGTAGTATTAGAGCGTGAAGTTGAAAGAAAAAGAGTAGGAGATACAGACCTTGGTGAAGAACTAAGAAGTGAGATAAAGGATTTAGAGCTGCTTTTAGATGCTTACCAAAAGGGAGTTATTAAGGAACAAAAATAATAAAATTATATCTTGTAAAAGTATTAAGAGTTCTATAACCTGAAAATATAAATATTATCAGAGAATGGAATATTGAAATTATGAAAAGAAATAGAATTATATACTTAATTGCATCTATAATTGTGATTATACTAGGTTTAATGTCTAGGAAGATTAATAGCTTACCTAATTTTATTAAGACTTATTCAGGGGATGTTTTATGGGCATTAATGGTGTTTCTATTAATCTCTTTAATATTTAATAAAAGGTCCACTTTATTTAATGCAGTTTGTGCCATTGTATTTTCATATGGAATAGAGATAAGTCAACTTTATCATTCTCCATGGATTGATAGTATAAGAGCTACTATGCTTGGTGGACTAGTTTTAGGGTTTGGCTTTTTATATAGTGACTTATTGTGTTATATATTTGGAATAGCGCTAGGTATTGTATTAGACAAATTACTTAGTGCTAATAAGTAAAATATAAATTGAACTTAAATATATATGTTTAGTTTAAAGAAGTTTTTGAGAATTAAAGTCTTTGCAGATAAAATGTCTGCAAAGGCTTTTTTAATTTGTACTAATTTAAGCAATCCAGTTTAAATTCATTTAACAATCATATGCTCATCACATTAAATATATATACTTAGCTATAAATTAAATGATTATAGTGGAGGTGTTTACATGGAAAGGACATTTATAGCCTTTGGGACTATGAACACTATTGCTATTCAAGATGATATTTCTAAGGACATTTTAGATGAAGCTGTAGATATTGCACTTAAGCTAGATGACAAATTATCTGTTTTTAAAGCTAATAGTGAAGTAAGTCTTATAAATAAAAATGCAGGGATTCGTCTAGTTGAGGTAAGTGAAGAAACCTTAATGCTTATAGAAAAAGCTGTTTATTTCTCTGAGATTACAGAGGGTGCATTTGATATAACTATTCGCCCAGGAGTAAAGCTATGGAATATTGGGAAAGTAGAATCAAGAGAAAGGTATAGGTTTAGGATTTGGAATGTCTTATGTAAACATGTTATTCCTAAGATATCAAGGCTAAGAAGAATTCAGTCATTAGTAAATTATCGTGATATTAGAATAAGTAAGGATAAGTGTCAGGTAATGCTTAGTAAAAGGGGTCAGGGAATTGATCTTGGAGGTATAGCTAAGGGATATGCTGCGGATAAGATAAAAAGATATCTTATATCTAAAGGTGTTAAACATACCCTTATAAACCTTGGAGGAAATGTAATGGCTATAGGGGGGAGAAGAGATGGTGAAGCATTTAAAGTTGGTATTCAAAATCCCCTAGGGCTTCGTGGGGAAATGATAGGATTTATAGAACTTAATGATTTATCACTTGTAACCTCAGGGGTTAATGAAAGATTTTTTATTAAAGATGGACATAGGTATCATCATATATTAGATCCAAAGACCTTATCCCCTACAAACTCTCTACTTAGCGTTTCCCTTAAGGGAGAATGCTCTATGGAACTAGACGCCCTAACTACTGCATTGTTTGTAATTGGATATGAAAAGGGTATGGATTTGGTTCAAAGACTTGGTCTTGAGGCATTATTCATTTTAGATGATAAGCGCGTTTTCGCAACTAAAGACTTTGCGAATATGAAGATTTAAGAATAAATTTGAAAGGAAGATTCTATGAAAAGAATAAAAGAAATGGCATGGATTAGGACAATTATTCAGGCAATATGTTTTGTACTACTTCCAGGGTTATTTATAAGTACTTACACAAGTGTAAAAAATGTATTTAGTGGAATTATTCATCATACAACAAGTTTTAAAGGACTTTTACCTGATATATTACTAGTGGTAGCTATAGTTCCTATTACAATGATACTAGGAAGATTTTTCTGTGGATGGATGTGTTCATTTGGTAGCTTGCAGGATTTATTATTTAATATTACAAAAACCCTAAGAGGAAGGTCATTAACTCTCCCAGAGAAAGTTGATTTTTTGTTAAAGGGTATAAAGTATATTGTTTTAGGTATTTCAGTTATATTTATATGGACTCTTCAAATAGTGACTGTACCTAAAGGATACAATCCTTGGGATGTCTTTGGGATGGTAGTATCATTTGATGGGATGCTAAATCTAAAATTAGTTATTACAGATTTTTTACCAGGAGCTATACTGCTATTAGCATTAGTTTCAGCATCACTATTTATTGAAAGATTTTTCTGTAGATATATATGTCCACTAGGTGCTGTTTTTGCTATAGTTTCAAGGATAAGAATATTTAATATTAACAAGGAAAAAAGCAAGTGCGGTGCTTGCCGTGTATGTACTAAAGAATGTAGTATGGGGATTTCTTTATACAAGAAAGATGTTATTCATTCTGGAGAATGTATAAACTGCTTTAAATGTGTAGATGCTTGTCCAAGGGAAAATGTTAATTCAAAGCTAACTAAATTAGAAGTTACTCCTGAAGCTGCAGGCACAGTTGCAGCGGCGACAATGATTGGATTCTTTTACCTAGGTAATTTAGCTTCAAGTACACTTGAGGTATCAAGTAGTACACAAGGTGTACATGAAGTAGTTACTTCTTCTAAGTCCTCAAATGCAAAGGGTACCTATAAAGATGGCACATATGAAGGTGCTGGAACAGGTTTCCGTGGAAGCACAACTGTAGAAGTTAAGGTTTCAGGTGGAAAGATTACAGATGTTCAGCTTATTTCATCAGAGGATGATGATAGGTTTCTAGACAGGGCTACAGATACGGTTATTAGTGAAATAGTATCTAATCAGTCAGTTGATGTAGATGCAGTTTCAGGGGCTACTTATAGTAGTAATGGAATTATGGAGGCTGTAGCTAATGCATTAAACCTACCATATGAAAGTAAGCCAATTCAGGAAAGACCAGGTCACCGACATAGAGAATAAATAGCTGAATAACCCTATCATGGTTATATGATAGGGTTATTCTTATATAATTTCTTAAGGTGTAGTTATGTATAATTATGTGGTATAGTAACTTTTAATATATTAATTACATAATTAGGAGAATTTCATATGGAGAGTATTTATTTAATATTATCAGGGATAATTTTATTAGGAGTATTTTTCTACTGGGAAAATAATGTAATACAAACAACAAGAATAAAACTAGAAAGAAACCTTAAGTCCCCTATTAAAATTGTTCACCTATCTGATATTCATAGTAAGGAGTTTGGAGAAGGAAATCATAAGTTAATTAACAAAGTAGTAAGGTTAAAGCCAGATTTGATTATAGTCACAGGGGATCTTATTAACATGGACGGAAAAAATATTAATAAGATGATAGGTTTATTATGTTCATTAAATTCTATTGCTAATGTTTACTATATATTTGGTAACCATGAACATAGATTGAGGAACTTAGATAAATTAGCAGAGGATATAAAGGCAATTGGAGTTAAGTTACTATGTGATGAAATAGATACTATAAATATCAATAATAATAGGATTAGTATATTAGGGCTTGATGAGAATCAAGCATCTAGAGATGATTATATAAAACGAATGAAGGGAATTTATGAGTATAAGGATTATAGCAATCTGTTTAGTAAATTAGAAAGTGAGTGTAGTTTTAAGATTGTACTGTCTCATTATCCTGAGAACTTTTCTTTAATTGGGGATTTTTCCTATAAGAATTATAACTTTGATTTAATGATGTCAGGACATGCCCATGGTGGGCAATTTAGACTTCCCTTTATAGGTGGACTATATGCCCCAGGTCAAGGGGTTTTCCCAAGGTATACCGCTGGTCTTTATAAGGAAGATAGAAATCTCATTGTTAGTAGAGGTCTTGGTCCTAGTAGGTTCCCCTTAAGGCTTTTTAATAGACCTGAGATTATTCTTGTAGAGGTTATATAATGTTTTGATAAACTATTTACAGTTAAAAAATATAACTTTATATATTGATTGTTAGAGGATGTTGACTTAATTAAACATCCTCTATTTTTATTTAATTAAAAGATAATTTTTAATCCCTGGGATTCTTCTGATAAATACCTTCTATGGTGGCGTAAAATAAAACAATTTTTCGTAATATTGAATAATAAGTATTTTTTTATGAATAAAAAATGATATAATTGTATATAAATTGTAAATTTACCATATAATATGAAAGTTTGTGTGTTAGGGGTGAGGGAAGTGGATAGTATCAATGTTAAGGAAGAATTTTTGAATATGAATTATGGTATATTTCACAAAGTATTTATCTATATACTATTCTTTATAGGGGCATTGTACCTAGGAAAACAAAACTTTTTAGTATATCATACTTTAGTAGAGATTTTTGGTGTAGTTATTGGCTTTGTTATGGCAGTAATTTCTGTAAATACATATAAGCTACGTAAAGGTAATAAAATAATATTTTTAGGAATTGTATTTGGATTTGTTGCTTTCATTGACTTAATACATTTGTTAGCATATCAAGGGATTAATTATAGTAAAGTATTTACATTTAATACTTCCATGCAGGTTTGGTTAGTTGGAAGGTACATCCAAAGTACATCTTTTTTAATTTTCTTTATTTCAGGGGATAAAATATATAATTTGGTAAAAGCATCAATTAACTGCTTAGTTATCTTAGGGGTATCTTTTATTACAATATTCTATATTAAAGTTTTTCCTGACTATTATATAGAGGCATCTGGATTTACATTTTTCAAGTCAATAACTGCTTATATAAATTGTGGAATCCTATTATTTATGTTAGTTTTTTCAAGAAGAAAAGGTTCTGATAAATTAAGAAGGACAGACATATTTTTATATCTTTCCATAGTAAGTAGCTTAATTTGTGAAGTGCTTTTCATTTTTTCAGTTGAGAAATATGATTATTATTGTATTTTAGCACATATATTTCAGTTATTATCATTTTACTACATATATGTTGCTTTGATTCAATCAAGTTTAAGAGAACCTCACTATGCCCTGATTGAATTGAATAATGTACTGAAAAGTAAAAATGAGAACCTAAAAAGTCTAATTAAAAAGCTTGAATTAGAATATAAACAAAGAAGAGATTTAGAATATGAAAGGGAGAGAAAAAAACAAATACTAGATGGAATATTGGAATCGGTATTAGATGGCATATTAGTTATAAATATAGATAATAAAATAGTACATGTTAATAATCAATATATAAAAATGCTAGATATCCCCTTCAAAATAACCTCTGAAACCACTAATTACGAATTAATAGAATATATTAAAAGTCAAATAAATAATCCAGATGAATTCGTAAATCATATAAGAAAAGAATGGCGAACACAGGATGAATATATACAACATATATACTTTAAAAATGGAAAGATACTAGAAACATCATCTCTTCCATTTACTGAAAATAACATAGTTAATGGGAAAGTAATTATAGTTAGAGATATCACTGAGAAAAGAAAAATTGAGGATCTTCAAAGTCAGATACAGGTAAAGCAAGCATTACTAGAAAAAGCAAGGGAGTTTGATGAACTAAAAACTAACTTTTTCTGTACTGTATCACATGAACTAAAAACCCCAATAAATATTATCCTAGGTGTGATACAGCTGCTATCAGCTACGACAAAAAATGATTTAGAATACCTAAAGGAGCTTTCATCTAGTAAATATATAAATATGATGAAGCAAAACTGCTATAGGCTTATAAAACTTTCGAATAATCTAATCGATATTACCAAGATTGATGCAGGATATACTGAAATGAAAATAAAAAACCAGGATATTGTTTCTGTTATTGAAGATATTACTTTATCAGTAGCTGAATATGTTAAGATAAAGGATATATCATTAGTGTTTGATACAGATATAGAAGAAAGAGTTTTTGCCTTTGATAGTGAGCAATTAGAGAGAGTAATGCTTAATTTATTATCAAATGCAATTAAATTTACAGATTCAAAGGGAATGATAGAAGTTAATATAAAAAATAACGAGGAATCCGTGATTATATCAGTAAGGGATAGTGGAATTGGAATTCCTGAGGATAAGATAGATATAGTATTTGATAGATTTAGACAGGTTGATACTATCCTAAGAAGAAGAAAAGAGGGAAGTGGAATTGGTCTTTCACTTGTAAAGTCTATAATAGAAAAGCATGGTGGAAGTATTTCACTAAAAAGCAAAATAGGTAGGGGGAGCGAGTTTATTATTGAACTACCAATAAATGTGGTGGAGGATAATGATATTTTAGATGAAGTAAGTGCATCTAAAGAGATGAATGTTGATAGAATAAACATAGAGTTTTCTGATATATATGAATTAAATGTATACTAAAAAGTAATAAAAGATAACTAAAGCGTAGACTACAAAGTGTGTACGCTTTAGTTATTTTAATTTTAATAATTTATTTAGGAACAAACCATATTTCTTCCGCTTTGCTTTGCAATGTATAGTTTTTGGTCTGAGATTTCCTTTAAGTAGTTTATGTCATTTGTTGTTTCAGCATAAACAGCAATTCCTATAGAAATTGTTATAGAAACATTTTTCCCGCATGGGAGAATGAACCAGTGATTTTCAACAGCTATTCTTAATCTTTCCGCTATCTCCTTAGTTTTTTCCGCGGATAACCCTCGAAGTATTATAGAGAATTCCTCTCCACCAACTCTTGCTATAAAGTCATCTTCTCTAAAAGACTTTTTAAGTACCTTGCTTATCTCTCTTAATACAAAGTCTCCAGAATCATGTCCATATGTATCATTAATACTTTTAAAGTGATCAATATCTATAGTTATTAAGGATATGCTTTCATCAAGGTTATCTACATTTTCAATTATATTTTTATATCTTAGCTCAAATTCTCCCTTGTTGTATACTCCTGTTAAATAATCATAAATTGATTTTTTATATAATTCCGTAACCCTTTTGTGGCTTTCAATAAGATAGTTTATAAAAAAATATAATGCCACAGATACAATTATAGTAGCAAGGTTTATAAGATTTTCGTCATTAGAGGCTTCCTTATTACCGCTTAAGATTACCGAAAATACTGCTCTACGTATAAGTATGGAATAGATAAACATTAAAATCCACTTTAGGCGATCATTAATATTGAAGCTTGAGAATATACCACAGCCTAAACTTACAAGAATGGTACCTATAGCTGATACTATAGATATATCATTTATACCATGATAAGCTAGGTTAAATATGATAGATATTATCCCTGCAACTACAGATGGAACTATACCACCGAAAAAGGATACTATAATTATACAAAAGTACCTAAAATCAAGTGTTACATTAGATTTTATATGTATGGTAAAAACCATCATAATGCACGTAGATACTCCTGCGATAAACCCAAATAAGAGTCTTTGTTTAATTGGTGAAGAGGGGGTTATGCCCTTACCCATAAAAGCTTTAGCTGTTAAGAATATCAAAACCATAAGAATACATATATTTACAAATATGTCATGTAACATTTAATCAATCCTCCTAATCATATGTCTACTACTTAATAAGTCTAACTATAGTTTCGTCTCTCTTATGCATTTACTTTAAGGTAATAAAGCATAGATTATATAGGTAAATATTCAAAATAAAATTAATTATAATATTATTTGTAATAAATGTACTTAAGTGGAAAAGGTGATATAATTGATATATATTGTATAAGATTATCTTTTTATAGAAAGATAGTAATCAGGGGTGTTGAAAAGTGGAGAATAATAGTATTAATAAAAAAATTTTAGGCATGTCCTATGGTGTATATCTTAGTGCACTTATATATATACTATTTTTTACCGGTGCTATATATATGGGTATTAGGGATTTTTTAATATTTCATACTATGGTTGAGTTGTTCGGAATTGTAATTGGTTTTGTTATGGCTATAATTGCTATCAACACATATAAATTAAATAAGGATAATAGGATAGTATTTTTAGGTGTGGTATTTGGATTTATCGCATTTATTAACTTGATACATTTATTTGCCTATAGGGGAATGAATATTAGTGAAGTTTTTACATTTAATATTTCTATACAAGTATGGACTATTGGAAGATATCTTCAAGGCATAGCCTTTTTAGTTTTATTTACATCAAGAGAGGGGAACTATAACATAAAAAATATATCCATTACATGTTTGATTGTAGTAGGATTGCTCCTTGGTTCCGTATTCTATATAAAGGTATTTCCACAACTTTATATAAAGGGAACTGGATTTACCCTTGTAAAAATTATAGCTGGTTATCTAAATTGTGGTATTTTATTAGGTTTGCTAATTTTGTTAAGAAAAAGGAATCCTAATGGTTTAAATAAAAACGATAAGGCTTTAAGTTTATCGATATTATCTAACTTAGTATGTGAAATGTTTTTTGTTGCTTCTAGTATTACTTATGATATATATAGTGTTTTCGGACATGTATTCCAAATTGTATCATTTTACTATATATATATTGCTGTGGTTCGTTCAAGTCTACAGGAGCCACATTATTCTCTAATTGAACTAAATAGTGTTTTGGTAAATAAGAATGAAAATTTAAAAGCTTTGATTAGAAAGCTTGAGTTAGAATACCAACAAAGAAAAGAGCTTGAGGATGAGAAGGAAAGAAAGCAACAAATATTAAATGGAATACTAGAATCATCGGTAGATGGTATGATTGTTATAGATGATGATGATAAGGTAATTCATTTTAATAATCAATTTATAAGAATGTTAAATATCCCATTTGAAATAACTTCTAAAACAACTAATAGTGAGATTATAGAATTTGTTAAAAAGCAAATAAAAAATCCAGAAGAGTTTGAAGGTCATGTTAGAAAAGAGTGGGAAACATATGATGAATATTTACAATACATATACTTGAAGGATGGGAAGATATTCGAGACATCCTCAGTTCCCTTTATTGATAGTAACACAATCAAAGGGAGATTAATCATATGTAGAGATATAACTGAGAAGAGAAAGATTGAAGAACTTAAAAAGCAGATAGAAATAAGACAAGCCTCATTGGAAAAAGCAAGGGAATTTGATGAACTAAAAACTAATTTCTTCTGTACAGTATCTCATGAGCTGAAAACTCCAATAAATATTATTTTAGGTGTAATACAGCTAGTATCAAGAACAAAGGAAAGTGATTTAGAATATATAAAGAAGTTTTTATCTAATAAATATATTAATATGATGAAACAAAATTGTTTTAGGCTTATCAAGCTTTCAAATAACCTAATAGATATTACTAAAATTGACGCAGGTTATACAGAAATGAAAATTAAGAATCATGATATTATATCTGTTATTGAGGACATTATATTATCCGTTGCAGAATATACGAGAATTAAGGGTATAAACCTAACCTTTGACACGGATATAGAGGAAAAGATTGTTGCCTGTGATGCTGAACAGTTAGAAAGGGTAATGTTAAATTTATTATCAAATGCAATTAAGTATACAGAGTCTAATGGAGAAATAGAAGTAAATATAAAGGATAAGGAAGACTCTGTAGTTATATCAGTAAAGGATAGTGGAATCGGAATACCTAATGATAAGCTAAGTTTAGTATTTGAGAGATTTAGACAAGTTGATTCTACTTTAACTAGACAGAAAGAGGGAAGTGGAATTGGACTTGCTCTTGTAAAGTCTATTGTAGAAAAGCATGGGGGAAAAGTTTCACTAAAAAGTGAAATAGGCAAAGGAAGTGAGTTCATAGTTGAACTGCCAGCTAATTTAGTAATGGATGAAGATGCTATTAATGAAGTAGCTGCAACTAAGGACATGAATGTAGATAGAATAAATATAGAGTTTTCTGATATATATGAGCTAAATATATATTAGAAAAATATAGAATATAAAGCGCCAAGTTATTAAGATAGATAACTTGGCGTTTTATATTTTAGTGTGTTAATTTTACAAATTATTCTGAAAAGTGCTGATGTATCCTAGGAATCTACACGATAATTAAAATAGTGAATAAATGGAAAATTAATAATCTAAAATTAGTGAGGAGAGGATTCGATGGATAAGCATTTCTATTCTATGGGAGAAGTACTAGCATACTTAAAAAGCAACAATATATCTGATGTAGAGGAAAGAGCCAGATATGTACAGCACTTTATAGATAAAGAAAATATGGACATTGGATATGAATATGATAGATATATGGAGTATGGTGCTTCTAACTTTTCAAGTGTTGTTACAGAGCACAATAAAAAAAAGAAAGAATGTATATTATGGTGTGTTAATCACTATTTAAGTTTAAATAGAAATACAAGGGTAATAGACAATGCCTGTGATACTATAAGAAAGTTTGGTACAGGATGTGGTACCTCTGCATCATCCTGTGGCATGAGCTCACTACATAAGGAAATAGAAGAGAAGGTAGCAAAACTTGTTGGAAAGGAGAAGGCTATTCTTTTTCCTACAGGATTTAGTGCAAATGTAGCTGCAATTTCCTATCTAGTAGGCGCAAATGATTTAATTATTTTTGATAGAGAGTGTCATTCATCTATAATAAATGGGTTAAAATTATCTAATGCAAAATGGATTTCATTTAAGCATAATAATGTTTTAGACCTAAAGTCAAAAATAAAAAAGTATGAAAATTCCTATGATAATATATTTGTAGTTGTAGAGTCTGCATATTCTATGAGTGGAGATTTAGCACCTTTAAAGGAAATAATAGAACTTAAGAAAGATTTTAAATTCTACTTATATGTAGATGAAGCACATACCTTTGGTATCTACGGAGATAAAGGTCAAGGATATTGTTATCATGAGGGAGTAACTGAAGATGTTGATTTCATTATGTCAACTTTATCAAAGTCCACTGCATCTATAGGAGGTTTTATAGCTGCTAAGGAAAAGTATTGTTCACTACTTAAGTGGTCAGACCCCTATGTATTTCAGGCTTGTATGTCCCCAGCTGATGCCTCTGTAGTTCTTTCATCACTAGAAGAAATTGAAAGAAATCCATGGATGATAAAAGAAATCCATAAAAAGAATAGCTACATGAGGGAGTTATTAAAATCAAAGGGATTTAATTTAGGCAATAGTCAAAGTCCTATTATTCCAATATTTATAGAAGACCATGAAAAATTAAGAATGGTGGTTCGAGACCTTTATGATGAGGGAATATATTCAACTCCAATATGCTATCCAGCTGTTAAGCTAAATGAAGGTAGAATAAGACTTATTCTAAATCTTGGACATACAGTGGAACATATAAATATTACAGTAGAGGCACTTGAGAAGATATGTTCAAAGCATAATTGTTTGGCTTAAATAAAAAATAGCTCACAGGAAACCTGGGAGCTATTTCAATTTCTTTACATATAGGGGTATATACTTTAACTTTCCATTTATTCGGGTACTTTCCATCAAGGAAATCTTATCTACTATTATTGTCAAATCCTCTATAGCTATTTCATCTACTAGTTTACTGAAATCTCTATTTAGTACTACTTGTCTTCCTAGGGTAATATGTGGAGTAAACTTTTTACCTTCTTTCTTGATACTCACTTCTTCAAGTGAATTTTCCATATCTAGGTGAAGCTTATCAAGTGATTCACTTCTTTTTACTCCTACCCAAGGCATTGTTTTATTCCCTCTTGGGAACTCACCTAGTCTAGAAAATTGTAGGTTAAAATCATTTTGCCTTGAGGCTACATCATCTATACATACCTTGATCTTTTCTATGATTTCGTCCTCTACTTCTCCGATAAATTTAAGAGTTAAATGGAAGTTATCTTTAATAGTAAAGTTTCCTCTTGTGCTGTTTTTAATAATTTTATTTTGCATTTCCTGTAGGTAGTCCTTTATGCTTTCCTCAAGTTCTATTGCAATAAAAACTCTTTTATTGGTCAATTTAATCACATCTTTCTTTTATTAATACATTATTTAGTATTACCATTTATAGATATTTTATTGTTTTTAATGATTAATTGCCATTTACCTTTTTTATAAACTATAAATCCTACAATATCTGCGAGTATCCATCCAATAGGTATAGACCACCATATGCCCTTTTCTCCAATGAAAGGAATAGCAGAAAGAGAATATGCCATTAGAACCCTAGTACCAAGTGATATTACAGTGAGGATAATAGACATATTAAGACTTCCAACCCCTCTAAAAAATCCATAGAACATAAATAGGAACCCTATTAGGACATAAAAGATTCCAACTACAGATATATAATCTACACCTGTTTGTATTACATTTATTTCACTAGAATCTACAAACATTCTCATAAAATACTCAGAAAATGAGAATATGATTATAGATGCTATAGTACAAAAGGCTATAATTATCTTAACTGATGAGACTACACCTTTTTTTATTCTATCTAGTTTGCCTCCTCCTATGTTTTGAGCTACATAGGTAGAAAATGCATTTCCAAAGTCTTGAACAGGAAGGTATGCAAGTGAGTCAACCTTGACTGCTGCAGTATATGCGGCTATTACATCGGAGCCGAAGATGTTTACACGTCCCTGTACAGCTACCATTCCTATAGCCATAATGGACTGCTGCATAGATGATAAAATACTAAATCTCGCTATAGTAGAAAATAGTGACTTATCAAATACAAATTCTCCTATTTTCATCGTGAAAATTGGAACCTTAGAAAATGCATATATTAAGCAAAGTATAGAGGAAACAGCCTGAGCAATAACAGTTGCATATGCAGCACCATCTACACCCATATTGAAGTTTATAATGAATACTAGGTCTAGTACTACATTGATAACAGATGCGATAATTAGAAAATACAAAGGGGTTACCGAGTCCCCAACTGCTCTAAGCAATGATGCAGATATATTATATAGTGATGTAAATATTAATCCAGCAAATATTATACTAAGGTAGGAGGTTGCGCTATTTAATATCTCAGGAGGTGTTTTAATTAGTATCAAAAGCGGCTTAGTAAATACAACAGTTATAATTGTTAGGAATATAGTAAGGCCAAGTATAAATATAATAGAGGTTGATACTGAACCTTTTAAATTCTTATAATCCTCAGCACCAAAGTACTGGGATATAACTATTGAACTACCTATACATAGTCCTATGATAAGTAGGGTTATAAAGTTCATAAGGGAAAATGATGAGCCAACAGCAGCAAGGGCTTCTTTTCCTATGAATCTTCCAACAACAATAGAATCAACCATGTTATATAATTGCTGAAACACATTCCCTATCAACATAGGAAATGCAAACTTTAGCATAAGCTTAGTTGGATTACCTCTCCTCATATCAAGTGACATGCACTTACCTCCTTTACTTTAGATTATTTATAGTTGAACATCTTGAATGTTTCTACTTACTACATAATTAGCATTGATGCTATGATAACATGTAAGTAAATATATTAAAAATATTGATTATATTTGATTTGTATATGTTTTTCATATACTTGAAGGAGAATGATTAATGGATATTAAACAATTACGTTATTTTGTTGCTATAGTAGAGGAAGGGCAAATAACAGCTGCAGCTAAAAGACTACATATGACTCAGCCACCTTTAAGTCAGCAGTTAAGTATAATGGAAGAGGAGCTTGGTACCCGTTTATTTCACAAGGTAGGAAAGAGGCTAGAGCTTACAGATGCAGGGGAAGCACTGTATAGAAATGCTATAAACATAGTAAATCTTATGGAAGAATCAAATAAAGAAGTAAAGGAAATAGGAAAAGGGGATAGGGGTAAACTACTAATAGGGGTGAATACACTTTCCCACTATAAGCTTTCAAGTGTGCTTAGAAGATTTCAAGAAAGGCATCCTGAGGTTTCCTATAAGGTGCAACAAAATGAATCAGGTCAGCTATGTAAGTTATTGAAGGAAAGGGAGATAGAACTTGCTATAGTTCGTTTTCCAGTCGACTTAAAGAACTTTTCTGCCTTTTACTTTAAGGAGGATCCATTTTATTTTGTAACATCTAATAAGTTGGCCCTGCAAGGGAATAAGGTATCCTATGAGGATATAAAGGAGTTTCCTCTAATACTTCCAAGTACCGATGGGCTTGGACTTTATAATATGATTTTAGAGCAGTTTTCAAGTAGAGAATTAGAGGCAAATGTAATATGTGAGTGCTCTGATATATTAGTTTTACTAGAGTTAGTATCAGAGAGCTTCGGAGGAACTATAATTCCTGAGTCAGTACTTAAAATCCATAAAGGTTATAATTTAAAGAAATATAAAATAGATGATGATGCTTTCACCTCATCATCAGGAGTGATTTGGTTAAAGGATCGTTATCTATCTATGGCATCAAGAAACTTTATAAAACTTCTAAGGGAAATACACGAAGCATAGTAATCTTATTTATTAGATTTTTCTAAGGATTTGTTACAAATTTTCAAACTGGAATAGGAAAAACAAAAGTGATATCATGGGTTCTAGAGGTGATTTCTAATGATGAAGGTTGATATTGAAAAATGTATTGGATGTAAACAATGTGTAAGAGATTGCTTTCCAGGGGACATTAAGGTTGATAATGGCAAAGCAGAGATTAGAAATGTTGCCTGCTTTAAATGTGGGCACTGTATAGCTGTTTGCCCAACAGGAGCAATTTCAACAGATGATTATAAAATGGAAGACGTTGTAGAATATAATGAAGAAAAGTTTAACATAGACTCAGATACTCTGCTTAATTTTATTAAGTTTAGAAGAAGTATAAGACATTTCAAGGACAAGGATGTTGAAAAGGAAAAGCTTGAAAAGATAATAGAAGCAGGACGTTTTACTCAAACAGGTAGTAATAGTCAAGGGGTATCCTATGTAGTAGTAAAGGATAAATTAGAAGACTTAAAGGAAATCGTATTAAGAAGACTTAGTATTTTAGGTGAAGAAATACTAAATAATTTAAATTCCGAGACTATAAAATATAAAAGATATGCAATGATGTGGCAACAAATGTATAAGGATTATAAGGAAAATCCAAAGGCTGGAGATAAAGTATTCTTCAATGCACCAGCTGTAATACTTGTAATTTCAGACTCCCCAGTTGATGCAGCACTTGCATCATCAAACATGGAACTTATGACAAATGCACTTGGCCTTGGTACATTCTTTAGTGGATTCCTAGTAAGAGCTGCTATAGATAATCAAGAGTTAGTTGATCTACTAGGACTTAAGCCAAGTGATAAAATAGTAACCTCTATGGTTATAGGATATCCAGATATAAAGTTTAAAAGAACGGTACCTAGAAAAGATGCATCTATATTATGGAAATAATTAATATTAGAGCCTACTTGCACTAAGTTTAGTGTAAGTAGGCTTTTTTAGATTTTAGAAGGATGAATATTAGAGTTATTAATAATAATTTCATAGTAAATTGGTAGTAATTAAGCATAGATAATCGCCTATAAACATTATTATTTGTGCTTTTTTATTTTACTTTAGTAACTTCAATTACCTTTAAAGTTACTATTACCAAGGTATAGGTAAAGAAGCTATTTAAAGCAATAATTAATACACTTTAAGCATACAATTTCTATCAATTAAGTAGGGTAGGGGGTTAAAATCGACAAAAAAGTTTGTTATAATACGTAATGTGACAGAAAGGAGATGATTAAATGTCAGAGGTTAAAGCTTCAATTAATAGAAAGCCTAAAAAGAAAAGGATTAATCAGATTCCATTTGGAGTTGCATTATTTATATGTATTATAGGAGCAGGATACTTTATTGCAAACAGTTCACCTAAAGCTGCTTTGATGTGGACATTCGGAGTTATTTTAGGATTTACACTACAAAGGTCAAGGTTCTGTTTCACCGCTTCATTACGTGATCCTGTTTTAACAGGAAGCACATCATTAACAAAGGCGGTTGTAATTGCTATTGCAGTTGCTACAGTAGGATTTGCAGCTATCCAATATGGTGCTGAGCTAAAGAATATAGCTGTACCTGGCAATATTTCGCCGGTTGGTATTCATATAGTTATAGGGGCTGTAATGTTTGGTATAGGTATGGTAATCGCTGGGGGATGTGCCTCTGGAACTCTTATGAGAGTAGGAGAAGGATTCCTTATGCAAATACTTGCCTTAGTGTTTTTTATAATAGGGTCACTTTGGGGAGCAAAGGACTTTGGATGGTGGAAAAGCACATTTATGCCTAAAAAGGGTATATTCCTTCCTGAAGTTATAGGATGGGTACCAGCTTTACTTCTACAGTTCGGACTATTACTTGCAATATATATATTTGCGGACTGGTTTGGAAACAGAAAGTCAAACCAATAATTGAATTTATTATTTATTTTTAGGAGGTATTATTATGTCAGAACATAGATTAGATTGTTTAGGAGAGGCATGTCCAGTGCCATTAATAAAGACTCAAAAGAAATTTAGCACTTTAAATGTTGGAGATGTACTTATAGTTGAAATTGACCATAGCTGTGCTATGAAAAACGTACCAGAATGGGCAAGAAAAGAAGGATACAATGTGGAAATCGAAGAAGTTGACGATGGACAATGGGAAGTATATATAGAAAAAAATAAATAATGTTTTCCTTATGAATAAACAGGGGGTGAAACAGTGGATATTAGAAATAATTCTTATTATAAAAAATTATTAAAGGATCCATGGACATATACAACTGGAGCTGTAATACTAGGTATTATAAATATAGCTATGTTTGCTTCAACTAGTAAGGCATGGGGAGTAACAACTCCATTTTCTTATTGGGGAGCTTGGATATATAAGGCACTTGGTGGCCATCCTGAAAATTGGGTGTATTTTCAACAAAAAGCTCATGCAGCGGCTATTGCTAAAGGATTCTTTAATGATATGCACTCAGTATCAAATATAGGTATAATAGCAGGAGCATCTTTAGCTACATTGCTGGCTTCACAGTTTAAAATTAAAAAGATAAAATCATGGAAGCAGGTTGTAGCTGCAATTCTAGGTGGTTTGCTTATGGGATACGGTGCAAGAATTTCCTTTGGATGTAATATTGGAGCCTTATTTAGTGGAGTAGCGTCAATGTCTCTTCACGGATGGCTATACTGGATATTTATATTCCTTGGTGCTTGGATTGGAAGCAAGCTTTTAGTTAAATATTTTATATAGCATATACAGGGAATCAGGTTCGTTTAATAAACTTTAGTATTAGAACCTGGTTCTCTTTTTAGATTGAGAATATTTAAAACATGGAGATGATTGATATGGAAAAGAAACATGAATACTATGATGCAGTTATAATAGGAGGAGGAGCTTCAGGGTTAACATCTGCAATATACTGTGGAAGAGCAAAACTTAAAACTCTACTAATAGAAAAATCACTAGTAGGTGGACTTGCTACTTATACAAATGAAATAGCAAATTATCCAGGATTCCCAGGAGGAATAACAGGGACAGAACTTATGAACTTATTCCACAAGCAGGCAAAGGAATTTGGAGTGAATTTTAAACTTACTGATGTAAAGAAAGTTCAGCTTGAAGGAAAGGACAAACTAGTTGAAACCTTTAGAGTAGTGTATCATGCAAAATCAGTTATAATTTCTACTGGTGGGAAGCCAAGACTTACACAGGCTAAAAATGAGGAAAACTTCCTATATGATAGGGGAATCTCCTTCTGTGCAACCTGTGATGCAGCCTATAACACAGATAAGACGGTTATGGTTATAGGAAGTGGAGATGCAGCTATAGAGGAAGGGATATTCCTTACAAAGTTTGCAAGTAAGGTTATAGTCTCTGTAGTTCACGATGAAGGGATAATGGATGCAAATAAAATTGCACAGGAGCAGGCTCTGAAGAATCCAAGAATGGAATTTAAGTGGAATACTACTGTAGATTCATTTGAGGGTGAGGAAAGGTTAAATGCAGTAGTTCTAAAGAATGTTAAAACTGGGGAGATTGATAAGGTAGAGGTTGATGGATGTTTCCTATTTATAGGATATGTTCCTAACACAGAAATATTTGAGGGACAAATTAATCTTAGTCCTCAAGGTAATATAATAACAAATGAAAAGATGGAAACCAATCTTGAAGGTGTTTTTGCTATTGGAGATGTTAGAGATAAGTACGTGAAGCAAGTTGCTACAGCGGTAGGTGATGGTGCTATTGCTGGAGTAGGCGCAGAGAAATACATCGCTGAATCAGAAGTATTCGAAAATGAAATAATGCAAAGTGAAAAGATAGGGCTTATATATTTATGGGCACCTACTGATGAAACTAGCAGAAATTATATGAAGGTTATAGAAGAGGTTGAAAAGGAATTAAAGGAAAGTATAAAAGTTCAAAAAATAGATGTATATAAAAACTCAGGTCTTGCATCAAGACTTGGCACTACAGAGGTATCAACACTTGTTTATACTAAGGATGGTAAAGTAGTGAAAATTGATAAAGAAATTTCTAAAGAACATATAAAGGATATAATATCTTCACTTTAATATTAATATGTATGAAAAAGGCTCAATGTTTTTACATTGAGCCTTTTAAAATATAGTATTACTTTTTAAGTACTCCTACCTTAGGTAGATTTTCTAGAATACTTGATGATCCGTGGCAATTTTGAAACTCAGAGGTTAAATCTTTACCAGCTGATACTCCGAAGTGTACTCCTGAACTCCAATTTGGATTGTTGGTTACATCATATACAATTCCATTAACTGCTACATAGGTAGGTTTTCCCGCGGTGCCATCATACTGAGATAGTTCACTTAAAGTAAATTCCCTAGTCTCATTATCAGGATTCCTTAATCTAGACCAGTATTCCTCAGCTTCCTCTTCAAGCTTAACAAGTCTTACATAGTAATCAGGAAACTCTCTAAGATGTGATAAAGTTATTTTCCCTGTTAGAATTGGATCATCATTAGTTATATTTGTTTCAGAAAACTTTGATCCATGTTCTAGTTCAACATTTAATCCTATATTAAATTGTTTTAAATCAAAGAGTTCCTTATTAAAATCAAGTCTAAGTGCCTTTGCAATATCAGCTGCTTCCTCAGATGTAAACTCATCTTTATAAGATCTATAAATTTCATTTAAACTACTAAATGGGGTAAAGTACATTAGATTCCTCCTAAAATATAATTACATTACTATTTTATGCTATTGATTTGATTGTAGGACTCTAATACTAGATGTATAAGTTTATCTACAAAGTGTAAAGTCCAATACTTTTTAGTACTGGACTTTATAGTTAAGGATCTATTTGAATTTTTTAATAGTAAAGGTATCATTTAATAGTGACCAGTTTTCAGGATAAGGGAAACCAAGTGCCCAGTAAGTGATACCACGAAGATTATATTTTTTAACTAAGTCAAATTTGGCCTTAGCACTTCTTGCATCTTCAAACCAAACCTCATGTCCCTGTCCGTTTTCATCTACATATCGATAAAATGGTGCCTGTGCATTTGTATCATATTGAATTGTAGCACCATATTTCATTGCTCGATTTAGTGCTTCCTGAGGGCTAAATGTTTCTGCTACATTACCCTTAACGTGAGGAATAAGCCAATCCCTTGCATATATTTCGAAGCCTAAATGTATTTTATTAGCAGGCATAACTGACAGGGCATACTTAACTACTTTCTCTATTTCTTTTATAGGTGAGATTGCTTGAGGCGGTCCTAGACGGTACCCCCATTCATATGTCATTAAAACCACGAAATCAACGATATTACCAAGTGCGGGATAGTCATGTGCTTCATATAAAAGCCCAGGTTGAGTGCCACTTGTCTTTGGGGCAAGTGCAGTAGATACAATATATCCCCTTGGATGAAGGCGATTAACAGCAAGCTGAACAAAGCCAATATAAGCTTCACGATCAGATGGAAGCACATTTTCGAAATTTATGTTTAGTCCTTTATAACCTTTTTCATCCATAACATTAATAACATTTCTTAATAGCTTTTCTTGTAGGTCTTTACTAGATAAGATAGCATGAGCTGTTTGAGATCCAATGTCCCCGGGTTTGAAATTCATAATAGATAGAGTAGGAATAACATTGTTAAGCTTTGCAGCGGCAAGTTGCATCTCGTCTGGAGTTTCATCAAGTGTACCACTTTTTGTAACTACATAGGCTTTAGGGCTAAAGTAAGTAAGTGATTTTCCTACCTCATTAACAGACTTAGCACCTAATTTATCATCTTCATAGCTATAAGCATACACATCAATTATTGGTTTAGATGTAGGAATGATTAGTAGCATTCCAGGATAAATAATATTTGGGTTTGTAATTTCATTTGCGGATACAATTGACTCAACTGTTACTCCATGCTTATGTGCTATTGACCATAATGTATCTCCAGGCTGAACCCTATGGTATCCATTAAGTTTTGGAATAAGTAAGGCTTGACCAATTGCTAGTTGATTTGGACTTTGAAGCCCATTAACTTTAGCTATTAAGTCCATATTAACATTATAGCGATTGGCAATTTTCCAAAGAGTATCGCCTTTGTTAACAACATATATATCCAAAAAAGGCCTCCTTAAAATATTTACTCTCAATAATTTAATATATGTGGATTGTTGTAAAATGTGCAATAACTAACTTAAATCAAAGTCTAAATGGGTATACTACTTATAAATATCTTTCAAATTAAGTTTTTAGCCTGTGGAGGGTAGGTGGAGCATATGAATAAAGTAGAAAATGAAGAATTGGTGATAAAGTGTATTTTACTAGTAGGAACTTTACTAATGAAAAGTGGATCAGAGACCTATAGGGTTCAGGATACTATGAGAGATATTGCGCTTTCTAAGGGGTTTAATAATTCCAGAATAACTGTTACCTCTACGAAAGTTATTTTTTTACCAGGTACTAACTATGAATCAAAAACTATTAAGGTTACAAAACGAATAACGGACCTTGAAAAGATTTCACGTATTAATTCTGTCTCTCTTAATTTAATAAAGTCTAAGATAACTATAAAAGAAGCTTATAACGCTTTGCTTTATATAGATAAAACAAACATTTCACTACCTATTTTTGCACAAGTAGTTTTGCCGGCACTTGCTAGTGGAGGTTTTATAGTTTTATTTCAAGGTAAATATATTGATATTCCAGCTGCTATACTTGCAGGAGGACTTGGATATGGAACATTTCTTATGCTTTTTAAGCTAACAAATATAAAATTTATATCAGATTTTATAGCTTCAGTTGTTATTGCATTAGTGGCATTAGGAGCAACAAAATATGGCTTAGGGACAGATATAGAAAAGATTATTGTTGGTTCTGTTATGCCATTAGTACCAGGTATCACTATTGCAAATGGAGTAAGGGATTTAGTAACAGGGCATTTTGTTGTGGCTATGCCAAGATGTGCAGAGTCTTGTCTTACTGCTTTAGCTGTTGGTTCAGGGATAGCTTCTGTAGTAGTATTTTAAGGTTAGGAGAAGAAAAGATGGATTGGTTTATGCAAGGGATAGGTAGCTTTCTAGCGGCAGTTGGAATCTCTGTAGTTTTTAATGCACCTGCAAAATTTCTAGTAAACTGCGGTGTATTAGGAATAATGGGGTGGATGACTTCCTATATACTTATAAAAAATTCAGTTAATATATATCCAGCTTCATTTGCAGGGGCATTTATAGTTGGAATTTTAGCCCATGTTTTAGCGAGTTACTTTAAAATGCCAACAATCCTCTTTAATGTTGCTGGGATTATACCTTTAGTTCCAGGGGGAATGGCATATGAAGCTATGCACTCGATTGCCTCAAATAAATATATTGAAGGGCTACAGTATGCAGCAAATGTAAGTGTATTATCAGCTGTAATTGTTGTAGGACTAGTATTTGCGGATGTGTTAATTAAATTAATAAGTTCGATTAAATATAGATTGAAAAGAGTGGTATAGTGTAATTCCAAATAAAAATATCTAATCCTTATTAAGCTGACGTAGAAGCTTAATGAATTGAAGTCTTACGGTTTATGACTATGAAGTTAAATTAAATTTAAAATAGTTTAAGTAAAGCATATTATTGTAGTATAAACATTTTTCCACTTACATAATAATAATTACTCTTGAAAAAATTTCCAGTGTAATTATTATGTGAAGGGGATAGTATTTTGGCAATGGAAGGAATTTCTAAAAAGTGGATGGTTTCAGAAGCAGAGTTAGATGATGAACAATACAAAATAAGACAATTAAAGTTTGATAATTATCTTATTGAGGGATGTGCAGGAAGCGGTAAAACTGTTTTGGCTTTACATAAAGCTAAAGAAATCCAAGATACAAAACGAGGTACTTATTTGGTAGTAATCTATACTAAAGCCTTAAGAAGTTTTATAGAAGATGGTGTTAAAAGTTTAGGATTAGATGCTTCAAAGGTATGTCATTATGATGATTTATCTAGATCAGGTATTTCATCTGCTGATTATATTATAGTAGATGAGGTACAGGATTTTTCAAGGGAAGAAATATCTAAGTTAATTAACATGGCAAACGAAAACTTTATCTTTTTTGGGGATGATGCACAACAGATATATACATCAAAAACCCATAATATCACTTTAAGTGATATTGAGTCTATAGCCCAAATTGATAGTAAAAATCATAAGAGACTTGATAAAAACTATCGTTTGCCGAGAAAAGTAGCTAAGTTTGCACAAAGCGTTACTGAAAAACAGAATAATATATTAAATAGATGTACTAGAATGGGTAAAGAAATTCCTATGATTATAAAATGTAAAGGGTTATATCAGGAATTAGATTACATTATTAATACCATACAGAATGAAAGATGGAGTGATGTAGGTATTTTATTAGCAAGTAATAAGGAAGTTATAAGCGTAAAAGATTACTTTGAGAGTAAAGGTATTGATGTTGAGTACAAATATGATGAAAGGAGAAAAACCTATAATACTTTAGACTTCTATAGTAATAAGCCTAAAATACTTACCTATCATAGTTCAAAGGGATTACAATTTGAAAATGTCTTTTTACCTGCATGTGAAGTAAGAAGTGATAGTATAAACTATAGCTATAAGGAGGCTTTATATGTAGCTGTTACTAGGACATGCAGCAATCTATTTATACTATATTCAAATGAATTATCTCCATTTTTAAAAAGTATTCCACGTGAATATTATGATTTTAAAGAATTTTAGTGTAATAAGATTATAAATATACATTTGTAGTTGCTCCCAGTTTTTAGGCTATATATTATAAGGACTGGGAGTTAGCTTTATAATTTAATATATAAGGAGAAAAAGTATGAAATTATATTTTCCAACTTCATCTTTGAATTTTAACGATATTTTTGCTACAGAAAGTATATCTCCAAGAGCATTTTATGAAAAAAGAACATATGGGACAAAAAGACACTTTGGAACTGAGTTATCGATTGGCAATAAGTTTATAACATTATTCTCAAAGGTTCCTAGTTTTAAATTAGCTGACAGCTTAGAGTCAGAATACGAGGAGTACCCTATAATTTTTGAATTTGATATTGATGATATAGAATATGAATTAGATAAGGTTTCACAAGATGTATATATTACATCAAAAACAATATACTTCAATAAGTCGAATACAAAGGTTTTATTTTTATCACAAGTACATTTGGATAGAATTTTAGCAAAGTCTAAAACTGTGTATGAAACTAAGCTAATAATTAAATATATAGATAAGTTTGAAGTAATAAAGGATTTATATCTTAATAATATAGAATTAGATGAAAATAAAGATTGTGAGTATACTCAAAGTGATATTGAAATTGAAATAATAAAAGATACGCTTTTTAACAATGTTAAAGGACTATATTATGCATATGCTATTAGGAGATGTATAGACCAATACATCAGGAAAGCGGAAGAATATAATCTAATGTTAAAATATATATCACCAGTTAAGAATTTAATAGGATTCTATAAAAAAACCAATACAAAATATAGTGAGATATTTATAGATAAATTTACTTTTGATATTAAATATATAGAAAGATATTCAGAGCTTTTAAGAGAAGAGTGTGATGAGTTTAATAACTGGTTAAATGTAATTGATGTTAATAATAATGAGATAAGTTTTTGCGATATAGGACTAAAAGATTCAGAGGAATTAAAAGTTTATGAAATTATTACTAACTGTATAATGAAAAGCCCAAAGTCTAAAGTTGGTGATATAGATAAGGAAGAGATAGAGGAGTTAATTAAAGGTATTGGAAAAGAAATTACAAAGCAATTTGGAGAAGAATCTTTGCAAAGAAAAGAATGTGCATTAATTTATAAAAAAATTGCAAATAGAATGTATGAGATAGATGTTAATGAAATTACTTCTGATGTCCTTCAAAACTTCCTAGCTTTTATTTCTAAGTATGATAACATTAGTGATATGAATGATTACTTGCAGTATAAGAATATTAAATATGATTATGTAGCATATTCTTTCTTAGGTGCATTTTTAGGTTTTTCTGGATTAGATAAGAATATATTTTATAATTTATTTAATAGTAGTAATGAAAAGATTCTAGAAACTATCGATAATAATTTAGATAAATTAAGAAAAGAAATTTATTTTAAAAATGAAGAACCTTCTAAATATGAAGAAAATAGTGGGGGAACTTTAGAGCCTATAGATGCCACTGAAAATAAAGGTGTAGTAGACGATGTCGAAAGTAAAAATGTATTAGAAGATAATGTGGTTAAGAAAGGAATATATGAAGAAATTCAAAGAATAAGAAAAGATAAAAAAATAAAGGATATTTTGAAGAAGAGTTTTATTGATGTTAAGAGTAGAATACAAGTAAAGATAGAGAACTTAGAATCCAATATTAGAATTACAGTACCTGAATCCGAGAATTTTAAAACTATGTATGTTTATTTAATACATAAAGATAGTATCCAAGAAGGGGAAAGGGAAGAATTTAAAAAGCAATTAAATGATATAGGTATAATTAATAATAGAATTCAAGGAAATTATCCTATTTATAGGTATAATAAGTTTTTTGAAGATAATGTATTTACTCTAAACCTTGAGGAAGAAGAGTTTTTATTGGAATGTTTAAAAGATATGTAGTAAATTTTTTTACATAAAATAGCTTAAATTTTCAACAGATAGGGGCTTATCAATAAACTTCTCATAGTATAGTTATATAATTAAAATAGTAGTAACCATTTGAAATTGGAGCTACTATTTTTTTGAGCTTTTTTCTATTAATGGCAATATTAAATATAATAGATATATGTATCACATCCCTTCAAAAAGGATGAGTGATAACCATAGCGCACATACAACCATATTGAATTGTACTAAAAAGATATAGCATATGTTATAACATAATTCTATAATAGAGTTATGATTATAAAAGTAAAAGTATTGATAGGAAAGAGAGTTACTATATAAAAATTGATATTAAAGGGGGAGTCATATGGATTTATTAATGACAGTATTATTATTGCTTGTTTGTTTATTAATTTCCAGTGTAATTAGCCATTACATACCATTTATTCCTACAGCTTTAACTCAAATAGCTTTTGGAATAATAATTGCACTTGTATTTAAAAATGTTTCAGTGGAAATAGAAACAGAGTGGTTTTTGCTACTATTTGTAGCACCTCTTTTATATAATGATGGGAGGCATTTCCCAAATGAAGAGTTGTGGAAGATGAGGGTACCAATACTAGGTAATGCAATTGTACTTGTGCTTTTAACAACTATTGGTGGAGGGTATTTTATTTACTGGGTTATACCAGATATTCCTCTTGCTGCATCATTTGCATTAGCGGCTATTTTATCACCTACTGATCCTGTATCTGTAAATGGTATCGCTAAAAGAATTCATATTCCAGAAAAGGTACTGAATCTTGTTAGAGGAGAATCTCTAATAAATGATGCATCAGGATTAGTTGCCTTTAACTATGCAGTTACTGCGGTAGTAACTGGATACTTCTCACTACAAAAAGCACTTTTTGATTTTTCATATACGTTTTTTGTAGGGGCTATCCTAGGATTAGTTCTTAGTCTTCTTATATCATGGATAGAATTTACTCTACGCAAACAGGGTATAAATGATGTTATATTTCATTCACTCCTTCAAATAATGACTCCATTTATTATTTTTATAATTACAGAAAAAATGCTACATGCATCAGGAGTTATTGCTGTAGTAGTAGCCGGTGTTGTGCACTCTTTAAGAAGAGCAAGAGTAGAAGCTAAGGCGGCGCAGCAACAATTACTTACAGAGAGTCTTTGGTCAACTGTTATATTTATTCTAAATGGGATTGTATTCTTATTATTAGGATTAAACATTCCTTCATCAATGGATGAAACTGTAGCTAATCCTAATATAAGCAATTGGTTAGCTGTAGGATATGTAATTGCAATCGGTGTTAGTATACTAGGGATTCGATTTATTTGGTCTTATATATTTTCTAACTATGAATATTACATTAGAAGAGTAAATGATTGTGCAAAGCCAAGTATTAAAGCATCATTATTAATTAGTTTAACTGGTGTTCGTGGCGGAGTTACAATGGCAGGGGTTTTATCAATACCTTATCTTTTAATGAGTGGAGAAGAATTTCCACAGCGTTCACTTATTCTCTTTTTAGCAGCTGGGGTTATCTTGTTTACACTAATTATTGCAACGGTGTTTTTACCTCTCTTAAGTAAAGTAGAGGTTGTAGAAGGTGAGGAAAAGGGCCTAATTGATATAAATGAGGCAAAAAGTAGACTTTTAATAGCAGCTATTAAAAAGATTAAGGAAGAAATAAATGAGGAAAATAGATCCGCAGCCTATGAGTTAATTAATGAATATAGAGTTATGTTTCAAAATACTCATCATGAAGAAAATTCAATTGAAAAAGGTTCAAGTGAATATCAACAGAGATTAAGAGAAGTACTATTAAAGGCTTTAAAAGCAGAAAGAAAGTACATTCATGATTTAAGAGAAAAGAATGGAATAGATGAAGAAGTCTTTAAAACATTTGAAAAATCTCTTGATCATAGAGAAGAAGCTATATCAAATAATGTTCTGTCTCGTACAAGATATCTTATTGGGAAAATAATAAGGAGCTTAAAGGACTATTTTAGTCGTTATAATAAAAATAGTGAAAGTAAAGCTACACAGCTACGTCTAGCAAAGGATATTCAAGTAAAGGTTTTATATAAGGTTCTTAGGAGATTAGCAGAGTATGCAAAGGAATATGAAAGACCGGAGATTGTTTTATCAGTGATTTTAGACTATAGAAAAATGGTTAATCGATTAAAAAGATCAACAACATCCTATAATCAAGAAATTGAAGTGCAGAAAGAAGAATTAAGGATTAAGGTTATAGATGTAGAGCGCTCTGAAATTCATAGAATGTATGAACTCGGTGAGATTAGTAGAGAACAGGTAAAGGAATTAAGAAGAGTTATTAACTATATTGAAAGTGTTACTTTATATGAACACGTTGAATAAATAATAAAAAAGGATTGTAATTATGAAGAAGAAATTAATATTTATAGGAATAGGAATTATTATATTATTCCTTGTATTACTTGGTACGTACAAGTTAATGGCCTCTAGAGAATATCAGTTATTTGGAGGGTTAACTAATTCCGTAAAGACAGATCAAAAAGTAGTGGCATTAACCTTTGATGATGGTCCCACGAAAAACGTAGATAAGATTTTACCTCTACTAGATAAATACAAGGCAAAGGTTACATTTTTTCTAATAGGAAGAGAAGTAGAGGAGAATCCTAAGGAAGCTAAAAAGATTATAGATGCAGGGCATCAAGTTGGAAACCATACATATTCACATAATCGAATGGTATTTAAAACTCCTTCCTATATAAAGAAAGAAGTAAATAAAACAGATAGGTTAATTAAATCCCAAGGATATAAGGGTAAAATTGACTTTAGACCACCAAATGGCAAGAAACTTATAGGCCTTCCGTATTACCTACATAAAAGAAATAAAGATACTATTATGTGGAATATGGAACCTGATACTTACTATAGTAATGCATCAGATAAGATAAAGTATGTTAAGGATAATGTAAAGCCAGGCTCTATAATACTAATGCATCCTATGTATGATAAGACTAATGAAGAATTTAAAGCAATCGAGGGAGTGCTTAAAGAGCTTTCTAAAGAAGGATATAAGTTTATAACAGTAGATGAACTTCAAAAACTTGAGGTTAATAAGTCTTTAAAACAATAAAAAGTTGTCTGAAAGTATATATTTATACTTTCAGTCAGCTTTTTTTATATATACTTTATACATTGAATTTTTAATAAGATAAATGTATAAAAATAGAAAAGTATGATGCATTTTGAAAATTGTATTTGAAATACATATTGGAGTGTAGTAACAAAGTTCTATATACTTTCTTTGTAGAAAATAGAAAACTAATTATGATAATAAGAATAATGAAAGATAGGTTTTGTATGAATTACTAACCCTATTTTTCTCTATATAGAAGTTTATAAAAAACTTAAATATATTATATGAGGAGCATAACCATATGAGGACAGGAAGAATGACAGATATGACACAGGGGAATCCCTTTAAGCTAATAGCGGCCTTTGCCATTCCAATGCTTTATGGAAATATTCTCACCCAATTATACAACGTAGTAGATAGTGTTATTGTAGGTAAGTTTGTAGGTGATTATGCACTAGCAGCGGTTGGAACAGGGTTCCCAGTTATATTTATGATAACTTCCATTTTCTCTGGATTTTCTACCGGTGCTACCATACTTGTAGCCCAATTTTATGGAAGTAAGAATATTGAAAGGGTATCTAGAACCGCAGATACTGTATACGGAGCAATTATGATAGGTATTGTACCTTTAACTGTTATAGGAGTAATATTCTGTGAACCATTATTACATATTATAAATGTTCCAGCAGATGTGTTTGAAGGAGCAAAGACATACATAAGTATTATTTTAGCTGGTATGTTTTGTTCTTTAGGGTATCATGTAAACACTGGAATTTTGCAGGGTCTAGGGGATAGCAAAACACCATTGATTTTTCTTCTCATATCCTGCGTAATTAATATTATATTAGACTTGATTTTGGTCATAGTGTTTAAGCAGGGAATTGCAGGGGTTGCCATATCTACAGTTATAGCAGAGTTTTTCTCGTGGCTTGCAGGATATATATACATAAAGAAAAAGTATAACTTTTTAAGGCTTAATCCCTTTCATATGGACAAGCATCTTTTTATGAAAGTTTTAAAAATAGGCATTCCGTATGGAGTGCAGCAGTCAATCTTTTCTATTGGAACACTTGGAATACAGTCACTTGCAAATTCATTTGGGTCAAGCTTTATGGCTGGATTTAATGTTGCAGGGAAGATAGATAGTTTTGCATACATGCCAATACAGAGTTTTAATAATGCAATTGTAACCTATACTGGACAAAATATTGGTGCAAAAAAGATGGATAGAGTTAAAAAGGGAACACATGCAGCTATGATATTATCATGCAGCGTTAGTATTGTAATTGGTGGATTACTAATAATATTTGCGAAAGAGATTATGTCTATATTTACTTCGAATGAGGAGGTTATTGCAGCTGGAAGTGCATATCTTTATAGAATATTGCCATTTTATTGTATGGTTTCAGTATTCGATGTTTGGAATTCTGTAATGAGAGGGGCAGGGGATATGGTTATCCCTATGCTATCTACAATAATATCACTATGGATAGCAAGAGTTCCTGTAGCATATTTATTTGCAGATATTTTTGGTAAGGAGAGCATGTTCTTTTGCTATGCAGCTGGTTGGGTAATTGGACTTATGATAACTGGATATTTCTATTTTAATGGTAAATGGCGTAATGTTGTAGAACAAGAGAAAAGTAATTTAGCTTGCCATTAAAAATTACAGTAGAAAGTTAATGTTAAAGGGTATTTATTTTAATATCTAAATATATATTAAGGAGTAAAGATATGGGTACTATTAATTATAAAAAAGGTAATATGCAAACAATTACTACTGAAAGATTAAAAGAGGTTTTAGATGATCCAAATTGGGTTGTTGTAGATACTAGAAGAAGTGAGGCCTTTAGTGGTTGGAAAATGGATGGACTTGAAATAGAAGGGCATATTAAGGGAGCTACAGATTTTGCTGCACACTGGCTTACTATCAATGGTGAGAAGGTTCAAGAAGAGCTTCTTAATTCTATGAACTTTAAGGGGATAACAGAAGATAAGAACATTGTACTTTATGATGGAAACAGTAAAGATGCAAAAGAGGTTGCAAAGTTTTTGATTGAAAAGGGTTGTGAAAATCTTTACTATTTTGACTTGAAAAATTGGGATGGAGAAGTAGAAGCCTATCCTCATTATGAGAGAGTAGTTACAGTACAGTGGGTAAAGGATGTTATTGATGGCAAGATACCAGAGCATTTTAAAGGTGGAAAGTATAAGATTTTTGAAGTTTCTTGGAAAGAAGCATCTGAAAAGTTTATTAAGCATCATATTCCAGGCTCCGTACATATAGATTCTGATGAGTTTGAATGCCTTCCTGCGTGGACACATCGCCCAGATGATGAACTTAAGCAGTTTGCAATAAATAACGGTATTGATGTAGATACAACAGTTATACTTTATGCCTGTGAACCTAATTCCTGTGCGGATTATAAATTAGCAACTATGCTTCAATATATGGGTGTAAATGATGTTCGTCCTATTAGTGGAGGACTAGATGCATGGATAGAAGCAGGATTTGAAACTGAATCAGGTAATCCTGAAAAACAGCCAGGTATATCCTTTAGTGGAGATATACCTAGTAAACCAAATATTATTGTACCTATTGAAGAGGCAAAGTATATACTCTCTAATTCAGAAGCTGGTCAACTTATAGATATAAGAGGATGGAAGCAATTTATAGGAGAGGACACAGGTTACGATTATTGTCCTAAGGCAGGAAGAATCCCTGATTCATTTTGGGTAGGAGGAATCAAAACCACTAATGTTGATGGCACAATGAGAAACCTTTCAGAGGTAGAGAAGCTTTGGAAGGGTCAGGATATTGATAAAAATAAAAGACTTGCTTTTTACTGTGGCTCTGCAGCTTGGGGTGGTGCTAGATCAAAGTTTTTTGCTGATATAGCTGGGTTTACTAGCACAGCTATATTTGAAGGTGGATGGTTTGAATGGCAACTTGATGATAATAATAAATATGAAACAGGTATACCAGAAGGATATACAGATAGTGGAATGAGAATATAAAATAGTTAAATATATATTAATTTAGAAGGTCCAATGCATTTTAGCGTTGGACTTTCTAAGTTTTATCTAAAATAAAATACATATTGACCTTAACGTAGCGGCATCCCTTATTATAGAATTTGGAGGTGATGAAATGGAATATACGATTAAAACATTAGCTCAAATGGCAGGTATTAGTTCAAGAACCTTAAGATATTATGATGAAATTGGTTTATTAAAGCCTTCTCGTATTAATTCATCTGGATATCGCATTTATGGACAAAGAGAAGTTGACCTTCTACAACAAATATTATTTTATAAATCAATAGAGATGAAACTAGAAGAGATACAACATATAATTTCACATCCTAATTTTGATATTAATAAGTCATTAATGGAACATCACCAAAGACTTATTGATAAACGAAATGAACTTGATAAGTTGATTTTAACTGTTGAAAAAACATTAGCATATAACAAAGGGGAGATAATAATGTCAGATAAAGAAAAGTTTCAAGGATTTAAAAAAGAAAAATTAGCTGAGAATGAAGAAATGTATGGGAATGAAATTAGAGAAAAGTATGGGAGGGAAACTGTAGAGGCCTCTAATAAAAAGTTTATGAACATGAGTGAAGGGGATTTTGAAAATATGAAAGAGATTGAAAATCAAATGTTTAAATCTCTTTCAGAGGTTGTGAAAACAAGTGATTTAGATTCACAAGCTGCTAAGGATGTTTATGAGAAACATAAAGCTTGGTTAAGCTTCTCATGGGAAAATTATTCTAAAGAAGCCCATATAGGCCTTGCTGAAATGTATGTTGCAGATGAAAGATTTGCTAAATATTATAATGACAGACTAGAATTAGAGGTAGTAACAGTACTACGTGATATTATTGTTAAATATGCAAAGTAAAAAAGTCCTCTTAAGCAGAAATATGCTTAAAAGGACTTAATACTTTTATACAAGTAATTTTAATCCAACTGCTGAGGATAAAACCATTAATATAAAAAGGATTCGTTTCCAGTCTCTTGATTCACCGAAGAAAATCATTCCTAGTATTGCACTACCAGAGGTGCCTATTCCTGTCCAAACTGCATAGGCTGTACCCATAGGTATTGATTTCATTGAATAAGAAAGAAGTATGAAACCTGATATAAAGCTAAGCATTACCATAATTAAAAATAATATTTTACGTGTTTGTTGGAATTTATTTATCATAGCAACACCAAGGATTTCACATAATCCAGCTACTATTATTGATGCCCACGCCATTATAAATCAACTCCTTTCTCATCCTTAACAGGAGTAATTAACTTTAACCCAATTACTCCTGCAAGTAAAAGTAGAATCAAAGCTACTTTTTCAAATTTAAGTGGTTCTCCAAAAAATATTATTTCAGATAAAACAGTTCCTCCTGTACCTAATCCTACAAAAACTGCATAAACAGTTCCTACAGGGAGCTTTTTACTAGCTTCTATCATTAAGTAAAAGCTTAATATAATAGAAAAAATAGTTCCTGTCCATGTCCAAAATCCATCGGCATGTTTTAAGCCAATAACCCATAGAACCTCGAAAAAAGCACCTATAAATACCTTGATCCATTGTGTATTCATAAAAAACCTCCAATATTAATATTTCTAAAAGTCAAAAGCCTAGGAGAACTATTAAATAAATTGTTTAATAGTATCTCCCAGGCTTTTATCCTTCCGTGGCACAGCGATAACTGTGTGTCTTCTCTCGGTCCAGACCAACAAAATTGCTGCGGAACCCTAGAAAACATTTAACATATATTCTATTACTACAAATTATACACAAATTTGAAGCTTATTCAAGTGTTAGATCAAGGCCTAAAAGCACTATGCTTATAGGACAAGGAATAGAGATGCAAAGTATTTCATCTCCAGTACAACATCCAGAAGGGCATGTTTATTGAGCTTGAACAGAATTATTAATATTGATTGACATAAATATCACTCTCCTTTTTTCGGGATATATTATGTGAATTTTTATAAAGTGTGAATAGAAATTAAAAAATCTTAGTGTTAATATCACTAAGATTTTTATGTTAAGTATTAATATAAAGTTTAATAACATTCGATAGGGCCATAGTGGTCCTTATCTAAAAGAGTTAATGCAAGTGTTAATTCCTCTACATGTTCCTTCTCATCCTTAGTTATTTTCTTTATTAACTTAATAAGATTCTTATCACATAGGTTTTCTATAAAGTGTTCATATAGTACTATAGCTTCAAGTTCCCCTTTAATAGCATCTCGAATACTTATAAGTAGATTATGTTTGCTCTCCTTTGAAAAGCTAGATTCTTTGTATTTATCTCTATCCCTATGAGGAATTTTCACATGATCCTTAGCTTTAACTCTAAGGTGATCTTGCTCTAGATCAATTTCTCTTAGAGCATTAAGGAACATTCCATAGTGTTCCTTTTCTTCCTCCATGATATGATGGAAGATATCCTTTACTTCTTTGTTGCTTGTTAAAGTAATGAATTTACTATAATCATTAATAGCAACAATTTCAGCAATCATTCCTTCTCTTAAAAATGCTTCCTTATTCATGAGGATGCCTTGAGGTTGTCTGTTAGTTGTATAGCTCATAAAAAACTCCAAAAAAATACTTTATATTATCATATTCATAATTAAAAACATATGTTACAAAATATAACTTTTTCTTTTGTTTTGTAATAGAATTAACAAATGGCCTATCACAATTTAGAAGTTCATTTATTTAGATTATATTTGTTGTAATATTTTGACTAAAAAGTAAATAGGTATCAGGAAAAATAAATTACATTTAATTTAGTATTGAAAAAACCAATAACTATTTAAATGATAGGATACATGGGATATAATCTACTCGACAATATTTTGTAAGAATTTAAAAGGAAAGTGATTAAATTGAATAATATATCACAGAATATGACCCCAAAGGAAAGAATATCAGAATACTTTAAAGGAAATGAAGTAGACAGATTGCCCTATGTACTTATGCTTGGAGAAACTGCTGCAAAATATGCAGGGGTTAAGGTAAAGGATTACTATTTTAATGTTGACTTAATGGTTGAAGTAGAGAAATATGCAATTAGAGAACTTGGTGCAGAATCCGCAATTTCAAAACTTACTTTAAGGGGAATAGCAGAGGCTATAGGAAGTAAAATTAAGTACACTGAGGATAGCATTTCTTATGTAGAGGAATTTATACTTGATGATTATAGTAAACTAGGTAGTTTGAAACTAATTGACCCATATAAAGATGGTAGAATTCCAATTGTACTAGAAGGATTAAAAAGACTACAAAAAGAAGTAGGAGACTTTGTTCCAGTTGGTACAGATATAGCAGCTCCTGTAAGTTTAGCAGCTTTAGTAAGGGGAGCGGACAAGCTTCTACGTGACTTTAGGAAAAATAAAGAAGAGCTACATACATTATTAGAATATTTAACAGAATGTAATTTGATTTTTGTTAAAACTGTTTATGATAACTTTGGAATTGCATGTGGAATAGATGATCCATTTATTTCAGGAAATCTTATAAGTTATAAGGTTTTTGAGGAATTTGGTAAACCATATCTTGAAAAAACTATAGATGGTATATATAAAATAACAGGACAAAAACCAGGATTACATATATGTGGAAAGACAAAACACCTATGGAATGATATAGGTAATATGAATATAGGGAACTTTAGTGTAGATAACTGTGAAGATATAGGTGAATTAAAGCAAGCTATAGGAAATAAGGTTTGTATAGTAGGTAATGTAGAACCTGTAGATACTTTAAGATATGGAAGTGTAGATGATATTTATAGGGAAGTAAAAACCTGCATTGAAAAAGCATCAGATAGCCCAAAGGGATATATTGCAGGACCAGGATGTCAAATGCCAATAGATACACCAATAGAGAATATAAGGGCATTTGGTGATGCTGTTAAAAAGTATTCAAAGGGAGCTAAAATAGGTACTAAATGTATCTAAGTATATTTTAAATTAAAGTAAATAAATTGCTAATAGCCTAGAGAAATAATGTCTCTAGGCTATTCTAATACAGTCCTTATTATGGAATCTATTTATTTATCCATTCAACAACACCTGGAGTTAATGATGCGACGTCATCCTTATCAACCTTAGTAACAAATATTAAGTCATTACTCTCAACACAATCCTTAAGCTTTGCTAGGATTTCATTTGATGATAATTCTGTTCTAACTAAGAAACTAGTAGGCATAAAGTGAGCCCATGTACCTAGTGTTTTTATATGAGAAGTGATTTCATAGTCATCGCGTCCATGGTGATGATGATCGTGATCATGATCTTCACAGCCACATGAATGTGATTCTTCCTTCAGATAATAAGTTATTGCATAAATTGACATAAGTATACCACCTTAAATTTATATTTGTGTTCGTCATAATTGAAATTATTGCTAAAACATATAAAAATGATAACATAGTTGATAATTAATTTCAATTAGGAAGGTGACGAAATTTAACATATGAGAAGACTTTAAAAAGCTTTCTTGTTATACATTATAGTCTAGAAAAGGTGTTAATAATCATTTATTCTTTTTGTAATAGAGTGTACTAATAGCTTTTATATCTTATAATTGTATAGTAATTATTTTTAGAATTTCGGAGGATTATAAGATGAAAAAATCTTTATTAACTTTGTTAAAGTTATTTTTAGGTCTTTTCCTATATGCAGTTGGTATAGCATTGACTATTAATGCAGACTTAGGGTTATCCCCTTGGGATGTTTATCATCAAGGATTATCAAAACTTACTAGCATTACAATGGGGCAAGCAAACATCGTAACTGGATTAGTAATTTTGATTATTGACTGGAAACTTGGAGAGAGAATTGGAATCGGAACTATATGCAATATGTTTTTTATAGGTATATTTATGGATCTACTTATGCTAAATGATGTAATTCCAGTATTCCATAGCATGATATTAAGAGTTATAACTATGCTTATTGGAATATTTATTATGGGAATCGCTACTTACTTCTATATTAGTGTAGGACTAGGTTCAGGACCTCGTGATGGGATAATGGTAGCAATAACGAAAAAGACTAATAAGTCTGTTAGATTTGTTAGAAACTCTATGGAGTTTTCAGTACTAATTATTGGCTATCTTTTAGGAGGAAGTGCAGGGATTGGAACTTTAATTATGGTAGTCGGGGTAGGCTACAGTGTACAATTTGCATTTAAAATATTTAAGTTTGATGTTAGAAAGCTTGAGCATAAGTACATTGATGATCATGTAAAGTACTTAAAGGAAAAATTATCAGAGAAGAAAAATGTACAAGTTTAAATAAATATATAGTAAGGGTTGCCTCAGCGAGGGTTTGTCGAGATAGTAATACTATGATAGTATATAAGCATATAAGAAAAACTTTATATTACTTTTTATGTAAATAAGATTATTTGATTAATATCATAATAGAAATTATAAAATTAAGTTTAAAATAATTATTATATAAATAAGTTAATTATTGGAGGAAAAAAATTATGTCTAACATACCAAATTGCCCAAAGTGCAATTCAGAATATACTTATGAAGATGGAAATCTAATTATTTGCCCAGAATGTGCACATGAATGGACTGCAGGTTCTGAAGGTGGAAGTAGTGAAGACGAAAGCGTTGTTAAGGATTCAAATGGAAATGTCCTAAATGATGGGGATACTGTAATAGTAATCAAAGACCTTAAGGTAAAGGGAGCATCATCAGACATAAAAAAAGGTACTAAGGTAAAAAATATACGTTTAGTTGATGGTGATCACAATATCGATTGTAAAATAGATGGATTCGGAGCTATGAGCTTAAAGTCTGAATTCGTTAAGAAGGCATAATAAATTCGATATAAGATTTTAAATAATAAAGTAAAGTTTATAAGAAAAATATAGCTAGGCATTTTGCCTAGCTTTTTATATTCATTAAGCATTTTTAATAAAATCATCCACTGTTATAACCTTAGCGAAGGTAGAAAGTGAAGCCATGAAGGAGTTGTGGACATTTTCCCAGTTAACTTTCTTTTCTCCTATAACAAGGTCACGGGTTGTACAGCAGTCTTCAACCAATGTACATTTAAGTCCTAGTTCAAAGCCACCTCTAACAGTAGAGTCTATACACATATGAGACATCATTCCACATACAACAACATTCTTGATATCTTCCTTTTCTAAGATTTCCATAAGGTTAGTTTTAAAGAAGGAGTTTGGATAATTCTTTTGAACTAAATGTTCTCCATCTATTGGTGTTACACCCTTATAAATTTCAACTCCAACAGAATCCTTTATGAAAAAAGTTGCATCTTCACTTAAAGAAATATGTTGAATATGAATAATAGGGTAGGAGTTATCTCTAAAGTAATCTAGAAGTTTTCTTATATTTTTAACTGTATTTGAAGTATTAGCAAGTTCAAATTTTCCACCAGGAAAGTAGTCATTTTGAATATCAACTAAAATAAGAGCTTGTTTCATAAAAGCACCACCTATTAAAAAATTTTTGTTTTAGTATAATTAGATTATAATAAAATTGTAAAAATCGGGTAATAACTTGATGAAAGGGAAACAATGAATTACTTTCGCCATGAAAGGATTGTGTATGATGATAGATGAAATTGATTTTAAGATATTAAATATATTAAAGAAAAATTCTAAGGTTAAGTGGAAGGACATAGGAAATGAGATTCATATGACAGGACAGGCTGTCGGTATGAGAATCAAAAGACTTGAAGAAAAGGAGATTATAAAGGCATATACCATACTTATAGATGAACTTAAGATATGTAAATGTTATATTGCGTTTATCACTGTAATTATGAAATCAAACAATCATGCAGGATTTCAAATTTACATAAAAAATGAACCTTCAATAATAGAGGCTCATAGAATTAGTGGAGACGGCTGCTATATGCTTAAGGTAAAGGTAGAGTCAGAAGAGGAGTTAAATATCCTTTTAGATGATGTGTTAAAGCATGGGAATTATAGGCTAAATATATCTATAAGCATGATAAAATAATCATAAAAAGAGTGATTAGACAATAAATCTAACCACTCTTTTATTATATGAATAAAAGGAGAACTATTTTAATATTCCACCTTCAACAACTACCTCAGCAGGATTCTTTACTGCATTACCAAATTCATTTTTAAGGTATTTGTCATAAAGTGTGTGTAGGTATTTTTCTTTTCCAAGGTTTTCAAGTTCTTTGTTTATCCAATCTTGAAGTTCCTTGTTTCCCTTCTTAACGGCAGGTGCTATTGTAGCTGGTTCATCAAATGTTTCATCTAGAACTTTAAAGTCCTTGTTGTCCTTAACCCATCCAAATAGAAGTAGGTTGTCATTTGAGTAAGCAGCACCACGTCCATCCTTAAGTGCGTTAAATGATTCTGTAACGTTGTCAAATTTTAGAAGTTCAACATCAAGCTTCTTTTCAAGAACTAGTTTTGAGAAGAATATATCAGCTGTTGTTCCCTTAGTAACTATAAGCTTCTTGCCCTTTAGTGATTCAACAGAATCTACTCCTGAGCCCTTCTTAGTTGCTAATTGTATAGAAACCTTAAGGATTGGGTTTGTGAAATCAACCTTTTCTTTTCTTTCATCAGTTACAGTCATGTTAGCCATAATTAGATCAACCTTGTTTGATTCAAGATATGGTACTCTGTTAGCTGGCTCTAATGGTACATATTCAATTTTTGATTCGTCTCCAAGTAGATCCTTTACAAATCTTCTTGCAAGTTCAACGTCGAATCCATCGTTTTTGCCCTTTTCATCTACGAATCCAAATGGAGGTTTATCTGTAAATACACCAATCTTAATTTTTCCGTTTTTCTTTATTTGTTCGATTGAACTTATATTAGAAGATTTATTTGATTCTGTATTAGATGATGTTGCAGCTTCTTTAGTACCGCATCCAACGAATACTCCTATTGATAGTAATAAGATTGTTATTAGTGCTAAAAGTTTTTTCATTTAATATCCCTTCCTTTCATGTTTTCTATATATGTGAATTGGCTTAAGAAGTGACGAGCTCTTTCTGTTTTAGGATTTTTAAAGAAAGACACTGGGTCACTTATTTCACAAATTTCACCTTCATTGATAAAGATAATTCTGTCGGCTACGGCCCTTGCAAAGCCTATTTCGTGGGTTACTATTGCCATAGTTCTTCCTTCATTAGCAAGTGATAGAATAACCTCTAGAACCTCCTTGACCATTTCAGGATCAAGAGCTGCTGTAACTTCATCAAAGAGCATAAGCTCAGGATTCATAGCTAGTGACCTAACTATTGCAATTCTTTGTTTTTGCCCACCTGATAACTCTCTAGGGTAGGAGTTCTTTTTGTCTAGAAGGCCTACCTTTTTAAGTAGAACTTCAACTTCTCCTAGGACCTCTTCCTTCTTTTTCCTTTGAACCTTTAGTGGTCCAAGAAGTATGTTATCCATTACGGTCATATGGGGAAAAAGTTCATAACTTTGAAAAACCATTCCTATATCTTGTCTTATCTGTCTCCAGTTTGTTTTTTTAGAGGTGAGTAGCTTAGTTTTAAAGTTTATTTCACCTGACTGAACATCCTCAAGCCCATTAAGACACCTTAGTAGTGTGCTTTTTCCACAGCCACTTGGGCCTAGGATTACAATAACTTCACCTTTATGAATTTGTAAGTTTATATTCTTTAAGATGTGCTTGTCCCCGAAGAATTTATTAACATTATGAAGTTCAATTAAAACTTCCTCTTCTTTAAATATCTTTTCTTCCATAACTAATCCTCCTTTTCAACATGATTTACTATCGGATTAAAGCGAGAATTTTCCTTCAAGTTTTTTAGAGTATAGTGAAAGAGGGTAGCAAAGCAGAAAATATATAACAAATAAGCTTGTATATATAACTGCTGATTGACTAGTTCTTTCAATAATTTGTTGTCCAACTTTTATAAGCTCCACAACCCCAATTAAAACTGTAAGGGAAGTAGTTTTTATAACTCTTGTACACACATTTATACTTGATGGTATGGTTCTTTTAATAGCCTGTGGTAAAAGAACATATCTATATAGTTCTAGTCTATTAAGTCCTAGTGACTTTCCAGCCTCTACTTGTCCCTTTGGAATGGACTCTATGGAACCTCTAACTATTTCACCTATTTCGGTAATAGCCCAAAGTGAAAAAACTATAATAGATGTAGATTTAGCAGAGATATCCATATTAAATGCAAGTGGAAGACCGAAGAAAAATATAAACAGCCATACTAAAAGTGGAACAGCCCTAAAAAACTCAATAAATATTCTTGTTATGATTCCAAATAATATGTTTTTAGAAGATCTTATAATTCCAAATAATATACCACCTAATATCCCTATTATGATTGAGACCACTGCTACATATAGTGTTTGCTGTAGTCCATCCCATAAAAGTGGCAGTGATTTTATAACAAGGTTAAGCCCCGTATTGTCCATATTTCATCCTCCTTTCTAAAAAGGATAGTAATAGTGAAATTGGTACAAATAAAACCACATAGAAAATTGTTAGCATAAGAAGCATTTCATATGTTTTGTAGTAGATTGCTATAAGTCCAGTTGTAGTGTGTAAAAGTTCTGGAACAGCTATAGCAGATGCTACTGATGTTTCCTTAAGTAGGAATATAGCGTTTGTAATTAAGGCTGGTATTGATATGTTTACAGCCTGTGGAAGTATCACATACTTAAGAAGTTCGAATCTGCTTAGTCCAATTGATAATCCAGATTCAATTTGTGGTTTTGAAATTGCTTCTATCCCTGCCCTAAAACTTTCTGTCATATATCCTCCCCCTAAGAAGCTAAGACCAATAGTTGCAGCAACAAATCCACTAAGCTTTATTCCAAAGGTCGGTAGAACAAAATACAGAAAAAATAACTGTATTAAAAAAGGAGTGTTACGTGCAACCTCAACATAAGCCTTAACAATAAATGAGAGGGGTTTAATATTTAGTTGATATATGAAGTTGTTCATAATAGCTATTCCTATAGATAGCGCTATAGCTATAAGTGCTATCTGGAAGGTTAAGATGCTTGCATCTATAAAAACAGGTATATGCTTCTGCATAAATGAAAGGTCCAAATTCATATCTAATCACCTACTTTTAACTTAAGAGTTATTTTATAGTATACTAAACCCATGTGAATAATGTGAATTATATCAGGAATAATTTTACATGTCAATTACTGGTTAAAACATAATTTTAATTATATATGAGAAGTGAAGGTAGAAGGGTATGGAAATGAGCTGTTTATGAGGATGTTTTAGAATAATGAAAAAAATGTTAATATATAAAATAACAATTTACTATACAGATAAATAGCTTAGAGGACTAAAATATTACAAGAATAGAGAGTGATACATATGCCAAAGGTAAGTAAGCGTTTAGACTTTTTTACTGAGTCTATAATTAGAAAAATGACTAGAATATCTAACCAATATGGTGCCATTAATCTATCTCAAGGCTACCCTGACTTTGACCCACCTAAAGAGTTATTGAAGGAGCTTAAGAAGGTAGCAAAGGAAGGCCCTCATCAATATGAGATAACATGGGGTTCTGAGGAATTTAGAAAGGCACTTGCTAAGAAGCAGTCAAAATTTATGGGAATAGATATTGACCCATACACTGATATAGTAGTTAGCTGTGGAAGTACTGAAGCTATGATGGTAGCTATGATGACTGCTTGTGAACCAGGAGATAAGGTTATAGTGTTTTCTCCTTTTTATGAAAATTATGTAGCTGATGTTGTTTTATCAGGTGCAGAGCCTATATATGTTCCATTAAACCCTCCTAATTTTAACTTTGATAAGGATGAATTGACCCGTGCATTTGAACAAAAGCCAAAGGCTATTATTATATGTAATCCTTCTAACCCTACAGGGAAGGTATTTACAAAGGAAGAATTGCAGTTTATAGCGGATTTGGCAGAGAAGCATGATACCTTTGTTATAACTGATGAGGTATATGAGCATATAGTTATGAAACCAAATAAACATGTTTACTTTGCTTCATTAAAGGGGATGTTTGAGAGAACTATTTCATGTAGTTCGCTATCAAAAACCTATGCTATAACTGGATGGAGACTTGGCTATATAATAGGGCCATCATATATTATAGATAAAGCCCGTACGGTACATGACTTTTTAACTGTTGGGGCTGCATCACCACTTCAAAAGGCAGCGATTCCAGGGCTTGAGATGCCAGATAAATATTATGAGGATCTTCAAGAATTATATACAAAGAAAAGGGACTTATTCATAAAGGGTCTAGATGAAGCGGGACTAAAATTTATAACTCCACAAGGTGCATACTATGTACTTGTTGATATAAGTGAATTTACTGGTGGTAAAATTGCTGATGTAGAATTCTGTGAATGGATGATTAAAGAAGTAGGGGTAGCAGCTGTCCCAGGCTCTAGTTTCTTTAAGGAACCAGTGAATCATCTAATAAGACTGCATTTTGCGAAGAAGACAGAAACTCTAAAGGATGCAGTAGATAGACTAAAGACATTAAGGGATAAATGGAATAAGAATAACATAGATATATCTACAAAATAATAATAAAAGGGATTAGAGAAAGTATTCTAATCCCTTTTATTTTACTTTATAAAAATATTTCAAAAAAATTTTAAAAAACTTTGCAAGGATTTATAAAGCTAAATCGTATTATGTATAGAAGGGGTTGAAAGTGAGTCTTTAGAAATTGTGATTAACCACAATATAAAAATAAAAACCATGTAGACATGATTTATATAATTTCTATATCACATATTCAGTACATATAACTTTGGCTATCAAATAAGCATTTTTAAAGGTTACAACTTTGAAGCCCTTTAATAGTGACTAATATAAATGCTAACTTAAACTTAGGTTAAATCAAATAAGATCTAAAGACTCAACGAATTAACTACACTAAAGATAAATACAATCCCTGGTATATTTAGTAGATATGATGGAGGGTAAACTATATGAAAAAGAAAATTGCAATAGCAACATGTATGGCAGTTTTATGTTTAGGTGGAGGGGGAGCTGCATATGCTCAATACAAGACACCAGTATCATACCTTAGCTTAGACATTAATCCAAGTGTAGAAATAGGAGTAAATGCATTTGGTAAGGTTATAAAGGTTGAGGGAAGTAATAAAGATGGTAGCAAGATACTTAATGGAGTAAAGATAACAGGTCTTAATGTTAAGAAGGCTGTTAATACACTACTTCTATCAGCTATCCAAAAGAATTACATAGCTAAGGATGGTTCATCAGTTGTTGCACTTACAGCAGAAACAGACGATAAAGAAACTTCAAATGAGATAAAAACAGCAGCAGAAGCAGGTGCTACTGAAGCTTTAAAGGAAAGCGATAAAACAGCAGCTATAGCAAAGGGAGAGGTTTCACTATCTCTTCGTGAAGAAGCAATGAAGTACAATATAACTCCAGGAAAGCTTAATCTAATAAAGAAGCTTCAAGTATTAGACAAGACTGCTACTGTAGAAAAGTACAAAGATGAAAGCGTAAAGAATATTATGTACGCTATAAAGGTGAAGAAGGGTAAGGGCAATGTTGCTAATAAAGCTGAAACTACTGTAACTGATAAGACAGAAGGAACAACAGCGTCAACAACAAATACACCAGGAACTTCAACAACACCAACTACGTCTACAAATACAAATACAACTACAGATACAACTAAAACTACAGCAACTACACCAGGAACTACAACAACTGACACTACAACTGACAAGACTGATGTAAGTACTAAAGATAATGTAGAAGAAACTAAGAAGGCTACAAGCACTAAGACTAAGAATATTACTGTAGTTAATAAGAATAAGACAATGACGATAAATAAGACAATGACTAAGTCAAACAACACTACTACAAAGAGTATGGTAAAGACTACAGTTAAGAACACTTCAAACAACAAAACAAATAATGCTAGTGCAAACGGTAAAGCAAGCAGCAACGGCAAAGGTAACAAGTAAAATATAGACATTACTACAAAATAGACATTACTATAAACAGAATTCTTGAATCAGGGGATTTTTAATACCATTGATTTTTAGAAGTCTTTATCTAGTAGCTTAGCATCGCCTATACCACCGCCCATCCCACCACTTATAAAAGCGGGGGTATTAGCGCTAGTTAGCTATTGAACAAATTAAGCAAACAAGTTAATAGAATAGATCACTCTATAATAAGTCTAAAAGGTGCAATTGTTTTAAACAATTGCACCTTTTGATTATTCTTAAAAGTGTTTTATATTCCAGATATATATTCGTCGATTGCATCTGCTACTTTTTTAGAGAACTTTACTGCTTCTACAACGGTTCTAGCACCAGTTACTACGTCTCCTGATGCGAAAACACCATCACGACTTGTACGTCCGAATTCATCTGCCTTAACTAGTCCAAATTCATTTAATTCAAGGTCCTTTGAGTAGGAGAAGGTATTCATACGTGCCATTTGACCAGTTGCTATAATAATAGAGTCTGCCTCAAATAGTTTCTTAGAAGCTTCTAAGGTTATTACTTTTTCATTGCCGTCCTCTGTAACCTTTTCAGTATCTAAGTATATTATTCCATCGTCATTAAATTCAACAGGGGTTTTGTAGAATTCAAAGTTAACTCCATCAAGCTTAGCATATGTTATTTCATGCTTACTAGCTGACATATCCTCTTCGCCTTTTCTATACATTATGTCTACTTTCTTTATGCCTTTTCTTAGAGCTGTTCTAGCTACATCTATAGCTACATTTCCTGCGCCAATTACACAAACCTTCTTACCTAGGTTATGTACATCAGGATTTTTTAGGTAGTCTATAGCGTAGTGTACATGACCTAGATGTTCTCCTTTAATGTTTAAAGGATTAGGTCTCCAAACCCCTGTACCAATAAATATAGCCTTATATCCGTCTCTAAATATATCATTGATAGTAGGAACAGAGCCTATTAAGCTATTAGGTTTTATCTTAACTCCTATAGATTTTAGTTTTTCCGTTAATCTATCTATAATAGTATTAGGTAATCTAAATTCTGGTATTCCGTATCTTAGAACCCCACCTATCTTATCATTCATTTCAAATAGTGTAATATCATAACCCCTTGATGCAAGAATAATTGAAATTGTAATTCCAGCAGGCCCTGAACCTACAATAGCTACTTTCTTGTTTGGGTCTATCGTAGTATTTATATTTACTTTATCTAGATAGTAGTCAGATATATAATGCTCAATAGAACTCCAGTGAATAGGGTTGCTTTTATGTGAAAGTACACAATGACCTTCACAGTATCTTTCGTGTGGACATACTAATGAACAAACAATTGAAAGAGGGTTGTTTGAGAATAACTTTTCTCCAGCCTCCACAATATTGCCCTCTAAAAGCATAGCAATAGCCTCATTTATAGGAGTATTAACTGGACAACCTGTTCTACATCTAGGTACCTTACATTGTAAACATCTTTTAGCTTCTTCAACAATATGATGAGCCACAAAATCACATCCTTTCCGAGTAATAATTAATATCGTATTATTTTAATATAAAAAATATAAAACATTATCTTTTACATGTTAATTCTATTTAATTTAATACATTAATCATTATACAAAGAGAATTGGAGTAAGGGAATATAGTATTTAAGTTTTTAAGAAAAAATTAAGCGGTAAGTTTGGTAGCTTAAGGGTTTTGCTGTTAAATAAATAACTGATTATACACAATTAACGAAGGAATATTGCATATAAATTTTTTATTATTAAATATAAATAGCTTAAAAGTGCAAGGATTTCTTATGGTGAATCGTTTTATATATGGAAGGGATTATTAATGTATTCTTAGTAGAAAATTTAACTTAAATTATCAAAGTGAATTAAACAACCAAAAATGAGATTTGTAGAATTTTTTACCACGTAACAATATTACACCTATATACTTTGAAGATTTAAGTTCTATCAATATTAGGAAGATATTAAATTTGTATATAAAGCATATTAACAGATGCATTAAGACAAATGGAATCCCAAGAAAAATTTAATTACTAAGGAGGAAATCTTATGAAAAAGAAAATAGCAGCTGCAACTTGTATGGCGGTTTTATGCCTTGGGGGTAGTTCAGCACTTGCTAGTATTCAAAAGCCAGTATCATACCTTAGCCTAGATAGTAAGCCAAGTATAGAACTTGGATTAAATGCATCTGGTAAGGTTATAAAGGTTGAAGTGAGTAATAAAGAAGGTAAGAAGGTATTAAGCGGTGTAAAGATAACAGGTCTTAGTGTTAAAAATGCTGTTAACACAATAGTTTCATCTTCTGTACGTAATAACTATATTACAAAGGATGGATCAACAGTTGTTGCAATTACATCAGAAACAAATAATAAAACAACTGCGGATAAAATAAAGTGTGAAGCAAATGCAGGTGCTGCTGAAGCTTTAAAGAAAAATAAGAAAAAAGCAGTTATACAAAATGAAAGCGTTTCATTATCTCTTCATGATGAGGCAAAGAAGTATGGCATAACTCCAGGGAAGCTTAACCTAATAAAGAAGCTTCAAGCACTAGATTCAACTGCTACTATCCAAAAGTACAAGGATGAAAGTGTAAAAAACATTATGTATGCTATAAAAGTAAAGAAGGCTAAGGGGAATGTAGCTAATAAAGCTAAGACTCCTGTGAGTAGTACAACAACTACTACAACTACTAAGTAAAACATAGTACACCAATTAACTATTTCAATATAAAAATCGCTACATAATAGGAGAGTGTGTAAAGATTAGTCTTACACACTCTTTTTATTAAAAAATTTGAGTAATTAGGAAAATATGTGCAAAGTATTTAAATTTTGCAAGGATTACAAATTATAAATCGTATTATATATAGAAAGGACTTAAACTTAGGTCCTTAGAAACTAGCTACATCATAAAAAATACTGTAAAATGATGTGGTAAGGTGTAGAATTAGTTTTTTATAATATAAGTTTAATGGGGTAATTGACTAAAATATGGTGAGGAAAGAGTTGCAGTGGTATTTATATCGCTGCAACTCTTTTTTTATATAAGTATAAAAAATAATCTTAGTGGGTAATCTTTTAATTAAGTAATAAAGGATATTAAGAGAGGTTGAATTTGTCATGAGAGTCTTTAAGAAACCTACTATTTTAATAAGTAATTGTATAGAAAATGAAGCTTGCAGATATAATGGGGCAGTTGCAAAAAGTCCATTTGTTAATAAACTTAAGCCATACGTAAATTTTGTATTAGTGTGTCCAGAAGTTGCTGTAGGACTACCAATTCCTAGAGAGGCATTAAGGATAATTTCAAATGATAATGGAAAAAGAATAGTCTTCTCTAAATCAGGAGAGGACTTAACTGATAAGGTAAATGAATTCTCTGATAAATTTATAGAGGAATTGTCATCTGATGAGATACATGGGGCAATACTAAAGAGTCGTTCCCCTTCCTGTGGAGTTAGAGATGTAAAGGTATATAATAATCATGGAAAGTCTGCATCTGTAGTAGAAAAAGGTAGAGGGTTATTTGCAGACAAGATTGTAACTAGGTTTAATCAAGTCCCTATTGAAGATGAGGGGAGACTTACAAACTATAATATAAGAGAACATTTTTTAACTAAAATATTCACTTTTGTTGATTTTAGAGAGATTAAGAAAAGGAAATGTATAGAATCTTTAATTGGGTTTCAAAGTGAGAATAAGTATCTACTTATGGCACATAGTCCAGGAAATCAAAAGAAGCTAGGTCAAATAATAGGTGACCATAAGAAAATAGATATCGATGATTTATTTAATGAGTATGAGCATTATCTACATAAAGCTCTATCTATTGCACCAACTACTATGCGTAATATAAATATGCTTCTTCATCTATTTGGGTATTTTTCAAATGAGCTTTCCCAGGAAGAAAAGGCGTTTTTCCTTGATAGTTTAGAAAATTATCGTACTAAGAAGGTGCCATTTTCTGTTCCATTAGCAATTGTTCATTCCTGGGTTATAAGATTTCAAAATGAGTATTTATTAAGTCAAACCATATTCGAAACCTTTCCAGGAGACCTTGTAGATGTTACAGATTCAGGAAAAGGTGTATAGTAACACTAAGTAAAATAAGGTTTTTAGAGTATTTAAGGTTAATATTTATACGAAAATGAACGATATTGTAATAAAAGGTAAAAATGTAATAAAGTTATGTTTATAATAAAAGATGTATAATTAGTAATAGGACTACTTCCTACAAAACTTAATATTAGATTGACGATAATAGCAAACTTATCGAAAGGTAAGGACGCAAAGCCATGGGTCTAAAGATAATAAATTATTCAATGATAGCCAGGTTGCCGAATTATATTAACTATAGTTATTAAAACTGTAATTTTAATTATTAAGCACCTATGATTTCATAGGTGCTTTTTTTTGAAAATAAAGGAGATGTGGGGAAATGTTTAAAAGTATGAAATTGTATCAAAAGATAGGAGTAGGTTTTCTTATTGTTATTTTACTTTCTGGAGTTTTAGGAGGTATAGGGGTTAAATACTTAACAGATTTAAGTAAATTAACAGAAAAGATGTACAAGCAGTCATTTACGATAAGCAATACGGCACTACAGATAGAAACCGATATAGTCAAGATTCATAGAGAAATGAAGGATGTAGTAATGTCTACAAATCCATTAGAAATCGAAAACTCTGTAAAGATTGCAGCGGATCTTGAAGAAAAGATTTTAAAGGAATTTGATGCTGTTTATCAAGGTTTTGAGGGGGATAAGTCCATAGTTAATAATGCACGTGATGCATTTAATGACTGGAAGCCAATAAGAGAGGAGACTACAAGGTTAACTCTAGAAGGAAAGTATGAAGAGGCTAAAGCTAATACAAAGACAGTATGTGCAAGTCAAGTTAAGTTAATAAGTGAGAACATGTCTAAGTTAATTAATTCAACAAAGAGCCATGCACAGGAAATACACAATATAACTATTAATAGTAGCAACATGGCAAAGAGCATTATTATAACCGTAATTATAAGTATCATAGTAATATCTATACTAATAGCATTTGTAATCACTACTAGTATAACGAGACCAATACATACTGCTGTAAACTTTGCAAGGGAAATTGCTAATAGAAATTTAGCAATACAGGAATTAGACCATGACAGTAGAGATGAAGTTGGCGTACTAGTTAATTATTTAAATGAAATGCATAAAAACCTAAGGTCTATTATTCAAGATATAATAGACAAATCTCATAATTTAGGTTCTTCTAGCCAGGAGCTAAGTGCTGCAGTTGAGGTTATAAATGGACAAACCCAAAGTATAAACTCAGGTTCGCAAGAAATAGCTGCAGGTATGGAGGAAACAAGTGCTTCAACAGAAGAAATTATTAATTCTAGTAAAGACATACATTTATCAACAGAGGACTTACTAAGTAGGGCAACTGAAGGCAATAAATCAGCTAAGGACATAGAAGTTAGAGCAAAGGAAATGAACAACAATGCAGTAAGATCTAAGGAAGTAGCTGAGATTACATATAAAGAAAAACAAGAAAAAATTATAAATGCAATTGCTGATGGTAAAGTGGTAGAAGAAATAGGAGTTATGGCAAATGTTATTTCTAGCATTTCAGATCAAATTAACCTGTTAGCTTTAAACGCAGCTATAGAAGCTGCAAGGGCAGGTGAGCAAGGAAAGGGATTCGCAGTTGTAGCCTCAGAAGTTCGAAAGCTATCAGAACAATCAGCGGAAACTGTAACTAGCATTCAACAAATGACAAAACAGGTTCAGGATGCATTTAAAAACCTATCAGAAAATGCAGAGGGTATATTAAACTTTATTGATGAAAAGGTAATTGTTGATTATCAGGTTTTAGTAGATACTGGATTACAATACCAAAGGGATGCGGAGTATGTAGGTGCACTAGTACACGACTTTGCAGATAGAACAGATCAAATATCAACAAAAACTCAGCAGATTAATGTAGGGGTAGAGGCTATAGCAAGTGCAGTTGAGGAAGCTACAGCAAGTACCTATGAAATCTCTGAAAATGTTACGGAGACTACAAATTCAATAGAGGAAGTTACAAGAGTTGCAAAGGATCAAGCTGAACTTGCACAGGAGCTTAGCAGTTTAGTTGCGAAGTTTAATATATAAGAATAATTAAAGAAAATAAATTTATAGTTGAGAATAACAATATTAAAGTAGGTATATTGTTATTCTCTTAATTTTTACACAGTATATATTTTATACTAAAGTACATTTAAGTATCTACTTGATGAATTAATACTCTAGGGATACAATAATAACAATACTTTCAAAGGATTTACTCTAGGAAGAGGTGAAGATATGAAAAATCAAAATGTAAATATAGTTGTAACAGGTGATATAGCAGTAAATTTATTTCAATGGAGAACTAACGATAAGGATACAAAGGGATTAAGTTTTAAGGCTTATCCTAGGGTACATAAAAGTGTGAAGTTAGGTGATGACTTTCTTCTATCAAAGCTTGTTGCTTTAGGTACAGAGGCAAATGTCATTTCACCAAAGATAGATTTAAGTCTAGGTAATATAAATGAAGAAGCTCTTATTTCAACAGTAGAGCTAGGTACTTTTCCGAAAAGAAAAAATGGTAAAGAGAAGGTTTTTCGTGTAAAGGAATACCTTGGATTTCAAGGGCCTAAATCAGGAGTACCTAAATTATTTAATATTATAAATGACGATGAGAATGCGGATATAGTTATACTAGATGATGAGAATAATGGATTTAATTCTAGTGAAGAGTTTTGGCCAGTAGCATTAAAGACTAGTGGAAAATCCCCAATAATAATTTATAAGACAAATAACCTTGCAAGTTCAAATAATCTTTGGAATCATTTAGAGAAGAATCATCTGAAAAATACCATAGTAGTTATTAATGCAGATGATTTGCGTTCAAAGGGAGTTAATATAAGTAAAAGTCTTTCATGGGAGAGAACAGCACTTGATTTTGTATGGCAAATGAATAATAATCCTAATCTTACGAGACTTTCAAAATGCCATAACTTAATAATTCCACTAGGTGTTGAAGGTGCTATTCATTATAAAAATGCAGGAAAATCTGAGTCTGAATTATATTTTTTAACCTATGAGTTTGAAGGCGGGTTTATTAAAGAAGATCAGGGGAAGATGTTTGGACTTACTTCTTGCTTCGTTGCTGGACTTGCACGTAATATTGTTTCAGGAATTCGAAATAAAGAGGATTTTGAAGGGTCCCTTAGTGAAGGTATACGTGAAGGAATTGTTGCTGCACAAAAGTACTTCATTAATGGGCTTGGAAGTAGCGTAGAGGAGAGTCTTTATCCAGATCCTATAATGTTTACTGAAGGCGAAAACGACTTTATATATAAAGAAAATATCCAAGATGTAAAAATACGAAATACAAAGAATCCTAATTGTAGGGCTTGTTGGTATATTATAAAGGATAAAAACTCATTTAACTTAGCAGAAATAGCCTATGATATAGTTAAAAATGGTGAGAAAAGTGCGCTGAAGTTTATACCTATAGCACAGTTTGGAAAGTTAAAAACAGTTGATAGAACAGAGATAGAAGCATATAGAAGTATTAAAAACCTTATGTCAGAGTATATCTCATCTAAGAATACAGTTAGACCACTTTCTATAGCGGTATTTGGAACTCCAGGCTCTGGAAAGTCATTTGGGGTTACAGAAATAGCATCAAGTATTGCTCCAAATCTTATAGAGAAACTAGACTTTAACCTATCTCAGTTCCAAACATTATCAGATTTAATCGTTGCATTCCATAAGGTAAGGGATTTGTCTCTAGAGGGAAAACTTCCTTTAGTGTTTTTCGATGAATTTGATAGTGCATTTGAAAGAAAACTAGGATGGCTTAAGTATTTCCTTGCACCTATGCAGGACGGGAAGTTTAGAGAAGGGGATGCTACTCACCCTATAGGAAAGGCTATTTTCGTATTTGCTGGAGGAACAAGTAGTACCTTTAATGAGTTCTGTGGTGAGGATATAGTAAGCGAAATAGAAAAGAAAGAATTTAAAAGAGAATTTCAAGCCTCTAAGGGTCCAGACTTTGTAAGTCGTTTAAGGGGATATGTTAACATACTTGGACCAAACCAAACCGATGAACAGTGGGACCAATTATTTATTATAAGACGTGCAATGCTGCTACGTACGCTTTTAGAGCGTAAGGTGCCTCATCTTATAGGTGGAGAAGGTGAAGCCCAAATAGATGATGGTGTTTTAAGAGCTCTACTTAAGGTGCCAAGATATAAGCATGAATCAAGATCAATGGAAGCAATCCTTGAGATGAGTATGTTAAATGAAGCTAAAAAGTGGGAGCAGGCTCATCTACCATCAAAGGAACAGTTAAAACTTCATGTAGATGAAGAGGAGTTTTCAAGACTTCTAATGCAGGAAGAGTTTTTCAGTGAAAAAATAGAAAAGCTTGCTAGAGAATTATATGAAAAGCATATAGAAGTGTATGGAAACGAAAACAAAACATCTATAAGGCGTCAGGCAAGACATATTCCTATAGCACTGCACAAGGTAAATTATGATCTTATATCTGTTATGGAAAAGCCAGAGGTTATAAGTTTTACAGAAAAGGAATTAAGTATCCTAGCAGAATATGAACATAAGCGCAGTTCCCTTGAGAAGAAGGAAGCAGGATGGACCTATGGTGAGAAGTTAGATAAAAAGAAGAAAACACATCCTTCACTTGTGCCATGGGATAGTCTACCAAGTGAGTATAAAGATAAGATAATAGAAAATGTTAAATCATGGCCAGAGATTTTGGCAAATTCAAACTTCAAGATAGAACGTCTAAAATTCCTATGTAATTGTGAAACTCAGCTTTTACCATAGTTAAAGCCCCTAAAGCCAAATGTAGGTTTAGGGGCTTTTGTTTATAGTATAACTTAGCGCTTCTAGATTAATTTAAATCTTAAATTTTTCGATATCTTTAACAAGAGTTTCAGCCATATCTGAAAGAGAATGTACAAATTCCCCGACCTCTTGTATACCTGCAGCCTGCTCCTCTGTTGTAGCTGCAGTAGAACTAGTTTCATTAATTATCTCATCTGAAATGCTATTTAGACTTATCATCGTCTCTGAAATAGCTTCCTTCTTTTCTTCAAGACTTGCTGAATTTGAAGCTATGATATTGATGTTATTTTTAGTGTCATTTATAAGTTCAGTAATACTCTTAAATGCTACACCAGCATTTTCAGCGATTTCCTCACCTTTAACTACACTGTCTATACCCTTTTCCATAGCATCTACTGCAAGCTTAGTGTTTTGTTGATTTTTTGCTATAAGCTCACGTATAATTCTTGCAGATTGATTTGATTGTTCAGCAAGCTTTCCAACTTCACCTGCAACAACAGCAAATCCTCTTCCAGCATCACCAGCTCTTGCAGCCTCTATTGATGCATTTAGAGCAAGAAGGTTAGTTTGCTCAGCTATTGATTCTATTGAATCTGTTATTCCTGTAATTTCAGCAGAACTTTTATCTAGTATATTTATAATTTCTCTTACTTCCTCAGTAGAAGCTTTAATGTTCTTTATTTGTCTTACAGTATTTTCTATAGAATCCATACCATAATCTGATTTTTCCATAACTTTATTTACTAGAAGTGAAACATTATCAACATTTGATTTAATAGTTTCAATACCATCTTCTACAATTTTAATTTGTTCATTACTTTCTATTACAAGCTTTCCTTGATCATTTATGATTGAAGAGATATGAACCGTAGATGATGAAGTTTGTTCAACTGCTTTGCTTATTTCTCCAAATGAGCTATTAAGCTGCTCCGATGCCTCAGCAGTTGTTTGTGCCGATTTTTTAAGGCTAGTTATTAGGTTAAGTATATTACTCGCCATTCTATTCATGCTTACTTCTATTAACCTAATTTCACCTTTACCATCCTCATTAAACTTAACAGTTAGGTCTCCTTCAGCAATTCTATTTATACCTTCTTGAAGTTTAACTAAAGGATTTATAAGCTTTGAAGAAATTAGTATAATAACACATGCAAGAATTGCTATAGTTATAGTTATTAATATTCCCTGTGTTACCTTAAAGGCAGTAAGATTTTTATTAAGTAGTTCTGTATTATATGTAATTTCAACTATCTTTCTTACATCTCCAGTATCAGGACCATAACCATTTGCTACATATATATATTTTTTAGTGTTAACACCTGTGTTATCTACATAGTTTTTAGCGTTTTTTGCTACGTTCTTTACAGTTTCCTGTGTTTTATTATCTATATTAGCTTCAGGATCACTTATAAGTTTTCCTGCACTTCCAAATATTCTTATGTCAGATATATGCTTATCCTTCTTTAGGTCTTCAACTATATTGTTATAGTCTATTTCCTTTAGCATATCCTTATAGTCCTCAGAGGTAACGCTCATTTGAAGAAGGTCCTTATGATTCTCAGTAGGCATAAATGCATACTTAGTTAATACACTAGAGTTTTGTGCGGTTATAAATGGATCGCTTACGAATTCATTACCCTTTCTTCTTTCTTGAAGAACATTATAAAAGTCTCCAAGAACTTTATAATCAAATCCTAAGTCATCTTTGTTTGTGGTATATCTAGTTATTCCATCTTCACCATTAATGTATAAATGATATTTTCCACCAAATTTTTGTCTTAAAGCTTCAAGATTTAATTTTTCTGGGGAACCAGCTTTTTTATATTCTTCAGCGAATGCATTCATTTTACCTCTTAAGTTGTCATCAAGACTTTTAGAAAGAAGATTATATCCGCTATTGGACATTGTTATTGCATTTACAACAGAGTTTTCTACTTGTTTTTGAAGGGTTTCATTATTTTCTGTTAGGCTTTTGCTTTGATTAAAATATCCAATGAAACTATAAATGCATATTATTGGGATTATAAATAGTACTAGCCAAAACATAAGAATATATTTTAGACTAGTGAAGCCCTTAGATTTGTTTTTACTATTTTTTACTTCTGTCATTAGTCGACTCCTTTTCCTAAGATTGTTTAAAATTACATATAATTCTACAAGTATTATCGTAAACATTAAAGGTTTCTTAACAGATAGTTAACATTTGAATAAGCTATAATTGTTATAAGTAAAAGAAATCCACCTAGGTATCTAGGTGGATTTTTAGTAAATTAATTAAAACTTATTGTATGTAACAACCTCTGAAATATCTTTTCTATTTGTATGATTAGGATGTGGCTTTGCCTCAACGCTTGGATAACCTAAAGGTAGTATACAAACAGGTTCAAGTTCATTAGGAATATTAAAGGACTTACAAACAGCCTCTGGGTCAAAGTGACCAACCCATGTTGTGCCAAGACCAAGTTCAGTTGCTTGTAACATCATATGGGTTGCAACTATACTTCCGTCTATATCTGTATGAACTTTTCCATCATACTTACGTGTCCAAGCTTCCTCTTTATTAGCACATATAAGTATAGCCATAGGTGCATTAAAGTGGTAGATTGTACATTCTTTTAGTTTCTCAAGTGCCTCATTACTTTCAATTACTAGTATTCTTTGAGGTTGACGATTTGCAGCAGTTGGTGAAACCTGTCCTGCTTCTAAAATTAAATCTAACTTCTCCTTTTCAACCTTTCTAGTATCAAAGCTTCTTAGAGAATATCTTTCCTTTGCAAGCTCTATAAGTTTCATATAAATGCCTCCTTTGCCTGCTTTTTATTATATTATTTCATAAAAGTCTATTAACATCTAGATTAGTTATGTATTTATAAGGAATAAAGATATAATATCAAAGTATGATATGATATTTGCAAAGGCCAAGTATAGCATAAAAATAGGTGATGTAGCTCCTAGAATCAATAATAATGGAAATTGATTGTGAAATTTTACAAAATACTGAAGTTTATATAAAAAATAATGAATTATACTAGTTAGAAAACCCTCTTAGGTTAGTACTTAAGAGGATTTTTCATTTATAAGGCTAATATCCATGAAATTTAATATTTGGAAACATAGGGAAAACTACTGTTGTTACTTGTATATATTAGGCTAGGATTTATTAATATTATCATTGAAAATATTATATTTTAATAATAATATTAATCTTATGCAATACAAAATGAAAACAAAATTTAGAAGTTTTGTATAAAAATTATTAATTATCCTTTGGAGGAGATAAAAGTATATGAAAAAAGTATTAATCGTAGATGATATGTTGTTTATGAGAAACTTATTAAAAACAATGCTTGAAGAAAATGGATTTGAAGTTGTTGCTGAGGCTGGGGATGGTTTAGAAGCAATAGAAAAGTACTCAGAATTTAGACCAGATGTTGTTACTATGGATATAACAATGAAGGAAATGGATGGAATAGAAGCAATTAAAGGAATTCGTGAAATAGATGAAAACTGCAAGGTGGTAGTAATTTCTGCACTTGGAATGGAAAGTATGGTTATGAAGGCAATCGCTGCAGGTGCAAAGGGATTTATTAGAAAACCATTTGAAAAGGAAAATGTTATCAAAACACTAAATGAGATTTAAAGGTTCTAATATAAAAATTTATGTCGATAAAAGGAGAAGATATGATTAGTAGTTTAGAAGAATTAAATAATATATTATCAAGTGGAGAAAATGATGTTTTTCAGATGTGGCTTGAAGAAATAAATACAAATAAGGTTGTTAAAAAAGGATTATTCTCTGAAAGAGATATTATTGATATTTCAAGTAAGTTATATAGGACATTTTTAAAGTTAAGAGATTATGATTTTAATAATGGATTAGTAGAGATTACAACATCTTCAGGTAAGGAATCTCTTGAGGAATTTTCTAAGATAATGGCAATAAAAAATCAAACTCCAACAGCAACAAGTATGTATATATATTCTTTGAAAAGTGTTATGTATAAATTTTTACAGAAACAAATTGAAGATTCAAGTTTGCTAAATAAGGAGATTTTAAGAACATCTGAGGTTATAGATAAAATGGGGCTTTATACCTTTAATTATTTTGTTAAGGAAAGAGAATCTATAATTCAAATGCAGCAGCAAGATATGATGGAGTTATCTACCCCTGTAATTAAAGTATGGGAAAATGTACTTGCTATTCCTCTTATTGGGACACTTGACAGCAAAAGAACACAAATGATTATGGAAAAACTTCTTGATATGATAGTAACTACATCCTCAAAGGTTGCAATAATAGATATTACAGGGGTTCCTACAGTAGATACCCTTGTTGCAAATCATTTAATTAAAACAGTAGCAGCTACAAGACTTCTTGGAGCTGAAATAATAATAACAGGTATAAGCCCAGTTATCGCTCAAACGATGGTACACTTAGGAATTGATTTGTCAGAGGTTATTACAAAGGCGGTTATGGAAGATGGAATAAAAACTGCACTTGAAATATGTGACTTTAAAATTCTTAAATTGAAATAGTATAAAATGGAGTGTTGATTTATGGTAAAGATACCTATACTAAAAATTAATGATATTTTGATTGTTTCTATACAGGAGGAATTAACCGACAAGGTAGCTCTTAAATTTCAGATGGATATTTTAAATAAAATATATTCATCAAAAGCAAAGGGAGTATTAATGGATATATCTTTACTGGATATCGTAGATTCATTTTTAGGAAAGGTTATATCGGAAACTGCAAAAATGATTAGACTTTTAGGGGCAGAACTTGTTCTTGTGGGAATGAAACCAGAGGTAGCTATAACAATAGTAGAACTCGGCCTTGAGATTAATGGAGTACATACATCATTAAACATTGAAGATGGAATAGAAAATCTAAATAACATTATAAAATCAAAGGCAATTCAAGAGATTACTAGGGAAGAGTTGCTGAAAGAGGAAAAACATGCTGAGATATGAAGTTGTTATTGAAGAAGAGAAGGATATTGTTATTGCAAGACAAGTAACAAGAGAGGCTGCAAAACAAATGAAATTTGGAATAGTTGACCAAACTCGAATTATAACTGCGGTAAGCGAACTTTCAAGAAATATATTTCAGTACGCGGGAAAAGGTTATGTTGTATTAGAGGAAGTTGTAGAAAATAATAAACATGGTCTTATGATATCCTTTGTTGATGAGGGACCTGGAATCCAAGACATTGATTATGTAATGCAGGGAGGAAACTCCTCAGGTAATGGAATGGGACTAGGCTTATGTGGAAGTAAAAGGCTTATGGACAATTTCTCTATTTGCTCACAGCTTGGCAAAGGTACTATTGTTATTATAAAAAAGTGGCTTTAATGAGGTGAGAAAGATAGAATCATTTGAAATCAAAAATGAATGGGATATAGGCAGTGCAAGAAGATATATAGCTAATAGCTGTAGAGATTTAGGCTTTAATGAAATTGAAGTAGGAGAAATCTCTATTGTAGTTAATGAGCTTTGTACAAATATTATTAAGCATGGATGTGTTGAGGGAAAGATAAAATTTAGTAAAATTAATAATGGTTTAGAAAGTGGCATTGAAATAATCTCCCATGATAAGGGCCCTGGTATTGAAAATATCGATGAGGTTATTAAAGATGGATTTTCTTCAAAGGGAACAATTGGGGGAGGGTTCGGTGCTATAAAGCGGTTAATGGATGATATGGAGGTATACTCTCAATTTAATGGAGATAGCTGTAATTATAACCCTTATAGTTATAATCTTAAGTTAAATTGTACAGGTACGATAATAGTTGCGAAAAAGTGGTTAAAAAGCGTAAAAAATATTGCAAGTCAGGATATAAAAATTAGCGTTATGAGTAGACCCCATCCAAACAGTAATGTAAATGGAGATGGGTATTATATTAAGCACTTAAAGGGTAAAAGTATTATTGCGGTTATTGATGGAATAGGTCATGGCACTGAAGCTAATAAGGCATCTAAAAAGGCATGTGAATTAATAGAAGAAAATATTAGTAAATGTCTAAAGGAAATAATATTAAGCTTAGATACAGGATTAAGGCATACAAGAGGTGTGGTTATAGGATTATTAGCTATTGATGAATTTAAAGGGGAGCTTACCTATGTTGGAATTGGCAATATTCAATTTACATATATTTTTGAGGATAATGTAGTTAGGATTTTACCTACAAGTGGAATATTAGGAGTTACCCCTAATAATAAAGTAAGGATTCAAAAAGTATTCTATCAGAAGGGATCAATTTTAATTATGAATACAGATGGCATATCTAATAAATGGCAAATTGATAACTATTCTAGGGAAGTTAGAGATAATCCTTCTTTTCTTTCAAATAGTATTCTTAAAGATTTTGGTAAAAATAATGATGATTCTACTGTTTTAGTAGCAGTTCTCTAGGTGACTTATGTATAGGGATAATTTTGAACTTTATTTAGCTATAGCACACCTAGTGAACCTTAAAGAAAGTCTTGAGCATAATAATTCTAAGTTAACAGAGGAACTTATAAAAACAAACCAAGATATACTAGCCTTACTACAGGAATTTGAGAATATTAATTTAGGTGATGTAGAAAAAAATGGATTCTTAGAAAACTTAAAAAGAACTAACAAGGAGCAAATGGAAAAAATAAGAGAACAGGAAAAAGCCCTTGTTCAAGCTGATAAAATGGCATCATTAGGGCAGCTTATTGCGGGTATTGCCCATGAAATAAATAATCCTACAACATATATAAAGTCAAATATTGAGCTTATGAAAAGATATTGGAAAGTGATTTTACCATGTATTGATATAAATAATAATAAAAAAGCTAAGATTGTAGTAGATGATGTAGAGGAAGTTCTAAATTCAATGTATAGGGGAACCGATAGAATAGTTGAAATTGTTAGTGGACTTAAGTACTTTTCAAGACAAGAAAAAGCCGATTTTAAACCTTTAAGCTTAAAGGATTGTATTGATGATGCCTATAAACTTGTTAAAAATGAATTAATGAAAAATAACATAGATTTTAAAAGTTTTATAGAATTAAATCAACATATGATATTTGGAGCAAAGCAACAAATAGAACAAGTTATTATAAATCTAATATTAAACTCTATTAATGCTATTAAATCTATTAGATCTAAGAATAATTTAAGTGGATTAATAGAAATTAAAGCATATCAAAATGATGATAAAGATTCTATTTGTTTATCTATAGAAGATAATGGATGTGGAATAAAGCAGGAAGAGATTAGTATGGTGTTTAATCCTTTTTTTACAACTAACCTTAAGGATGGGGGCACGGGACTCGGCCTTTCAATTGTTTATGGAATTATAGAAGAACATGGTGGAAGTATAAATGTTATTAGTGAAGAAAATATATTTACTAAGTTTACAATTATATTCCCATTATATAAATAGGCGAAGAAGGTGAATATATGAATAACTTAAGTCAAATGTACTTTGAAGAAACAGATGAACTTATACAGGAAGCTGAATACTATATGTTAGAACTTGAAAAGGAATATACTCAAGACAATATAAATGGTGTATTTAGATGTATTCACTCAATAAAAGGTTCATCGGCATCAATGGATTTTGTTGAAATAGCTAATCTATCCCATAGTCTAGAGGATATGTTGAATTTTATAAGAGAGGGTAAGTTAGAGTCAAGTCAGCTTATTTTAAATCTATGTTTTGAGGCAATAGATCAGGTGAAGTTTTTAGTTAATCATATGAAGAGTAATAAAGAGGTTAACTTAAATAGCATACAGTTAAATAAGTTAAATGAAATTCAAAGCTCAATTGAGGATATCCTAAAGGGAGTGTCCCTTGGTGTAAGTGAAGAAAAGGAAGAAACTCTAACATTTAAGGTGAATAGTGGCAACTACATTAATAAGTTTTTCATTAGAGTTTCCTTTGATGATGATATGTTTCATACAGTTACTAGATTTTTAGTAGTTAATACTATTAATGAACTAGGTTTTTTAGAATATTCAAGTCCTGGACTTTCTTTAATAGGTAATCCAAATTACGAAGAGTTTACGGAATATTATGAGTGTATTTTAAATACAAACTATGAGGAAGAGGATATACACATTAAACTTAACATAAATTATGTTAATAATGTACAAGCTATAAACCTATCAAATGATTCATTAATGAAAGCTGATTTTAAAGCTACTAAGGAACATAAAGAGGAGCTTGATAAAATTCTAAGTGACTTTAAAAATATAGGAAAGATACTTAAAACAAATAGTTTAGAAGCTAGTTATTATGAGTTAGAAAAGTCATTTATGTTAAGTTTAGAAAGCTTTGATTCTTTAGATAATGATGAATATTTAGGTCATTTAGTGAGGGAAATTTATAATTTTGAAGAATTATTCTTTATTTGTGCTAAAAGCCATAATGAAAGGGCCATTGAGGAATTTAAGAATTTAAGATATATACATAACAAGTTATCTGAAAAGATATATACAGCTTTAAGAAACAAGGTTATTTTTAAGTACCATAAATTAAAGTGTGAAAAGACAGTTTTAAATGAGTTAAAGAATTTCTTTGAAAAACTTGATAAAGAAATGTTTAAATATATTTTAGTAGATATAAGTAATTTAGAAATTATTCAGGTTGATGAATTAAAATACCTTATAAATATATATAAAAGTCTAAGGGAAAAAAACATTAGTATAGGCTTTATAAACAGAGGAATATATAAAAAAAGGATATTTAATATTTTTGACTCTATTGATGAGATATGTTGTTTCAATCAGTATAATGATGAGTTTTCAGCAGTTAAAGAGTGCATTTAAGTAATAGGGAGGAAATAGATTATGAAGCAAAGTTATAAAATATTGATAGTAGACGATGAAAGTGAAATTCTTGATTCCTTAAGAAAAAATCTTACTTTAGAAGGATACAGTGTAGACATAAGTTCAAATCCCTTAGAAGCTATAGAAAAAGTAAAGAATAATAAGTATCATATAGTTTTAACGGATATAGTTATGCCGGAAATGGACGGTATAGAACTTCTAAGAGAAGTTAAAACCTATGATTCATTAACACAGGTAATAATGATGACAGGATACTCAACTATGGATAAAACACTACAATCCTTAGAATATGGTGCAAATGATTATATTTTAAAACCATTTAAAAGCATAGAATTTGTAATGGATATAATAGACTATTCTATTCAAAAACTAGAAAGATGGAGAGAGTCTATTAAGGGTATGATTAAATAATAAGTAGAATTTTTAAGAGGGAGTTTAAACTCCCTCTTATTTTTTTGTAGTTATCTAGAGGATTAAGCATGATTATCTATAGGATAATTACTTATAGAAAATAATTGTTATTAAGCATACCTTGGTACTCTGAGTAAATATATTCTAGTTTTTCAATTAAAAGTTAATATTTTTTAAATAAAGTTAATATTTTTTAAAAAAATGGTTAAAAAATATTTACTAGAAATTAAAAAAAGCGTATTATTTTAGTATAAATTAGCACATAATGTTTAAAAATGTATTAATTTGGATTAAAACTATTTAATACAATTATATATGTATATATACATATGAGTAAGGTACAAGAAAAACTATGGGGGTATAGTATGGAAAAGAAACTTGCAAAACCAACTAATAATTTACGTTCTGATTCAAGGCCAAATCCAAACACTGAAAATGGTGGAGGGGATATAGAAAAAAAGAGACAGCTTGCTAGAAAACAAGCGCAGGAAAAAATGAGAGCAAGAACTTTAGCTAAACAACAACAAATAGCAGAAAGAATTGCTACAGCTACTGAACAACTAGCAGCTGGTATTGAACAGGCAAGTGCTGCATCTAGAGAACTTGGAGCTACTACTGAGGAAATCGCAACTGGGGCTAATCAAGCTTCATCAGCTGCAGAGCAAACTAGAGCCGCTATAAATCAAATTAATAAAACAGCAATAGTATCAGATAAAAGAGCTCAAGAATCAATTGAAAGAATAAATGCTGCACAAACACTAGTTATAAATACATCTAAGGAGATTGAACTTCTTGTTAATGGAATAAAGGAAGCAGCTGAAACTAATCTAGGATCAGTTGAGCTTATAACAGAACTTGAAAAGCAATCTAATGAGGTTGGGGATATTGTACAAGCTGTAGTTAGAATAGCGGATCAAACTAACTTACTTGCATTAAACGCTGCAATAGAAGCAGCAAGAGCAGGTGAACATGGTAGAGGTTTTGCAGTTGTAGCTGACGAGGTTAGAAACCTTGCAGAGATATCAGAAAAGTCAGCTAGAAATATAACGGAATTAGTAGATGAAATACAAAAAAATGTAAAGATTGTTGTTAAGGATATAGAAACAGCGGGAAGTGCAGCTAATGAAGAAGTGGAAAAAGCAAAGGAGATTACTTCAGATTTAATTGTAATAGAAGATGATATGGCTATTGTACAACAAGCAGTTGCAGAGGTTTCAGAAAATGCAGTTGATACTAACACTGGAGCCGGAGAATTCCTAGCTATTGCAGAGCAAATAGCAGCTGCAGCTGAGGAACAAGCAAGCGCTGCAGAGGAAGTAGATAGATCACTAGAGGAACAAAACAAAGCATTTGAAGAGCTAAATATAGCAGCATCTGAACTTTCACACATGTCAGAGGAGCTTAAGATATCAACAGATGTTCAAAAGTCATCAGAGGTATTAGCAGCTACTGCAGAGGAACTTTCAGCAAATGTGGAGGAATCAAATACTGTTGCGAGCCAAATAATGCAGGCAATTGAACAGGTAGCAATAGGAGCAGAAGCTCAAGCTCAACTTACTGATAAAGCATCTTCTCTTTCAGCGAGATTAGCAACTGCATCTGCTCAGATGAGCGGAAGAGCAATAGAATCAACAGAAAAGGTAGCGAAACTTCAAGCTTTACTAGAGGGTAATAAGTCAAGAGTTGATAACTTAATTCAAGGGATATCTTTATCAGCTGAATCTAGCATTGAGTCTTCAGGTAATATAAAAGTGCTTGAGGATACAACAAGAAAAATAGACAAAATCGTTGATGCAATTGTTAATGTTACAATACAAACAAATATGCTTGCAGTAAATGGATCTATTGAAGCTGCAAGAGCAGGAGAGTTTGGAAGAGGTTTCTCAGTTGTAGCAGGAGACATAAGAACTCTTGCTAATGAATCAGCAGAAAATACAGATCAAATAAAGGATTTAGTTAGGGCAATTCAAAGCCAGATTTTAAGAGTTGCAACAGATATTGAAGTTTCAGGTAGAACATCATTAGCAGAGGTAGAAAAGGCAAAGAAAATTACATATGGCCTTAATCTAATACAAGATGATATGATTACGATTCTATCAGGGGTTACTGAGGTTGCAAAATCTGCAGAGGAATCTATGAAGGCTCTTGAACAAGCTAGAACTGGAGTTGAACAAATATCAGCAGCAGCTCAAGAGGCAGCAAGATCTACAGAGGAAGCTACAAATGTTGCAATGGAACAATCAAGTGGTATGCAGGAACTTGCTGAAGCAATTGAAGAGATATCAGGGCTTGCAGATGAACTGCAAAATATGTAATAAGCGGGAGGTAGAGAAATGGCTTCTCTAGAAACAGATTTAAATATATCAGAGAGACAACTAGTTACCTTCCACCTTGGAAACGATGAATTTGGAGCAGACATAATGAATGTGAAAGAAATAGTAAGAGTTTCTGAGATAACTAAAGTACCTAATGCACCTTTTTATGTTGAAGGAATTTGTAATCTTAGGGGAAAAGTACTTCCAATAATTGATGGAAGATTAAGGTTTAATATGCACAAAAAGGATAAGGATGAAAATAGCAGAGTACTTGTTATAGATATAAATGGTAAGGCAACTGGGGTAATTGTAGATAGAGTTTCAGAGGTAATAAGAATAAATTCATCAGAGATTGAAGCAACTCCAAGTATTATGAGAAATGAGAATATGGATTATCTAAATGGGGTAGTTAAATTAGATAGTGGAAAAAGGCTTATAATGCTTCTTGACCTAATTAAAGTACTAAATGTTGAGGAAATTCAAAGTATTATTACAGATGGTAGCGATATAATTGATGGTGTTGCAGAGTTTAAAGAAAAGGAAAATATTGATGAGGAACATCTAGTTTCTTTTATACTAAACAAGGAAGAGTATGCAATAGATATAATGCAGGTAAAAGAAATTATAAGGATTATTGATATTGTAAAGGTTCCTAATTGTGAAGGCTATATAGAGGGAGTCGTTTCTATAAGAAATAACCTAGTTCCAATACTAAACCTAAGAAAATACTTTGGAATGGGAGAAATTGATATAACTGACCATACCAGAATACTAATTGTTGATATGGGTGCATTTACCTGTGGAATCATGGTTGATAAGGTATCTGAGGTTATACGTGTTTCGAAAAATGTTGTAGAGTCACCTCCAAATGTTTTCTATGATACAGAGGGGCAGCAGCTAAAAGGGGTTGCTAAGCTAAATGAAGGGAAACGATTAATTCTTCTTTTAGAACCAACAAAGTTATTAACTCAGGATAAAATCGCAGGTATTACAGAGGTTGAGTTAAGCTTAGAAGACCAAGGTGTAAAAAGCATTGAAAAGCAGCTTTTAGATGAGGAACAGTTAGTAACATTTAGGTTAGCTGATGAAGAGTATGCTATAAATATAGGATATGTAGAAGAGATTAATAGAATGACGGAAATAACAGAAATTCCAAGGGCTCCAATATTCATCAAAGGGATTGTAAACCTAAGAGGGAATGTAATACCTGCACTTGACCTTAGAAAGTTATTTAGTCTTGAAGAAAAAGAGATAACAGATGCTACAAGAATAATAATAGTTGATATAGATAATAGAAGAACTGGAATTATAGTAGATGCTGTTTCAGAGGTTTTAAGATTTGAAAAAAGCCTTATAGAGGAGCCTTCAAGTATACTTAGTAGCGGAGTAGATGCGGAGTATATTGATGGTGTTGGAAAACTAGACGAAGGAAAGAGAATGGTATTAATACTTAATCTTTTTAAGGTTCTAAACTTTAATAAATAATATTTAAAATAAGAAACATATAAAATGTGAGAATACTGAAAACTAAAATGTTTAAGGTATTTTCACATTTATCTATAAAAAGGGTGGGAACATTGTTAAGTAAAATTAAAGTATTATTAGTAGATGATTCAGCATTAATGAGAAGAGTTATTAAAGAAATATTGATAACAGATAGTGAAATAGAAATTGTTGGGGCGGCTAGAGATGGCGAAGATGCAGTGCAGAAGGTTAGAGAATTAAGGCCAGACGTTGTTACAATGGATATTAACATGCCGGTTATGGATGGATTAACATCTATGCAATATATTTTAAATGATTTTCCTGATATACCAGTTATTATATTAAGCTCCTTAACTACAGCGGGGGCTTTAACAACATTTGAAGCATTAGAACTAGGAGCCTTTGATTATATTGGAAAGCCATCTGGAACTGTATCTGCGGATTTACATATTATTGGTAGGGAAATAATACAAAAGGTAAAAGCAGCTTATAAAAGTTCAAGAAAAAATAGATTGAAAAGAAAGATTCATGAGTCTAAAAGAACTATAGTTGAAACTGTAAGTTGTTTAGAAAAAAGTAATCCTAGGAATAGTGTATCTAAGGTTGTAGTTATTGGAATTTCTACTGGAGGACCTAATACATTAATGGAAATAGTTCCTCATATACCTAGTAACCTTAAGGCGTCAATAATTATTGTACAGCATATGCCACCTACATTTACGAGCACCTTTGCAAAGAGAATTGATTCTGCAAGTCCATTTAGATTTAAGGAAGCTGAAGCAGGTGATGCTATTGTTGATGGACAAGGATTTGTTGTTCCTGGAGGGTATCATTTTATATCTAGGGAAAATAAATATAAAGGTGGTCATATAGTAAGGCTAACAGAGGAGCCGAAAACACTTTTTATACCATCCGTTAACATAGTTATGGAGTCTGCACTTGAATGCTTCGGAGCTAAAAAGACCATTGGAGTGATTATGACAGGCATGGGGGATGATGGAGCAGATGCAATGGTTAAAATAAGAAAAGCAGGTGGAGTTACAATAGCTCAAGATGAAAAAACATCAACTATTTTTGGGATGCCTAAGGAAGCTATAGAAAGAGGGGGAGCTGGAATTGTAGTTCCTTCATATAGAATTCCACAGGAAATAATTAGAGCAGTAAATAATTAAATATAAGGTGAAGGATACAATTTCCTAGGTTTATGGCGATAAAAGAACAGAAAATAATAATTAGAAGATTAGCTAATGTGTTTACTGAGCTATTACTAGATTGGAAGTGTAAATATGAAATTAGATGATGTCCTTTACAAGAAATATACCGACTTAATCTACAGCAAGACAGGTCTTTCATATGAACTTAATAAAAAGTACTTTGTTGAAAAAAGAATAGAAAACTGTATGGAGGATATAAATATTAGTGATTTTTTAGAGTATTATCACTTTATAAGATTTTCTCCAAATGAAAAAGAATTTTATAAATTAATTAATGAATTAACTGTAAATGAAACATACTTTTTTAGAGACTTTCCACAGCTAAGAAATTTTGCAGAGGATGTACTTCCTATTATAGTTAAGGAAAAGGAAAGAAAAAAAGATTATAGTATAAAAATATGGAGTGCTGCATGTGCAACAGGAGAGGAAGCCTATACACTTGCAATAATTTTGCTTGAAATGCTTGATAAGCCAGAGGTTTGGGATATTAAAATTATTGCTTCAGATATAAATAATAAGGTTCTTGATGCTGCTAAAAAAGGCATATATGATGATAGGGCAATGAGGGAAATGCCACAGGAATATTTAGTTAAGTATTTTACAGTGAAAGGTGATAGATACCATATTGATTTAAAGGTTAAAAAGTATGTAGAGTTTAAAAGGTTAAATTTGTTTAACTCAGATGAAATATTTAAAATAGGTAATTGTGATTTTATATTTTGCAGAAATGTACTTATATATTTTAGTACTGAATCAAGAAAAAAGGTAGTGGAAGCCCTTTACCATAGTTTAAGTCCTGGGGGATTTATTTTTCTTGGTCATTCTGAATCAATTGCTAGAATTTCATCTAGCTATAAAGCACAAAAAATTGGAGATACTATTGTTTATTCAAAACAATTACATAAATAATAGTATAAATTAGTACTACAATAGAAGAACTTGTTGGAAAAGGGCGTGTATAAAATGACTTATATTTTTGAAAACAGGGACTTAGACATATTAAATTCATATATAGAGGAAGCAGTAGAATACTTAGATGCCTTAGAAGAAGGATTACTTAACCTTGAAGCAAACACAGAAAAAAGTGAAGAAATAATAAATGACGTATTTAGAATGGTTCACAGTATAAAGGGAGGCTCATCCTTTCTAGGGCTTGTATGTATTACGAAGTTAAGTCATTCAATTGAAAATACATTAGATAGTTTAAGAAAGAAAAAAATCCAAATTAGTAGAAATATAATTGATAATCTAATAGAGGGAATAGACTTGCTTGGAGGACTTATATATGATATTAGATCTAAAATTAAAGATATAGATGATAGTAAGTCAGAGGACAATTTCCAAGTTGTATTAGATAATGAAGATAAAGTAGATGAGCTTATAACAAAAATTCAGGAAATTGTTGATATTAATAAAAATCCTAAGGACATAGGTGAATTAACTATAGAATCTAATAATCTAACTTCAGATGATAATAATGAAATAAGTGATAAAAGTACTACCAATCTCCATGATGAAAATTCTGTTGATATTTTGGAATCTGATGAATTTAAAAATACGGTTTTAAAAGAGATTAAGGATCAGTTTGTTGAGGAAACTTTCGAGCATTTAGAAAGAATCGAAAGTGAGTACTTAGTTAAACTTGATAAAGACAGTGATGATAGTGATGCTATGAATAATATGTTTAGAAGTATACATAGCACCAAGGGAGGAATTGGGGTACTGTTAAGTGTTTTAACAGCGGTAAACCCTATCTTATCTATTGCAAAAAATATATCCCAAGTAACCCATTCATTTGAGTCTTTACTTGTGATGTTTAGAGATAAATTAATTATATTTACAAAGGAAATGGTAGATTTAAGTTATGAGGTTGTTGATTACTTAAAGGCCTGCGTTAGTATTATTAATAATAATGAGTCAACTAATTTACCTAAGGATTCAATTTTAAGTAAGATAAATAAAATCCTAGAGCAAGGATTAGAATCATCAGATAAAAGAGATTTAAGTGAAGAATCTACAAAAAACGAAGTAGTAAACAATGTAGCAAGTGATAATTTAAAAAGAGATACTAGCTTACAGAGTATAAGAGTTAATCAGGATAAGATAGATAATATGATGAATATGATTGGGGAGTTAATGATAACCAAAAATTCATTTATGCATCTAGCTAAAAAGTTAAGTATAGAATATGACATTCCAGAACTTGCTAAGGAAGTTAAGGAAATTGGAGGCTCAGTTAATAGAATATCCGATGAACTTCAAAATGCTATTATGTCAATTCGAATGATAGAAATAAAAAATGTATTTCAGAAAATGCCAAGGATTATCAGAGATGTTTCTCAGGTTAGTAATAAAAAGATTAATTTAATAACAGAGGGAGAAACAACAGAAATAGACAAAACAATCATTGAACAAATAAGTGATCCACTTGTTCATATAATAAGAAATTCAGCTGACCATGGTATTGAAAGTTCAGAAAAGAGAAGAAGTAAAGGAAAGAATGAAATAGGAACAATATTTTTAAGAGCATACAACAAAAACAAATACGTTTATATTGAAGTAGAGGATGATGGTAAGGGAATAGACCATGAGGAAATAAAGCAAAAAGCTATTGAAAAAGGTTTTGTTAGTGTTAGTGATGCAAACAAGTTAAGCAAAAGTCAAATACTTAGTTTGATATTTATACCTGGATTTAGTACCGCAAAAAAGGTAACAGAAATATCAGGTAGAGGGGTAGGTATGGACGTTGTTAAAAGTAATATTACAAGTATTAGTGGAACTATAAGTATTGATAGCGAGGTAGATAAGGGAACTAAAATAACAATAAAACTACCTTTAACCTTAGCTATTTCTAGAGGGCTTTTAGTTGGAAGTCAAGGTCAGACTTATATAATACCTATCGAAAACGTAGTTGAAACTGTAAAAATTAATAATAATAATATTTATGAATTTGGGAAAAAGCACTTTACTCATCTTCGAGGAGATGTAATTGGTATAGAGTGGTTAAGTAGGATTTTAAATATTGGACAAGGTTCAGTTGTAAATGAAGAATTGAACATAGTTATAATTTCTAACGGAGTAGATAAAGTTGGAATTGTAGTAGACAAGTTAGTTAGTGAACAGGAATTTGTAATAAAGCCATTAATAGATTATCTTGCTAACATTCCTGGTATTTCAGGTTCAACGATTTTAGGAGATGGACAAGTAGTACTTATACTAAATGCTGGGGACATTATGAAAATGGCAGCATATTAAAAGAACTTGTATGTTTATATAAAGCAATTAATAAAAAATAAGTTACAAAAAGGGGATTATATATGGAAAGTAATAGAATTTTAATAGTAGATGATTCTCCAATGATACATAGCATAATAAAGAGAGCATTAGAACCTAATGGATTTGTGGTGTGTGGATGTGCTAAAAATGGAAAGCAAGGTATAGAACAGTTTAATGAATTAAATCCAGATTTAATTACAATGGATATAACTATGCCTATTATGGATGGACTTTGTGCATCTAGGGAAATAATGAATATTAATCCTAATGCAAATATACTTATGCTTAGTGCAATGGGAGATGAAGAGGTAATGAGTGAAGCAAAGGGAATAGGGGTAAAACATTTTTTAAAGAAGCCTTTTAAAGAAGATGAAATGCTTGAAGCTGTAAGAAATATTTTAAAGGGGTAAAAAAGTGATGGATAGAAAATTAATAGAAGCTTTTACGGTTAATATACTTGAAATTTTTGATCAAATGATTGGAATTAAAATTGAAGCTGAAAAGGAAATTAATGAGGACTCTGATAGCATAGTATCATATGGAGTTTCAAGTATTGTTTCATATACTGGGGAGCTAAAGGGAAGACTTCTTTTAGATATGGAGGCAAATCTTGCTATAAGTATTGCAAAATGTATTACAGGAGAAGAGTTTAGTGATGAAAGAGAAGATATGGTATTAGCCTCAGTTTCAGAATTAAATAACATAATAGCGGGTAGTGCAATAACTCAACTAAATAATGATTTAAAACTTAAGTTGAGACTTGCTCCACCAGTTGTATTTGCGGGAAAAGGTGCAGTGGTTTCTATTCCGAAGATTAACTCCATATCAGAGATGTATATATCACCATATGGTAAACTTAAAATAAACATAGCCTTTGAAGGAGGGCTAGATTAATGGATGTAAAGAATATTAATCCTTTTTTAGACTCATTAAAAGGCATACTTGAACAGTTTGGTGTAACGGATATTAAGGTTGCGGATTTATCTAGAAAAGAAAAAATGCTTGTAGAAAAGGAAGTTAGCGCTATTATCGGGATAGTAGGTGACTTAAAGGGAAATGTATCCTATTGTATGTCAGAGGATACTGCAAAAAAGGTTATTTCAGCTATGATGATGGGGATGTGTATTGAAGAGATAGATGAGATAGGAAGAAGTGCAGTAGGGGAACTTACTAATATGATTACAGGAAATGCAATTACTAGTATGTGTGAAAATGGTCGTAGTATAGATATAACTACACCATCTATGGTATTTGGTAGAGATATGTATTTTATTATTAGTACAGTTGATACAATAAGTGTAATTATGGATACATCAATTGGAGAATTTGAAGTAAATATAGGCTTAGAGATTTAGATTACATGCAGGAATATAAATAATTATATTCTTAGGGCAAAACACCCCTTTGACAGAAATGTCAAAGGGGTGTTTTAATATATATTTTCTTTGGTTAGATAGAGAATGAATTAATTCTTTGAAAATATTATTATAAGTTTGGGTAAAGTTTATAAATAATTCTGAAGTAATGTACGATAAATGTATAAATTAGCATATATTACAGAATATTGAAAATAAAATAATATATTATTAAAGAAATTCTCTAAGAAAGTTTTTCATCTAAAGGTATTTATGCACCATTCAGTGAGGTTAGGTGTAAAATATATTATAGGAAATTATTTGAATAATTAAAGTGAGTTTTATTTGTAATATGTGTATGTGAAAAGTAGGAGGAATATATGGATATAAAAAATATTGATCCATTTTTAGATTCTATGAAAAGTGTACTTGGGCAGTTTGGTATAACAGATATTAAGGTTTCAGGGATTAAGAAAAAAGAGGAAATGTTTGTAGGTAAGGAAGTAACATCTATAATAGGGCTTATAGGAGATTTAAAGGGGAATGTATCCTACTGTATGTCTGAGGATACAGCTAAAAAGGTTATATCCGCTATGATGATGGGAATGTCTATTGATGAGATAGATGAGATGGGAAGAAGTGCAGTAAGTGAACTTACTAATATGATTACAGGTAATGCAGCAACGATTATGGGTGAGAATGGATGCAGTGTAGATATATCAACACCTTCAATGATATTTGGAAAAGATGTACATCTTATGATAAGTAAAAATGAAGTAATTAGTGTTAATATGGATACATCTATTGGAGAATTTGAAGTAAACATTGGTCTTAAGGTTTAAAATATAACTTTCTAAAAAAGGTCTGTGACCTCTTTATAGATAATTTCTACAAAGAGGATTCACAGACTATTTTTATGATAGAGATTTTATTTAACTAATTAAATTCTATCCTTAGACTTGTTATAAACATCTAGTAATTGTTCAGTAGGTGCACTATAAGGTTTCGCCCATTCTTTTTTTACTATTAGTTCTGTAAGAGCAGAATGCCCTCCTAGAACTTGTGTTAGGTTTCCTAGATATATTGCTCTAAGTTCTGGAGTAGTAGAAGTCATACCAGCACTTAGGTATGCTCCTGCACCAGCAGAAGCACTAGCTATCATACTAGTTGCTATAACATCATCAGTTATTTCCATAGTATCTTTAATTCTATTTGTAATGAAAGAAGCCATATTATAGTACCTCCTTTGTAAATGTAACTTGGTTTTCGTTAATGAATTGTTGGATTCCATTTATTCTACACTCTGTTGCAAGGATACCAGCTTCAGCTTGTCTTTTAAGGTCATCGTCTTTGATTAATGCTTGCATAGCCTTAGCAACTGTTAGTCCGTCATTTTCCATCTTAAGTAGTCCAGATAGTGATAGTACTTCAGCTTCAGTAAGTCTTCTCATATAATTCACCTCTAATTTCATTATTAATATTTACAACACTCTTAGTATGTGAAATAAAGGTCAAATTATGTCGTGTAATAATTATAATAATAGGAACTTATTTGTAATTATATGATTATCCTTGGAATTGCTAAAAGACAAGGGAATGGTTAATAATAAGTTTTAGTGGAAATATATAATAAGGTATTCTGAGTATACATGCTAAAATATAATATAAATATAATTATTAAATGGAGGAGTGAATATGCAGAGTTTAGATAATACATATAAAAAACGATGGTCAATTCTATTTATATTAGTAGTTCTACCATTTATGGCATCCTTAGATGCAAGTATAGTAAATGTAGCACTTCCTATTATGGCGAAAAAGCTTTCTGTAGGAATGGCGTCAATTGGCTGGGTTGTAACAAGTTATTTGATTGTAATTTCAGCTACGATTATAATTTTTGGAAGACTCGGTGATATTAAGGGAAAGACAACGATGTTTAACTTTGGTATTTGTTTGTTTACTATTGGTTCACTTCTTTGTGGCATTTCAAGTTCAATATCATTTTTAGTATTTTCAAGAATAGTTCAAGGTATTGGTGCAGCAGCAGCAATGGCGAATAATCAAGGAATAATAACTGAAATTTTTCCAGCTAATGAAAGAGGAAGGGCACTTGGTATATCTGCTACCTTTGTTGCTATAGGAAGTATGGTAGGCTCGCCTTTAGGAGGATTTATTGTTTCCTTTCTAAGTTGGCATTATATATTCTTAATAAATGTTCCTGTTGGGATAATAACATTTTTACTTGCTATTAAAATTCTTCCAAAGATGCAAAGAAAGCTTGATGAAAAACTTGATATAAAAGGAGCATTATTATTTGCAATTGTTATAGTTGTATTATTCTTCTCTATAATGAAGGGAGAACAGCTAGGATATGATAATCCAATTATTATTGCAGGATTTGTTGTTGTAATAATATCTAGTATTATCTATGTTAAATTTGAAAAGAAAACTAGTAATCCATTAATTGAATTAGAAATATTTAAGAATAAGTTATTCTCTATAAGTTTGTTTTGTGCATTTACTTCATATATAGCCATTATATGTGTAAATATAGTTCAGCCTTTTTATCTTCAAGATGTATTAAAATTTTCACCTGCATCTACAGGACTTATTATGTTTATATCTCCAATAATTGTTTCACTAATAGCTCCTATAAGTGGCTATATTTCAGATAAGGTAGGATCTGAGTCTATATCCTGTCTAGGTTTATTTTTAACAACTACAGCATTAGTTTTAATGAGTATGTTAAATGAAAGTTCAAGTTTAGTAACTATAATAATCTATATTTCAGTATTATCAATTGGAAATGGATTATTCCAATCACCTAATAACTCCTTAGTAATGTCTATGGTACCAAAGAATAAACTTGGAATTGCAGGAAGTATTAATGCATTAGTTAGAAACCTAGGTATGGTTTTTGGTGCATCAATTGCCACCGCACTTCTTTATAGTAGAATGAGTCATAAAATAGGCTATAAAGTGGCGGATTATATTAAGGGAAGGGAAGATGTATTCATATATGGAATGAGATTTGTATATATGACAACAGCAGTTATATGCTTCATTGGAGTAGTATTTACTGCATATAGGTTATATAAAAAAAGGCATAGAAATTTATCCAATAGTTAGACCTTTGCTTCGAGACTTAATCTATAATTAAATTCTATATTGTTAATGAAAAATTAATATCCAGAAAAAGAATTAAATGTCAATATATTTATATATTGACATTTAATTTTTGCGTTAGTATCATAGAAGTTAAATCATATAAAGTACCTTGGAATAATAGGAAATATTTTACATGATTTAATTCTATTTAAAGGAGGATAATTATGAAGAAACTAGACATTAAAACTATGGTTGCCATAGGTATAGGGGCAGCTCTATTTTTCGTACTTGGAAGATTTGTTGCTATTCCAAGTCCTATACCAGATACAAGCATCAATATCCAATATGCTGTTTTAGGACTATTTGCATTATTATTTGGACCTATTGCAGGTTTTTTAATTGGTATAATTGGGCATACACTGGTAGACCTCTCCTGGGGTGCACCATGGTGGAGTTGGATACTAGCATCAGGAATATTTGGTTTAGTTGTTGGATTAGGAAAGAATATTATTGATCTAGAAACAAAAAGTCTTGGACTAAAGGGAATTATTGCTTTTAATTTATCTCAAATATGTGGACATGCTGTAGCTTGGATGTTAGTTGCACCTGGACTTGATATTCTTATATATGGTGAACCAATAGATAAGGTATTTGCACAGGGAGCCTTTGCAGGATTATCAAATACTGCAACTACTGCAATTATAGGGACTATACTTTTAGTAGCCTTTTCAAAGACAAAGGTGAAAAAGGGAAGTTTACACATTGAACAATAAGCCTATAGCCCTAAGATAATATTTTTTATCTATTAATCAAAGAGCATAATTAGGAGATATTAAATGAAGAAACCAATAATAGAATTTAAAGACTTTACTTTTAAGTATTTATCACAGGCTGAACCAACATTACGTAATATTGACCTAACTATATATGAAGGTGAAAAAGTATTAATAGCTGGGGCTTCAGGTAGTGGTAAGAGTACACTTGCACATTGTATAAATGGACTTATACCTCATAGTTATAAAGGAGATATGAGTGGAGTTTTTAGAATTAATGGAAATGATACTAAAAACATGACTTTGTTCGATATTAGTAAAGATGTAGGTACAGTACTTCAGGATACCGATGGGCAGTTCATTGGCTTAACAGTTGGGGAGGACATTGCATTTACCCTTGAAAATGACCTTATAGATAGAGACGAGTTAATAGGTAAAACAAAGGTTACTGCAAAAATAGTTAGTATGGAGGATTACCTAGAGGTTTCTCCACATGATTTATCAGGGGGTCAAAAGCAAAGAGTATCTATGGCAGGGGTTATAGTAGGAGATGTAAAGATTCTATTATTTGATGAACCTCTTGCAAGTCTAGACCCAGCTACTGGGAAGAAAACAATTGAACTCATTGATGAGATAATGAAACAAAGAAGCTCTACTGTAGTTATTATAGAGCATAGACTTGAAGAAGTATTATATAAAGAAGTAGACCGTATTATACTTTTGGAAAATGGAATTATTAAAGCTGATATGTCACCAGATGAACTTTTATCAAGTTGCTTCTTAGTTAATGCTGGAATAAGGGAACCTTTATATCTATCTGCATTAAAGTATGCAGGGTGCCCAATTACTAAGGATATAAATCCAAGTGGAATAGATTCTATTAGTATAGATGATGATAACAAGAAAAAGGTTCAAAATTGGTGCTACGGTGTACAATTATCTGAAAGTCCAAGAAAAGATAAAGTCTTACTAGAACTTAAGGATATATCATTTAACTATAACATGGATAAGAATATATTAAAGCAAATAAGCTTTAAGGTGCATAAAGGTGAAATGCTAGGTATTGTAGGATGTAACGGTGCTGGGAAAAGTACACTTGCAAAGGTTATATGTGGCTTTGAGTCTAACTTTACTGGAGAAATACACCTAAATGATAATGATATATCAAATGAGGACATTAAAGAGAAGGCAAAGCATATAGGATATGTAATGCAAAACCCTAATCAAATGATTTCTAAAAGCATGATATTTGATGAGGTTGCACTTGTGCTTTATGCACAGGGAATTAGTGAAGAGGAAGTAAAGAAAAGGGTAGAGGATACATTAAAGGTCTGTGGTTTATATGAATTCCGTAATTGGCCTATTTCAGCCCTTAGTTTTGGACAGAAGAAAAGAGTTACTATAGCTAGTATATTAGTAACAAATCCCGAGATTATTATATTAGATGAACCTACAGCAGGTCAGGATTTTCGTCATTATACAGAGTTTATGGAATTTTTGAAAAGACTAAATTCTGAGGGGGTTACGGTTATTATGATTACACATGATATGCACCTTATGCTTGAATATATATCAAGGGTTTTGGTTTTTTCAGATGGTGAGATTATAGCCGACAATACACCTGTAGAAATTCTAACTAATCATGAGATTATAGAAAAAGCTAATTTAAAGGAAACTTCACTATTTAATCTAGCAGAGAAATGTAATATATCAGATCCTAAGGAATTTATAAAGAAGTTCATACATTATGATAGGCAGGTGAGAGGGTAATGGCAGGTAGTGTAACACTTTCCTATATAAAAAAAGATTCAATTATTCATAATCTTACAGGTGCTACAAAGTTAGTTTTTTTCCTGCTTTGGAGCATAGCTGCAATGTTTACCTATGATACCCCTGTACTTCTAAGTATGTTTATAATTAGTTTGGTACTTTTTAGAGTTTCCAAGATTAAGTTTAAGGAAGTTAAAGTTGCTTTAACATTTATGGCTGTTTTAATAATCATGAATATAATTGCAATATATATATTCTCCCCTGAACATGGTGTCAAGGTATATGGAACAAGGCATGAGGTTTTACACATTATTGGGAATTATACTATTACACTAGAACAATTATTTTATATGTTTAACTTTATGTTAAAGTATCTTGCGGTAATCCCTGTGGCATTATTATTTATTTTAGCAACAGACCCTAGTGAATTTGCATCAAGTTTAAATAGAATAGGTGTAAGTTATAAGGTAGGGTATGCAGTTGCTATAGCATTAAGATATATTCCAGACATACAAAAAGATTACTACAATATATCTAAGGCCCAGCAGGCTAAGGGAGTAGAACTTAGTAAAAAGGATAAGTTTCATAGAAGGCTTAAAAATTCAGCAACAATACTACTTCCTTTAATAATATCAAGTATAAATAGAATAGATGTAATATCTAATGCAATGCAGCTAAGAGGGTTTGGAAAGAATAAGAAGCGTACATGGTATGCTGAGAAACCCCTTAGAAAGCTTGATATTATTACACTAATTATTGTTATTATAGTACTCATATTATCATTTATAGTAACTTTTTATGATGGAAATAGATTTTATAATCCTTTTGTTAAGTAAATATATTATTTTGAGGATGGAGGAATTCAAATAAGAGTTCCTCCATTCTTATTCTTTTAAATTGCAGTGTTTTACTATATTAAAGATAAATTCAATGATACATATAGCGAATATAAAGCCTAAAGCTTTAAATAGTTCATGTTAAAAGATTGTCATAAACACTTTTCCTCTATAATTAAGTATACGATAATATAAGTGAAATTGATTTAAGCAATATGCTTTAGGAGGATTTACAAATGAAGAACAATAATCCTAAGACATCGATTTATGCCTCGATGGCTTTATACATAGTATTATATTATCTTTGGATAACATTTTTTAATGAAAACTTATATTTTAATTTTATATCTAATATATTTCAAACTATTCCTCTTTTAGTTGCAGCAGCATGTCTTATATATACTTATAAAAAAGAATGCAGTAAAAAGAGTTACTTCTGGCTTATTCTCTCAATAGGTTCTATAGTAAACCTTATGGGGCAAGTGGTAGTGGATTACTATGAGATGATTTTGGGGGTAAAAGTACCTACTGCAGGATGGGAACATTTTTTCTGGACATTATCAGCAGTGATATTTTTAATTTCCCTAGTTTATAAGTTTCATAATAAAATAAATAAATATCCTACCCTGCTATTAATACTAGACACTATGACAGTAGTATGTATAGCAGTTGCTTTAACCTGGGTTTATGTAATATTACCTAATATTATTAAAGTAGAAGTTACGAACTTTTTAGATTTAACCTTCTATATTATATATCCTGTAGTGGATATTGGGATTTTATTTATATTAACCTGTTATCTATTCTTAAAGGACCTACGTGATGAAAAGAAAAGTATGTCTATGATTGCAGCAGCTTTCTTTGTTCTGCTTATTGCTAATTCAGCCTATTGCTATCTACAGACAACTGGGAGTTATTTTACAGGAAGTCGTATAGACCCTTTATGGTCGATGTTTGCATTTTTATTAAGTAGTGCAGGGTTAAAGTTTAGGAAAGAATCAGGGAATGAATATATATCTGAAAATCAAACAATAGAATATAATAAAGTATTCAGATTCATGTTTTTTTTACCAGGAATGAGTGTGATATTACTATTTGTTTTACTTTTTATAAAAGAAGATATAGTAGTGTGGATTTGCTCCGGTATAAGTATAATCCTAATTAATATACGACAAGTAACAATAAATCTTCAAAACAAAGCTTTAATTAAAAAGCTAAAAGCACTAAATGAAACCTTGGAAACAAAGGTAGTAGAGAGGACAGAGGAACTTTTTCATTTGGCATTTTATGATTATTTAACTAATTTGCCTAATAGAAGATTTTTCGAAAATAGACTTCGAAGCTTAATGAATTCTAATAGAAAAGATAATAGTATGATAGCGGTAATGTTTATAGACTTAGATAGATTCAAATATGTTAACGATACATTTGGTCATTCCTGTGGTGATTTACTTCTTCAGATTGCTGCAAAACGTATAGAGGATAGTGTTGATAGAAGGGGAATTGTTTGTAGGCAAGGTGGAGATGAGTTTGCGATTATAATTAATGGTGTAGAGGATAAGATAGATGTTAAAAACACTGCTAATAAAATAATTAGTGATTTAAGCAGATGTATGGATTTAAATGGACATTGTTTACATATTACATGTAGTATTGGAATTGCCATTTATCCAATTGATGGTAATGATTATGAGAGTATAATTAAGCATGCAGATGCGGCAATGTATCACTCTAAGGAGAAAGGAAAAAACACATATAGCCTTTATTGTGATAAAATGGATAAGGAAAGTGTTGTTTAGCTCCTGTGAATAATATACCATATATTCCATTATATATACAAAAAATATTACAGTTTTGTCCTATATATCCGATATATTTATAGGGTATACATAATAAGTAAAGTATAATAATGGATATATGATAAATTTTTATCTTACTATGGTTAAATTTGTTGATAAAACTTTATAAGTTTTATATAATAAAATTAAAATTCTACACAATATGTATATAGTTACGTGATAAAATATAGGAAGTTACAAAAGGGTTACAAGTTTTTAAGGGGGAAATTACACATGTTAAAGATTAAGAAGTTAATACCTATGGCTGCAATAATGATAATGTTAACTTGCTCCAGCGTATTTGCAAGTGGGGTTAGTTTAATTAATAAAACTGCTACTATTACTGTTGGGGGATTAAATGTTAGAAAAACTCCAAAGATTGAAAGTGGAAATGTAATATCCACAGTTTCTAAGGGAGCTAACTTTCAAATAGTAGGTCAGCAAAGTGGATGGTATAAGATAAAGCTAAGTAGTAATAAGTACGGATGGGTTAGCTCAAAGTATGTTAAGTTAAATAGCCAAGTAAGTAAAGAAGAAGCTGAAAAGGTTAAACGTGATAAAATAGTAAAGCTAGCTAAGGCACAAATTGGAAAGCCTTATGTATGGGGAGCACAAGGTCCTAGGTCTTTTGATTGCTCGGGACTTGTTACATACGTGTATAAAAATGCAGGTGATATTAAGGCTCCTAGAACATCAGCAGAACAATCAAAAATGGGGACAACCGTAAAGCGTTCAAACTTAAAGCCAGGTGATTTAGTATTTTCTAGTACAAATGGCACAGGACGTGTAAGTCATGTTGGTATTTATGTAGGAAGCGGACAAATGATACACGCTCCAAGAGCAGGGTCTGTAGTACAGAAAACTAGTATAAATACAACATACTGGAATAAGGCCTATCTTTGGTCAAAGGATATTATCTAACAGAAATAAGCATTTGAATATAATATTCTAATGTGTTAGAATACATAATGTAAATTATAAATAATGGACAGTTCATTTAGACCATCCTGTCCTTAAAAAAAACTAGGCAAAAATTTTAAGTAAGAATACTTAAGGTTTGTTTATTATACTAGTTTTGTGTAATAAACAAACCTTTTTTATTAGAAAAATAAAAAAATAACAGACAGTTCGTTAGACCATCCTGTCTATAAATAAAACTAGGCAAAAATTTTAAGTGAAATTACTTAAGGTTTATATTTTTGCACTAGTTTAGCAGGAATATAAACCTTTTTTAGTTTAAGGAGAAATAATTATGTTTAAGATAAAAAGTGAAGTAGGATTTGACATGGCACATTATCTATGTGGATATGAAGGAAAGTGTGCAAATATACATGGGCATAGATATAGACTAGTTGCAACATTAAAGTCAGAGACGTTGCAGGAATCTGGACAATGTAGAGGAATGGTTGATGACTTTACAAATTTTAAAAAGGCATTAAAGGAGATTGCAGAGGACTTTGACCATAAGCTTCTTATAGAGGATAATGAAGAAGGGAGAGAGCTTGCTGCAAAGCTAGAGGTGCTTCCAAATAACTTTGACATTGTCTTTGTACCATACAGAACAACAGCTGAGGAAATGTCTAGGGATGTTTTTAATAGACTAAAGTCTAAGGGATTTAAGATTTATGAAGTAGAACTATTTGAAACGCCAACAAATAGCTGCATATATACGGAGGAATAAAAATGTTTAATATAATAGAAAAATTTTTATCTGTTGATGGAGAAGGTCCAACTTCTGGAGAACTTGCTACATTTATAAGATTTTTTAATTGTAATCTAAGATGTTCATGGTGTGATACTACCTATTCATGGGATAGGTATAATATAAGTGAGGTTTTATCAGCTAGAGATATCTATGATTATATAAAGGGAAATGGAGCTAGAAATGTTACATTAACAGGTGGAGAGCCATTAATTCAAGATGGAATTGAAAACCTTCTTGATATGCTTAATAAAGATAGTGATTTAGTAGTTCATATAGAAACTAACGGGTCTATTGATATATTACCTTTTAAGGAAAGGTTTCAAAATATAAGTTTTATAGTTGATTATAAGCTACCTAAAAGCGGAATGACAAATCGCATGAACACAGGAAATCTAAAAAGTGTTGAAATAGATGATGTGTATAAGTTTGTAGTAGGAAGTCGTGAGGATTTAGATGTAGCATATAGCATTATTAAAGAACATGAATTAACATCTAAATGCTTAGTTTACTTTAGCCCTGTTTTAGGGGAGATTGAAATGGAGACAATTGTAGATTTTATGAAGGAGAAGAAGCTTAATGAAGTTAGGCTTCAGGTTCAGCTGCATAAGGTTATATGGGATAAGGATGCTAGAGGAGTATAAACAAAGATCTTGAATCAAGGGAGTTTTTACTCACTTGATTCTTAGAGATTGTTATCCAGGAACAAGTAGTTATCGGATAGAAAGGATAGGAGATATGAATAAGAAAGCGGTAGTTGTATTTAGTGGTGGACAGGATTCTACTACATGTTTGTTTTGGGCACTTAAGGAATTTGATGAGGTAATAGCGGTTACATTTAACTATAACCAAAAACATAGTTTAGAAATAGATTGCGCAAAGGATATTGCAAAGGAACTTGGGGTTGAACATCATATACTTGATATGGAACTTCTTAATCAATTAGCCCCAAATGCACTAACTCGTGATGATATAAAGATAGAAAAAGGTGAGGATGGAGAGCTTCCATCAACCTTTGTTGAAGGGCGAAACATGCTGTTTTTAACATTCGCAGGTGTGTTAGCTAAGGTTAAAGGTGCAAAGCATATAGTAACAGGGGTATGTGAAACAGACTTTAGTGGATATCCTGACTGTAGAGACGTGTTCATAAAGTCCCTAAATGTTACACTAAACCTAGCTATGGACTATGATTTTGTAGTTCATACACCTTTAATGTGGCTAGATAAGGCCCAAACTTGGGAGATGGCGGATAAGTTCGGAAAACTTGACTATGTAAGAGAAAAGACACTTACATGCTACAATGGGATAATAGGGGATGGGTGCAAGGAATGTCCATCTTGCATACTTCGTAACAATGGACTAAATAAATACTTAGAAGATAAGAAGGAGAAATAGTTATGAGTCACAGTGGAAGAAAAGAATCAGAATTAGATAACATAACACTACTTGGAAATCAAGGAACAAAGTATGATTTTGGATATAACCCAGATATACTAGAAGCCTTTGATAATAAGCATCCTAATAACGACTACTTTGTAAAGTTTAATTGTCCAGAGTTTACAAGTCTATGCCCAATAACAGGTCAACCAGATTTTGCAACTATATATATAAGCTATATACCATCAATTAAAATGGTAGAAAGTAAGTCTTTGAAGTTATATCTATTTAGCTTTAGAAACCATGGAGATTTCCATGAGGATTGTATGAATATAATCATGAAGGACCTAATTAAGTTAATGGACCCTAAATATATAGAGGTATGGGGAAAGTTCACTCCAAGGGGAGGAATAAGTATAGACCCATATTGCAACTATGGAAAGCCAGGTACTAAGTATGAGGAAATGGCAAACTACAGACTAATGAATCATGATATGTATCCTGAAAAAGTAGATAATAGATAATACTGTTCCCTAAGGATTATGCCCTTAGGGAACTTTTAGTATATTAGGTAGTTTAACTCCTTGATAAATCTTAGTTTAGGGTATATACTTACCTAGGTAACTATTTTAAGAGGTGAATAAAGTTGGATTTATATGGACATAGAGCAAATCAATTAGCTAGGTATTTTAATAAAAGACTAAATGAGAGGATATCTCCACATGGATTGTACACTTCTCAATGGGGAATCATATTATATTTATACCAAAGGGGAGAGTGTACACAGGTTGAACTGTGTCAATATCTTTGCGTTGAGGCCCCAACTATTACTAGAACATTAAGTAGAATGGAAGAAATGGGCTGGATAATTAGAGGAGAAGGGAAGGATAAAAGGCAAAGGCTTATTAGTTTAACAGATAAGGCCTATGAAATGTTTCCTAAATGGAGTGCAGAATCATATAATCTAGAACAAGAGGCTATGCAAAACATAGATAAAGAAGAATTAGAAATATTTAAAAAGGTTTTACTTCAAATGATGAAAAACCTAGAATAGGGGAGATAACTATGGAAGAAAAAAGTAATGAGATAATAGATGATAACAAGGAAAAGAAGAATAGTGATATAGTTGATACACACAAAGAAACTGCATTGGCATATATAATTAGAGTTATGGTATTTGTAGGAGGAATATTTGTCTTAGCACTAGGTGCTGCAACCTCAATTACAGCGAATCTTGGAGTGGCTACATGGGATGTTCTTCACATAGGACTTTCTAATTTAAGTGGTTTATCTGTAGGTAGATGGGTTCAAATAGTAGGTATAATCATGGTTTTAACTACTTGTATTCTTGAGAGGGAAAAGCCAGCTATAGGAAGTATATTAAATATATTAATAGTTGGTTACTTTCTAAATCTTATACTAGACCTAGGATTTATACCTAATTTTACAGAAATACTACCAAGAAGCATACTTCTACTAATTGGTATTGTTCTCATGGGAACAGGATCAGGAATGTATGTAGCATCTAAGGTAGGGGCAGGACCAAGGGACGGAATGACACTTTATTTATCAAAGAGATTTTCAATTTCTGTTAGACTGGCTAGAACTATACTTGAAATATCAGCTCTAACAATAGGATGGTTAATAGGTGGACCAGTTGCAATAGGTACATTTTTATCAGTACCATTAGTAGGGCCAGTAATGCAAGCATCATTAAGATTTTGGATGAAGCAATTAACTAGGCTTCCTAAGACAAGTAATTAAAAAATATATGGAAAAGTTTTAAAATTTAGATATAATGTATATATAAAACCAAATAACTTGCTAGGGGTGCCAATATGGCTGAGAGGTTTAATACTAACCCTTGTACCTGATCTGGATAATGCCAGCGTAGGAAAGCTTTATGAAATATAATACTAAAGGTATGCATAAATTTAAGCATACTTTCGATTATATTTGTTTTTGTGCACCTTTGCAGCTATTTACCAATTAGGTAGGTAGCTGTTTTTTATTTGTAAAAAGGAGGGTAGCACACTAGATTTAAATTAAAAAACAATAAAAATAAAGGGGATAATAAAATGAAGTTTACTGATTACTTATTTGAAGAAGTAAATGAAATTTGGAATGGATATTTAGAACATCCTTTTGTAAAGGAGATAGGGGAAGGAATACTTAATAGGGAAAAGTTTAAGAACTATCTCATTCAAGACTACCTCTACTTAAAGGAATACATAAAGGTTTATGCAATAGGCATAACTAAAGCAAATGGACTTAAGGAAATGAAGTTTTTCTATGAAGCGATAGAAGGAATCATAGAGGATGAAGCTGCTGTACATATAAAATATCTAAAAGACTTTGGAATAAGCAAGGAGGAAGCTGAAAGATATGATATAGAAATTCCCAACTTAAGCTACACAAGCTATATGCAGTCAGTTGCACTTAAAGGGAACATTAAGGAGATAGCTATGGCTGTTATGCCATGTACATGGAGTTATAACTATATAGGAAAGAAGCTTTATGAAAAGTATAAGAATAATTTAGATAATAATTTTTATAAGCCTTGGATAGAAAGTTACGAGTCTGAAGGTTATACAGAATTTACAAACAAATGGATAGATTACATAAATGAAATATGCAAAGATGTTTCAGGGGAAGAAAAGAAGAATCTATTAGATATATTTATTAAATCAAGTATATACGAAATGGATTTTTGGAACATGGCATATAAAAAGGAGATGTAGCTAAAGGTGACAAGTAGTATATTGAATTTTTCCGATGTTACATTTAAATACAAATCTGAAGAGTTTAATTTAATAGAAAAACTAAATCTAAACATAAATAATGGAGAGTTTGTAAGTATAATAGGTCCAAGTGGATGCGGAAAAAGTACATTGTTTAGACTTATAACAAAGCTTGAAAAGGCTAGTAATGGAGAAATTATAATCAATAATCAAGATGTAGAAGGTAGAAAGGATTCTGTAGGTTATATGCCTCAAAGAGATTTGTTAATTCCATGGAGAACTATCCTTGAAAATGCATGTCTACCTTTAGAAATTAAAGGTGTTCCTAAGAAAGAAGCTATATCAAGAGGTAGGGAATACCTAAAAATATTTAAGCTTGAGGATTGTGAAAACAAGTATCCTAGGGAGCTTTCAGGAGGTATGAGACAAAGAGTATCCTTTTTAAGAACTCTTTTAACAGGATCTAACTTGTTACTACTTGATGAACCATTTAGTGCTTTAGATGCAATTACTAAGGTTACACTACAAGAGTGGCTACAGGAGCAGTGGATTAAACTTAAAAAAACGATAATCTTCATAACACATGACGTAGAAGAAGCGATGTTTTTATCAAGTAGAATATTTGTAGTTACAGATAAACCTATAAGTAAATTAAAAGAAATTGAAATTCCTTTAGACTATCCTAGAAATAGGCATATGTTAGCAAGGGAAGACTTAGTTAAGATTAAGGAACAACTTATAGATGAGTTAAAACAGAAGGTGAAAATATGAGAAAGTACACTCCAGCAATAATACTCACAAGTATTCTTCTAATTATATGGGAAGCAGTAGCTAGGAGTATAAACATAATGTTTATATTGCCATCTCCTACAAGGATACTAGTAAAGATATGGGAACTAAGAGAAATATTATTTACGGTACATTTGTCAGCAAGTTTAACAGTAACGGTTATAGGTCTTTTAATTTCTATATTACTAGGGGTAGGAGTAGCTGTTCTTATGAGTATTAATGAAAATATAAAAAATGCGGTATATCCTATTTTAGTTGCAACACAGACTATACCTATAACTGCATTAGCGCCGCTATTTATACTATGGTTTGGATATACAATATGGAGTAAAGTCTTAGTTGCAACATTAATAACCTTTTTTCCTATAGCAGTAAATGTTTTTGATGGGCTTTCATCTACTAAAAGGGAAATGGAAGAGCTTTTAATAACATACGGTGCTACTAAGAAGGATATTTTCTTAAAGCTAAGGATTCCATCATCTTTACCATACTTCTTTTCAGCCCTTAAAATATCAGTACCATTTGCAGTTATAGGTGCTGCAATAGGGGAATGGCTAGGGTCTCAAAGCGGACTTGGCTATCTTAGTAAAAGAATGATGACACAGCTGGATGGAGCAGGGGTATTTGCACCTATAGTTATATTATCCTTAATAGCTATTATATTTGTAAGTATAGTAAGGGTAATAGAAAGAAAAGTAATAACATGGAGGAATGAGTAGTGAAAAAATTTATAGTACTTGTAATCTTTATTGCATTGCTGTTTACATCTTGTGGGACAAGCAATACAAGTAGTAATAAAGAGAGTGGTAAGAAGTTAGAAGAAGTTAATTTGGTACTAGATTGGTATCCAAATGCTATACATAGTTTTATATATGCTGCAATTGAAAATGGATATTTTGAAGATGAGGGTATTAAGGTAAATATACAATTTCCATCTAATGCTACAGATGGACTGAGCTTAGTAGCAGCTGGGAAAGCAACCTTAGGTATAGACTATCCAAGTAATCTTATAATGAGTAAGGCTAAGGAAAACATACCTGTAAAATCTGTAGGTGCTGTGGTTCACTCATCATTAAGTATTCTAATGTCTTTAGATGAGAAAAAGATAAAATCACCTAAGGATTTAGAAGGAAAAAATGTTGGGTATTCAGGAAATCCACTAAATGAAGAATACGTAAGGACTATGGTAAAACAAGATGGTGGTGATCCGAATAAAGTTAAATTTACAGATGTAGGATTTGAAATGTTATCAGCAATTATGACTAAAAGAGTAGATTCAGTAAGTGGAGCACTTGTAAATCATGAGGTACCGGTTTTAGAAGATAAGGGATACAAGGTAAATTATTTAAATCCTTCAGACTATGGAGTGCCAAGGGAATATACTATGATATTTGTAGCTAATGATAAAACCATTAATAATGATAGAGAAAAGTTAGAAAAATTTATGAGAGGAGCTAAAAGGGGATTTGAATTCATGAAGAAAAACCCAGATAAGGCTCTAGAAATACTTCTTAAAAATCAACAAAAGGATAACTTCCCACTAACAGAATCTGTAGAAAAGAAGAGTATGAAAATCCTGCTACCTGGAATGGATTCAGTTGAAGAACCTTTCTTATCACAGGATAAGAAACATTGGGAAGATAATGCTAAATGGCTAAAGGAAAAGGGAATAATAGATAAGATTCCAAGTTCAGATGATTTGTTTGTTAATATATTAAATAAGTAAAATATAAATTTTTAAAGCTGCTTATGATGTGAATTGTAAGCAGTTTTTTATTTGAGCTGCTGTGTTGCAGTAGTGTAACTAACCCTAAACACCACTACTTGCAGGACTCTATGTGCTGATAAACGACCATATCCATGGATAACATTTCTAAACCTACACATAATATATTTAAACAAATTTCAAGGAGCTATTATGAGTTATACAAATTTCATAGGAGACCTAGATATAATACTTAGAAGTGTAGTGTCTGTTGTTGTTTTATTCCTACTTAGTAGGGCTATGGGTAAGAAGCATATTGCTAATTTAACATTTTTTGATTATGTTATAGGGATTTCTATAGGCTCTATAGCAGCATCATTTGCAGTAGATGAGAGTATACCATATGTTCATGGAGTTATAGCCCTTGTAGTATATGCAGTATTCGCCTTAATTGTCTCTAAGATTTCCTTAAAGGGAGTTAGGCTTCGTAATATATTAGGAGGCACTCCTACAATTCTTATTCAAAATGGCAATTTAATTGAGAAGAATCTTAAGAAGGAAAAATTCAGTATAAACGATTTACTTGAGGAGTGTAGACTAAATGGTGTATTCAATATCTCAGATGTAGATTATGCCATATTAGAGACTAATGGAAAGGTTAGTTTTTTACTTAAAGCTAAGAGTATGGGAGTTACATTAGGAGATATGAATATAAAGGGTAAAGATACCGGAATTCAAATTGAGTTAATCATTGATGGCTTCATAGTATATGACCATCTAAAAGAAATAAATAAAAATAAGTCTTGGTTACTTAATGAACTTAAAAAAAGAAATATAAATTCTCCTAAGAATGTACTTTTAGCAAGCATAGATAGTGTAGGGAACATGATAATACAGTTTAAGAATGATGATATAAATATTATTAATGGCCTAAAATAAAAGGTTAAGTTAAAAAGTAAATGCCAATTAGTGATAATTTTAAATTTATATAGGAAGGTGATATTTTGAGTAAGGAACCTATTCAAGAGAATTTTAAGTTTTTAGTATTTGATAAGGAAAGTGAGATTCCAATGGGAAGGATAATTCAGGTTAATGCAGAGGATTTAAGGTCAGCAGAGGATAGAGTAGAAAGATATATGGAAAAGCATAAGATATTTGAATCCGACTCAGTTACACTTTTTATATTAGAGGGAGAAACTTTAACTTTAGTATAACTCTAAAGTTCTATTTATAAGACTACAAATGTCTAAGACAGAGAATATTAAAGATAAACTGGGAAATAATAATTAAAAATATAATAAAAGAGAGGTGGAGTCTAATGGGAGGAATACACGAAACTGATACTTTTAAAGAGGCATATGGAGACAGAGGTTTTGATGGATTAGATGGTGGTGCAAGTTTTAGTATAGAAGAAATAAAAGACATAATAGAAAAGTTTAATAGCATTAAAGACTCAGATGATGAGAATCTAGTTATATTAGAAGATGATGTATATGGAAATATAGACCTTGGTGAAACAGTTCGCCGATTATTATATCATAAGCTTCATGACATTTATATTTTAGCTACTGTTCAATTTAATAAATTGCATGTAAAGCCAGCATTTTGTGGATTTGAAAGTGATCATTATCCTTTAAAAACTGGTATAAAGTATAGAATGATTAATGAACAATCCATGAGAAAGTTTATTGAGTCTGGGCAATATGAAGGACTAGATAGATATGTTTTAAATTCTGATATATATGAAGAATATAAGAAGCTACAAAATACAATTTACAGGTTTGAAGGTACACTTGATAAATTCCATAGAACAGGTATGAAATTCAGGGTAGATACATCAAATGATGTTAATAAAGATGCTGATGAAGGAAAATATAGATTCCTAGTATTTGATAATGGAATCGAAAATGGAAAGGCAAGGGTAGTTGAAGTTAATTGTGAAAACCTTAGAGATGCAGAGGAGAAGATGGAAAATTATATAGGTAAAGATAAAGGAATTAGAGAGAATTCAACTTGTTACATTATCTTAGAAGGAGATAGGATAGATAAGTTTTATAGTACAAATGGTAAAATGGACCTAAGTGCACTAGAGGTTGTTCGTAAGGATGTTTGTACGCAAAACTATAATTTCTTAGTGTATGGAAGAGGAAGAGAAGTAGGAAGAGGAAGAATTGTTGAACTTGAAGCTAAAAACCTTCAGGATGCAGAGGATAGAATAAAAAGATTTATAGACCAAAATGAGATTTATCAATCAGAATCTATTTGTCATCTTACTATACAAGGAGATATAGAGGAAATATAGTTTTAATATAAGGTATGAATAATTCTTATAGCTTTACATACCAAATATTAATACAGCTATTAATGCTAATATAATGGCACCTGTT